>JAKUUI010000033.1 GCA_022448485.1 SAR324 cluster bacterium
CGCCTTCGGTAGCCCAGCGCAACGCATCCAAATGAGTGACTTTAGATCCATGCTGAAGTCGCTGAAGTAAAAAAGCTTGCCGGACTTCCTGCATTAAATTTGAAGAGTCGTTTGAGGCAGAGCCATCGACCCCAAGTCCTACAGGCACGCCGGCTTTTTCCAATTCAGGAACCCTGCAGATTCCGGAAGAAAGGACCATGTTTGAGGAAGGGCAATGCGAGATTCCGGTTTTTGCTGCGGAGAGTTTTTGAATTTCATCATCCGAAAAATGAATGCCGTGTGCCAGCCAGGTTTGATCATCTAACCAGTCCATCTGTTCCAAATAATCCAAGGGACGGCAGCCGAGTGTTTCCAGGCAAAAGATGTTCTCATCTTCTGTTTCAGCAAGATGGGTGTGCAACAGGAGGTTATGTTTTTTTGAGAGCTTTGCGCTTTCCCGCATAACTGTTTCTGAAACCGAAAACGGTGAACAAGGAGCCAGTGCGATTTGCGTCATTGCACCTTCATTTGGGTTATGATATTTCTGAATCAGGCGTTCACTGTCTGCTAAAATTTCATCACAGGTTTGAACAACAGACTCCAGTGGCAAACCGCCGTCTTTTTGAGAGAGATCCATTGAACCGCGGCAGAGCACGACCCGAATTCCCAACGCTTTTGCCTCTTCCACCTGCAAGTCAATAGCGTTTTCCAGTCCTCCAGGAAAAACGTAGTGATGATCAGAGGCAGTTGTACATCCGGAAAGGAGCAGTTCGGTCAGCGCAAGGCGTGTGCTAATTCGCATTGCTTCCGGTGTCAATCTAGCCCAAATCGGATAGAGCGTTTTGAGCCACGGAAATAATTCTTTATTCAGTGCTTTCGGAAAAACGCGTGTGAGGGTTTGGTAGAAATGGTGGTGCAAGTTAATCAGTCCAGGAAGGATGACGTGTCGACTGGCATCAAAAACGGAATCATATGGAGATGAGGGCTGTTTCCCGGAGGGAACAACTTCAACGATGCGTGTTCCTTCCAGCAGAATTCCACCTCCCGCATTATCAGCAAGAATGCTGAGTGGATTTTTGAGCCAAAGTTTCATTAGAAACCTTTATTATTTATATTGTGGCAGTGGTTTTTTGGTTTTGCAAGAGTAGCAAAGCTGTTTTACAGCTTATGTTTTATCGGCAAAGTTTCAAGTTTGTCGCTGTAAAAATGAGTGCAAAATCAGTGAATCTCTGTTTGTCATGAGTTTGCTTTAAGAATGAGATTGATTGATTGAGTAATAAATATATACTGAGCGTTCTTGCGTAAGACACCTGGCAAAAATATATTTCTATTCTAGAAAAATAACTATGCAATCCTTTTCGGTTTCTTCTGTTTCATCTGCAGTCAATAATGATCTACAGCAAAAAATTGACACTAAAACAAAACCTCCGGGGTCTTTGGGCAGGCTGGAAACGTTGGCTTTACAAGTGGGAAGAATTCAAAATACGCTGACTCCTGAACTGAGGAATCCGACCATTCTGGTTTTTGCCGGAGACCACGGAATAACGGAAGAGGGAGTGAGTCCATATCCGCAGGAAGTAACAACGCAGATGGTACTCAATTTCCTCAATGGTGGAGCAGCCATAAATGTATTTTGCAACCAACACAATCTTCACTTGTACGTTGTGGATGCAGGGGTGAAAGTAGATTTGCCGGAACATCCTGAATTGATTGTAGCAAAAATAGGGCGAGGCACAAAGAACTTTGCTCAACAACCTGCAATGAGTGCTGAAGAATGTGAGCAGGCTTTGAACAAAGGTGCAGAGTTGAGTCGAACGCTTCCGGATACAAAATGCAATGTGGTTGGTTTTGGTGAAATGGGAATTGGAAACACGTCTTCTGCTGCAGCACTGATGCAATGTTATACAGGACTGCCCCTTGAAGACTGTGTTGGAAAAGGGACTGGACTTGATGATTCCGGCCTTGCACGAAAACGGGAAATTCTTCAGAAAGCACTGAATCTGCATGGGGGAATTCAAGACCAGCATGCAGTATTAGCAACTTACGGTGGCTTTGAAATTGCGATGATGGTTGGAGCAATGTTGGAATCAGCAGTTTTGGGACGAATTTTACTGATTGATGGTTTTATTGCCAGCTCTGCTTTTCTTGCTGCTTCCAGAATTGTCCCTGAAATTAAGGAATATGCAGTTTTTACTCATCAGTCTGATGAGCAGGGACACAGCGAAATGTTGAATTATTTGCAGGCAGAACCCTTGATTTCACTAGGAATGCGCCTGGGTGAGGGAACTGGAGCCGCAGTCGCTTTTCCACTTTTACAGTCGGCCGTCGCCTTTCTGAATGAAATGGCATCCTTTGAATCCGCAGGAGTGAGTGACCGTACTGATGGTGAATAACTTAAGTCAAGAAGTAAAGCGCATTGTAGGGGCCTTCGTTTTTTACAGCAGAATCCCCCTCCCTTCCAGCTGGCATTCTGGCAAAATTTCTCATTCTTCACGTTACTTTTCCCTTGTGGGCTGGCTTGTTGGTGCAGCAAGCGCGGCAGTTTGGATGCTGGCGCAAATGCTGTTCTCTGTTTCGCCCGGGGCGTCACCAGAAGGTCCGGTACCGATTGCAGTTTTGCTGGGAATAATAGTTGCGGTTTTGCTTACCGGAGCCTTACACGAAGACGGATTTGTTGATACTTGCGATGGGCTTGGCGGCGGCTGGACAGCGGAAGAACGACTCCGGATTATGAAGGATTCCCGGATTGGGACTTATGGTGCACTTGGCATATTGTTTTTGGTGCTGTTTAAATTCTTTGCACTTTTGCAAATTGAGACTGAGATTTTGCCCTGGGTTTGGATTTCAGGACATACTTTAAGCCGCTTTCTTTCAATTTCACAGCTCCGTTTTTCAGACTATGTGCAAGATCCAGCAAAAAGCAAATCCGGATCAATGACTGAGTTCTCAGGGTTTGATTTAATCGTGAATGCGGCCTTTGGCTTATTGCCATTATTTTTTATTGGGAATCAGGTCTTGGTAGGGTTGTCGGCAGTCGTATTTATCTGGTGGGTAACATTAGTGCATTTTAAGAAGAGGCTTGGAGGTGTGACAGGTGACTGCCTGGGAGCAACTCAGCAGTTAAGTGAAGTGGTTTTTTATTTATGCTTGGGATCAAACATTGGAGTTTGATTAAATGTACAGGGTCTTCCGCAAACATTTTGCTAGCAGAGAAAAATACTAAAGATTCGCAAGTTTGATGAGCGTGGTGTTTGCTTGAAATTGGGTTTGGTGGTTCTCTCATCGAACCACTCTTAAATTAAAAAGTAAAGGAGATTAAAATGATGATCAAATATAGCAATCCCATCATGCTTGCTTTTACTTTGGTGAGGGTGTAATTATTGCTCCAGAATAAATAGATAGCCAAAACAGTTGCTCCGGCCAGGCTCCAGATCAGTTCTATTTGCGGTAAATCAATGCTGGTTGGTTCTCCGCTCATGGCTAGAGCCAGCAAAATTGGAATGCTTAAACAAACGCAAATGTCAAAAATGTTACTGCCGAACACGTTGGAAATGGCTGCATCGTACTGCCCTTTTCTCGCACTGATTACTGAGAGGGCAGTGTCCGGAACAGAGGTCCCAGCGGCAATCACAACAAAACCCATGATCACTCCATCAATGCCCAGCATTTCGCCGAGAGCAAGAGAAGCTTCGACAAGAAGGTGAGATGCGCCTCCCATCACAATCATCATCGCAAGAATCCACAACCAGGCTATTTTTGTAGATGTGAGTTCCAGTTCACCATCCTCGCCATCCTCAGACATTGTTACTTCATTTTTTGGAGGATCTGTATTTTGTATTTTTGATATTTTGAAGTCTCGATGAAGGAGAAAAACATAAGCTAAATAGGCCAGTAAAAACAAGACTGCAACTCCTGCTCCCCACTCATTCGGAAAGTACCAGAGCATTGCGCCCAGCAGCAGTACAACGCCAAGATAAAAAATGTTGTCCCTCCAGACAACTTCCCGACTGATGACCATTGGAGTTGCGGCGACCAATCCTGCTGCTGCAGGAATTATCAGCACATTGTATAGTGCAGATCCAATGATGCTGGAAATTCCGACCTCGGCTCTTCCAATAATAATCACTGCAATGACGGCTACACAAAACTCCGGGAACGAACTTGCTATCGCGTCAATGACTGCGGCTTTGATCGATTGAGGTATTTCATGTTTTTCCTGGATATAAGTCGCTGCTTGAGAGAAAAAGTCACCGGCTCGCCAAATGATTATGGTTGCAATAGCAATTAGTGTGATCCACAAAAAATATTCACCCCATAATATTCCGTTTTGTGTCAGGAACGAGGCAACGATTGAAACTCCGCTAAACATAATAATGTAACGGAACATGTCTTTGCCGAAGAAAAAAACGAGGGGAGCGAGTGGATTCATTTTGATGAGTTTATGAATACTGTTTATTGAGATTTGTTGTTGGAACTTAGTTGCCCTTCTTGACCTTTCAGCAGACGTTGAATATTCTCACGATGCTTGAAGATCAGCAGTGATGAAAGCAAAAGAAAAAGGAAAAACATGGGCCAAACCGGTGTTTCATTCTGTAACCAGGGAATCAGCAGAAATAACCAAGGAAGGACTGCCAGCATGGTGATCGCAGAAAGGCTGGAGATCCGTTTCCACATAAAGACGCCGACCCAGACTAGAGCCGCACAGATGCCAATGTTCAACTGTAAGGCTGCCAAAACTCCAAACAAAGTGGAAATTCCCTTTCCTCCTTTAAATCGAAGAAAAACAGAAAAAACATGTCCGCAGACAACCGCAATTCCCGCTGTGCTGAGAATAATAAGCTGAGTTCCAGGATCTGTTTCTGATGCAGGAAAATAAGTTTGCGCCAACAGCACAGCAACACTGCCTTTGCCAAAATCAAGCACAAAGGTCAAAATACCGGGCAACTTCCCCCCAACCCGCATTACGTTTGTCATACCAATGTTTCCGCTTCCCTGACGGCGAATGTCAATTTTTAGCCAGTAGCGGCTGATCAATAAGCCAAAGGGAATGCTTCCGAGTAAAAAAACAAACAAAAAGAAGCCTAACAAAGCCATGGGTTTTTGTGATTTTAATAGAGAAGGGGTTTACCAGCTAGATGATTTGCGACTGGTGGCAGATTCAATTCCTTTTTCCTGGATAGCATGTAAAAGTTCACGATCGTCTCGATGTTTGACCAAGGTTTGTGCACCATGCAGTCTTTCAACAACTTTTGAATCAAGAACATTGGTCTGCACCAAATACGAAATCCAATCTAAAATTTCGCTGGTTGAGGGTTTCCGAGTCAAATCAAGCTCTCGCAGCTGATAGAATATTTCGATTGCTGCGGCTACTATTTTTTTATTTGCACCAGGATGATGCATACGGATAATTTTCCGCATCCTTTCAGGAGATGGAAACTCGATATACATGTAAATACAGCGCCGAATAAAGGGAGCAGGCAAATCCTGTTCGTGGTTGGATGTGATCACAATAATCGGCATTTTTCCAGGTTCACAGCCAATGGTTTGCTGTGTTTCCGGTACAACAATACGTCGTTCTGAAAGTAAAAACAAGAGGTTGTTAGGCAGTTCGCGTGGAGCCTTGTCGATTTCATCCAGCAGCAGAACCGATCCTGGTGTAGAAAAGGCCTGCGCGAGCGGTCCTAAATGGACGTATTCTTCTAAATTATCGACATGGCGGCCGCCGGTATCAATATGCGTGTCAATTCCAGCCTGTTTCATTTGTGCATTCGCGATGGCAGCTTGTGCATCCATTAGACGCTGTACTTCGTCGAAGCGTGAAACAAGTAAAGAAACTTTGCTTTCTGAGGTTATCGGTACCTCAAATATTGGGTGATTTTCTTGTGCAGCAAATTCTTGTGCAAGTTTTGTTTTTCCTGTTCCCGGCTCTCCTTCCAGCAACAGTGGTTTTTCCAGTAATCTTGCGATGTTGAAAGCTTCACTCAATTTGGGATCAAGTAAATAGGTTGTGGTTCCTTTGAAAAGTTTTGAGCTCATGTGTTTTGATCAATTAGTGTGTGCAAATGATGTTCTCAGTGGTTTAAGAATGCGATATTTCGTAAACTTTATCTTTCACTTGGTTATAGATTTCAGAAACTTCTAATTCAGGCACGTTATCCCATTCCATGATCTTGAGGAAATGCTTGCGCAACTTTCCTCTGGACAGTCCGCGTTCCTGCCAGCCGTTATAAATCTCATCCTGGGATGATTTCAGTGGGCGGCCATCAAGTTCTTTACGCAGTAGAAACTTGACGGCACTGTCCGGACTGGAAATGATGAAGGATCTGTGTGCCTGGTCTGTGATACGTCCTGTGCCGTAAACTACATCAGAATCCTCCTCTTCTGGACCACTTGATTGTGCAGATTCCTCTTCCTCTTCTTCGTCAACTTCAAAAGATTCTACATCCGGTTCCAACTCAATTTCCAAGGACTCATCATCCGCTGCCGGAGTTTCTTCTTCAACCAGCGTTTCTCCTGCTGGAGCAGTGATTCCCGGTGTACTATTTCCCCCTGTAAACGGCGATACGGCCAGACGTTTTTGAATTTGTTCTGGACTTGGAATCACAATTACTGCAAGAAGCAACAGAAAAGCAATCCCGAAAGTTATACTGTAAACCATCCCATTTACATACAGGTCATGGCGGTTTTTATCAAGATAATAGGTTGTGATCTCCATTCCTCGATAGACAAGATAACTTGTTTCTGACATGCCGGAATAGCAGACCATAATTCCACCCACCGTCGCCGCAAGGCCTCCGAAGATGGCAAAAACATATAAGTTAAGATAATTGACAGGCATTTGCACCTCACTTATTGATCAAGTTGTATGGTTGTAAATTGTCGTTGCCATCCGGTTTAAACTTCCAGGAAACAGAAATCCCCGGCTGAAAACGACATAATCCTCTTGATCATGAATATCGGCAGAAATGCAGATAACTTGAGTGATAATTACCAGACGGTTTTGAGAACGCCCCCATCAACAGCAAGACTTGAACCGGTAATGTAACTTGCAGCATCGGAGAGTAAAAACGCTCCGGTGCGTCCAAATTCTTCAATAGTTCCGTAGCGTCCCAGTGGAATTTTAGCATAATTTGCCGCCTGAATTTGTGTAAGGGGAACTCCTTGTTTTTCCGAGCTTAATCCATCAAGACTTCGTAATCGATCTGTGTTAATGCGTCCTGGCATCAGGTTGTTGAGACGGATGTTGTCCGGAGCAAGTTGTACGGAAAGACTTTTGACCAAACTGGTAACACCTGAGCGCATGACGTTGGAAAGGATCAGCATATCAATCGGTTCTTTGACTGACATCGATGTGACTGTCAAGATGGAACCTCCTCCCCGCTCACGCATTGAAGGCAGTGCAGCTCTAATCATTCGTACTGCGCTCAGCAAGTTCAACTCAAAAGCTGCTTGCCAATCATTATCAGAAAAATCTTCAAATTTCCCCGTGGGCGGGCCGCCGGCATTAACCAGCAATTTGTCAACACCGCCAAATTCCTTGAGCGTTATGTTGGCCCACTGTTGTATTGATTCAGGTTCAGACGAATCAAGCACTGAGGCTAAAACCGACACTCCGGTTTCTTTCCGTAATTGCTCAGCGGCACTTTCAATATCTGCTTCAGTGCGGCTGCCGATAGAAATCGAAGCTCCTTCCTGAGCCAGTGCTTGTGCGATTCCGTAGCCCAATCCTTTGCTGGAAGCAGCCACCATAGCGACTTTCCCATTGAGTTTTAAGTCCATTGTTTCTCCTTGAAAATTAATGATGATCTACTGCAGAAACTATAATTTAAAAATTTTCCCTCGTACATGTGCCAGAATTCCCAGCAATAAAAATAATAGCATAAATCCCCCCCAAACCCATTCTGCATATTCACGATAAAAGGAGAATCGAGGGTGAATCTTAATTCTGGCGGTTAAAGTGCCTTCCTCGAAAAGTCCTAGTTGTTGACTCAGGTTTTTACCGTCTGCACCAATGAACACACTTTCCCCGTTGTTGGAGGCAAAGACGACCGGGACTCGATTTTCGAGGGCTCTCCAACGCAGAACAGCGACCATGTTTCCCGAAGCAGTGGTGCGGCCGAACCAGGCTAAATTGCTGAGGTTTACTACTAAATTTGCGCCATTCTTAACCATTCCACGTACAACGGCGGGAGAAAAAATATCGAAGCAGATAGGAGCAGAAAGTTCAATTTTTTCATTCAGGGAAAATGCAGTGTATTCTCGGCCTCGTTCAAACTCAGATAAGTTGGCAATGTTTTTGCGGAGCCACGCCGCGAGTCCTGGAAACCAGTCTGAAAAAGGAATGGTTTCTCCAAATGGAATCAGGAAAATCTTGTTGTAGCGTCCCAACACTTCACCATTCGAGTCAATCAAAACTGAGACTCCATGAAATTTGGGATCGGTTTTAGTGTGTTCCCAGTCTACAGTCGCAAGCAAGATGGAGGTTTGATGCTCTTCAGCAAAGGCAATCACTTTTTCACGTGAGGCTGCCACTTTGAAAAATGGATCCGGATACACCGATTCCGGCCAAATCAATAATATAGGAGCGGATGTATTTTCCAGAACCTGTAAGTCCGGTGCTGGTTCAGCCAATGCTTTCCGAGAATCTGAGAGCAGGCTTTCCAGATTTTGCTCTCGTTTTGAGTGTGCAAGCTCCGGATTGGAAGCAAGTTCTCGGAGTGAGAAATTTGGCTGAATCACAGTCACGGTGAGTTTTGGATTTTGGGTTTTGGATTTTAAGTTTTGGGTGCCCAAGTCCCGAATACGCCATGCTCCGTAGCCTAAACCGATGCTCCACAAAATCAAATAAATAGCAGTGGCTTGCAGCAATATTTTGCGGTTTCCTTCATTCTCTATTTTCCAGCGCCACCAATAGATCAGCAAAAAAGAGAAACCTGCGCTGTAGATGAGAAGTCCGGATGAACCAATCAAATCTGCAACTTGTTCAATCCAGGGAAATTGAGAGAAAGTCAGTCCGCCATAATTCCATTGAATCAGTCTGGGATACCATGGATCCAGTGCGAGAATAAACGCCAAACGCAACACCAAATCCCAGCCGCTGCGCTGTCTGATGAAAAGTAGAGGGAGACCAAAATAGACAAAAAGCTGCAAACCGACTTCAAGGCCATAGCCCACTGCGGTAATCAGCAAGGCTGCAAACCAGGGTAAATGTCCGAAAACGTGAATGCTGTTAGTGATCCAATATCCACCAATTGAGGCAGCGATACTGCCGGAAAGCCAGCAGGCCGTGAAAAATAAGCCGGCCTGCTTCCAGAAGGGAAACAGTTGTTTTTTATGCAACTGCTCCAGCACCAATAACAAAGGGAAAAAAGCTGCGATTCCCACCCATTGCGTACCAAACCCCGGTGCGTTCAGGCCGAGCAATATGCCTGAAATGGTGCTGCCAAGCCAAAAGAGGTGTAGAGTTTTGGATTTTGGGTTTTGGGCTTCTCCGGAATTGTTCATGTTTTTTTGCGGTAGACTTGCAACCTTTTTTTGTTAGTGTTTAAAATGTGTAATACGGTTTCTATCAGTCAATTATATTTGCAAATATTATGATTAATTTGACACCATTCTCACTGGAAAACCCTGTTGAAGTTTCACAAGAGACTTTTAATAATCTGGTGCAAATGAGGGAAAAAGGCTGGAGCCATTGCGATTCAAAAGAAGAATGTCTCGCAAAACTGCATTATCTCCGCACTGGATTTTCCCAAGGAAAAATTGCAAAAGGAGATTTTAATGAGCGAGAAAAAAAAATAGTGGTCAGCTACTGGAATAGAGGGAGCTAGTCTGGTTTTTAAGATTCAGGTACTGTGCAGAAATCTTATAAGTGATCATCGCAACAGTTTTGCAACCTCATGGTTTCCAGATGCTTCCGCAAGTGTTAAGGCACTTTCTCCTTCAGGTGTCAGTATTTTGTCAGATGCACCTAGCTCGAGCAGATTATTAACGAGCTTCATTTTTCCACGTTTTGCCGATATCATCAGCGCTGTTTCCCCATCGTTGTTCAAGGCGTCTAGTATAATTCCGCGTGATATTAGTTCATGCATTTCCGGTGATGCACGTTCAATTTTTTCAGAACCGGGTTCAGTATGACTGGTCTCATTTTCGACATCACTCATTGCCATTAAATGCCAAATTCCGTTCCCGTTTAAGTCTGTTTGTTTTCCACTTTGTCCGGTATCCAAAAGCTGAATCACAACAGATAGATGATTATTTGTGGCCGCAAGCAACAAAGCGGACCTCCCCGAAGTATCTTTTAACTTTGGGTCTGCGCCAAAATTCAGCAAGAGAGCTACCGTTTTCTGGTGGCCATTCAGAGCCGCAACCATCAGAGCCGAATGGTGAAACACCAGCTCAGTCGTATCGACTACTGCACCTGCGCTGAGCAGTGTTTGCAAAATGTCATCATGGCCGTTTCTTGCGGCCTGTATGAAGGCAGTTCCTCCTTCTCCGCTCAAGTCAATAGCATTAAGATGCAGATTTGCACCTTGAGCAAGCAGCATCTCAACAACAAGCAGTTGACCAGTTTGAGCCGCTCTCAATAAGGCAGTTTTTTCAGTAATATCTTCAGCGTGTAAATCTGCTCCATATTGGATAAGCAATCTGACAATTTCACGAAAACCTTTTGAAGCTGCCAGCATCAAAGCCGTCTCTTTCCAGCGATTTCTACTCTGGACATTAGCGCCCAAATCGAGCAATATTTTCGCGATATCCAAATTACCGTGGGCGGCTGATGTCATTAAAGGTGTGTTTCCTAAAAAATCTGCAGTTTCCAGTTCAGAAGTCTGAAGGCCAAATGTTGGGTGGTGGAGCAGGAGCCTTACCATTTTGACCTCTCCAGTTAAAACTGCAGACATCAGAGGAGTTTGACCCTGGGCATTTTGTAGTGTAGGGTCTGCTCCACGCTCCAGCAGGATCTTCGCTGTTTCCCATTGTTTCCCTTGACAGGCAAGATTAAGTGGAGTTTCGTTTTGTGGAGTCAGGTAATTAATTTGTGCACCTTCTTCGAGAAGAAATACAACCATTTTGTTATATCCTCGTCGTGCAGCGTAGAGTAAATTCTGATTTATGTCGGCTCCCTGAGCAATCAGGATCTTTGCAGCTGGGAAATATCCCTGCTGTACTGCATGTGCCAAAGCAGTTTTCCCGTGATCATCTTTTAATTTTAAATTTACCCCTTGGCTTAACAAGGCCCGTACCACGTTTTCGTGACCTTGAGATGCCGCCCAAATAAGTGGTGTTGCTCCATCGGAGCTGCGCTCGTCAGTGTGGGCACCATTTTTAACCAAAAAATTCACAACATCGGTATATCCCTTAAGAGAAGCCCAGGTCAGCGCTGTCCAATTGTCTTTATCTTGTACAGTTAAATCGGCACCGTTCTGAATAAGAACTTTTACTGTTTCGACATGTCCACCTCCTGCAGCCAGCATCAGGGGCGTCCAGCCGGAAGCAAGGCTACTTGCTCCAGCACTATTGTCAATTTTTGCTCCACCTTTCAGAAGAAGTTCTACGATCTTTGAATGACCATTATTTGCTGCCCACATCAAAGGTGTCCATCCCTGAGAATCCCGAACTTCTGTATTTGTGTTTAAATCAAGCAGTATTTCAACCACTTTTAGTTGTGCATGTGAAACGGAATAAAAGAGATTTTCTTGGTTATTAATTTCTTTACTGCTGAGAAATCGAACCATAGAGAGACGTTGGTGTTCTGCTGCATGCATCCACGCCGTTCGGCCGTAGCGGTCACGAAAATCAAGTCGACCCTGCTCTCGAAGTAGCAGTTTTACGATTTTTATATTTCCTTGAGCAGCAGCAACCATCAAAGTAGTTTTTCCAGCAAAATCTCGAGCATTCACATCAGCTCCTTTTTTGAGCAGGAACTTTGTTAGCTCAAAACTTCCTTGAGATGCTGCGGCCATGAGTGGTGTGCGTTTATTTTGGTCAGGAGTATTGACAGAAATATCTTCCTGAATCAGCAAAAGTGCCGTTTTCAAATGATTGTTGTTAAGGGCGAGTAACAAAGCATTTGCTCCTTGTTTATCAACTGCATCCACATCAACTCCAGCAGACAACAACCATTTCACAGTCTCTTCTCTACCATACATTGCTGCCACCAGCAGCGGTGACCTTTGAAACTCACTTTCCAAAAAGTTGGTTTTGGCACCTGCCTTCAGCAGCAATTCAATAATTTTTTCGTGCCCGGCCCTAATGGCCCAAGTTAGAGCTGTTGATCCATTGAGAGACGTTAAATCTATCTGAGCGCCGCGTTTTAGTAAGTGCTGCACAATTTCGAGATGCCCACTCTGAGCCGCGTACATCGCTGGGGACATTCCCAGTTTATTCTGAAAGTCAGCTCGAGCGCCATGTTTCAATAAAGTTTTGAGTACCTCAATCTGCCCTCCGTGCGCGGCCAGCATTAAAGCCGTCCACTTTTGATTCGTTTCAGCATTCGGATTTGCACCTTGCTGGAGTAAAAACAAAATGGTATCAAGGTGTCCTTTTTTAGTTGCCTGAATCAATGCCGTTTTGCCTTGGGAATCAGTATCATTCAGGCGGGCACCTCTTTCTACAAGTAGCTTTACTGTGGCCAGAGCTCCAATTCCGGAAGCAAAGATAAGCGGTGTTACACCGTGAAACTCTTTCGTTCCGCGAATGTTTACGCTCACACCTTGTGCCAGCACCCGCTCTACCGCAGGCACGCTATTCAGAATGGCCAACATCAGCCTAGTCCATTCGTCGCGTCCTTTTACGCTGATTAAGAAATTCTCCAAGCGGTGGCTTTCTTGCGAATCAGCTTGGTCAGCTGAGGTTTGAGCAAAAGCCAGCGATGATAATGACAATCCGGAGGAAGTAAAAAGAATATCTGCTGCTGGAGGGAAAAGAAGCGAAAAAAGCAGGGCTGTCCTGACAATAGATGTCCGAGAAGAGGTATGGGGCCGAAAATACTGAAACCTACGGAAAACCCAAGATGGAATAATCTTACACATTAGACTCGGGCTTGACAGTAAAGGATAAACCATTTTCCTGTTTTCCATCAGTTGGATGCAGAAAGCTGCTGATATTGAGTAAAAGACCTGTTAAAAACATGGCGACCACAAGAGATGTGCCTCCGTAACTGATGAAAGGAAGCGGCAAGCCCTTAGTCGGCAGCAAGCCAATAACAACGAAGAGATTGAGGATGATTTGCAGGCTGAGTATAGTTGTGGCTCCAAATGCTAGGTATTTTCCAAATGCATCCTGTGCATTCCACGCAATCCAGTAACCGCGCCAAATAAAAACCGCAAATAGAATAATCAGAACACATACCCACAAAAACCCTAATTCTTCTCCAATGATGGCAAAAATAAAATCGGTATGGGCATCAGGCAGGAAAAGCCGTTTCTGAAGGCTTTCTCCCAGACCCTTACCAAGCCACCCACCTGTTCCAAGTGCAATGAAAGACTGAATTATTTGAAACCCAGAATTTTGTGGATCATCCCAAGGATTCAAAAAAGCCAGCATTCTCTGTACGCGATAGGTATGTGAAGCAATCAATAATCCTGCAATAACACCAACACCTAACAGGCTGGTGGCAATATGAATGGGGCGGCCGCCGCCGACATACAGCATCAGCAAAACTGTCGTTGCTATTAAAACTACCGTGCCAAAGTCCGGTTGTAGCAGGACAAGAAAAAGGTAAATTCCTGTGACAACAAAGTTAGGCGTCAAACCGCGGAAGAAAAAAGCCAGCATTTCTTGTTTTCTCTCCAAATATGAAGCCACATAAATAATCAAAACGACCTTCAGTAATTCGGCAGGCTGCAAACTCAACGACCCGACACGTAGCCAGCGGCGTCCTCCTTTAACCTCGTGTCCTAGTTCAGGAATCAAAACAATGATCAGTAAAACCAACATTCCCAGCATTAGCCAAATAGAAAGCTGCTGCCATTTGTGATAGTCTACAACCAACGCAACTCCCATCACGGCAAGTCCAACTAGAATATGCATCAGGTGCCTGTATAAAAAGTACTGACCATCATTGTGTTGAATGTCTGCATAAACTCCACCTGTGCTGTAAATCATGACTGTTCCCCAAGATAGCAAAAACAGGGTTGCTCCAATCAGAGGCAGGTCATATCGATAATGCGTATTTTTTTGGGGAGACAAATTCTGTTTTGGTATGAAAAATAAAGAGAATATTAAATTCTGAGTTTCTAACCGGGCAGACTTTCAAGTTAATTTCCTAACAAACTTTAAATTATATCGTTCTTCTTAAGAAGATTCAAATGCACTTTTCGTGAGTTTTTGCTGCAGGGCCTCAAGATTCTGCGGATTTTTTTCACGTTCTGAATAAATTTCTATCACAGCAGATTTGTTTTCGCGAACTGCTTTTGTATAATCTGACTCAAAAGCGCTGATGGAATCAGGGTTGAAATAACCCAAGTCAAACATTTCAGAAACTGAGCTGAAGTCGTAGGAGTGGGGTGTACCGAAAAATGGTTCAAATATCTCTGTTTGCCGGATAACGGGTAGGAATGAGAAAATACCCCCGCCGTGGTTATTGAGCAACACCAGCAAAACCGGTTCTGGAGAATCAGCGAGCAGTTTGAATGAGTTTAAATCATGTAATGCAGACAAATCTCCAATAAGTAAAGTGACCGGCTGCTGCAGTCCGGAAGAGTATCCGCACGCTGATGCAATAAGGCCGTCAATTCCGCTGGCACCTCGATTTAGAGCTGTTGGGATGTCTGCTCCTTTTCCGGAACCAACCATGTCTACTGCACGGACTGGTATGCTGTTTCCGATGAAAAAACCGTGAGTTTCTGGAATGATTTCAGTCAGCTTCCGCACTAAACCGAACTCGTTAATCTCCTTTTTTTCCAGATTAACAGAAAAATGCTGTACCATCAAATCTTCAATTCGCTCTGATGCCTGCAGCCATTGTTGAGTTATTGACTGAACTAGATCGGCCCTTTTTTCTTGCTGCAAACCCACCACAACATGCTCGCAAAACTCAGCAATATCTGCCTCAATTTTCCAGCGAAAGTTATGGGACTGGTCGTGGCGTTCAGCATGATCTGCGATCCACACCATTTGAGATGCAGGATTCTGTTCCCAGCGTTTGAGCCAGCGTTTTGAAGTTGGTGGGAAACCAATGTGCCAAACTGCTTCAATTCCCCAGTTTGCAACGGCCGAGTCGTCCAGTAACAGCTGATCGTAGTAAGTAATCCGGTTGGGACAATTATTACCCAGACGAAGTCCAGAAGTGACATCTGCAAACACCGGCCAGCCTAACTCTTCTGTCAGTTTTCTAAGGGGATCAAGAGAGTTCGACGGAACTCGTCCAATGCTCAAAATTCCGGATTCTGGACAGTGTTTTAATAAATACTGTATTTCTTTAGTGGGCAGGATTTTTCTTGAAGCAGCATAACGAACGTAGCTTTTTGTTTTCGGTGGCTGTATTAAATTAATTTTTATGTCTGTTTCATTGTTTTCAAAGAAAGGTTCACGGAATGGAAAATTCAAGTGTACTGGTCCTGACAAAGGACGGTGAGTTTTGGAAAGTGCATGGTCAATAGTGGAAAGTAAAGCTTCGGCCGTGAACTCAGGTCCAGGACAGCCAGGATCAAAAAACCAGCGGACGTGTGTGCCAAAAAGTTGAGTTTGGTTAATAGCTTGATTGGCTCCGGTGTCTTGAAGTTCCAGTGGTCGGTCAGCAGTCAGCACCAGCAGCGGAATTTGCTCAACTGAAGATTCAATAACTGCTGGTAAGTAATTTGCGGCGGCAGTTCCGGAAGTGCAGATCAAAACTGCCGGATGGCCGGTTGCACGGGCGTGACCGAGGGCATAATAAGCGGCTGCACGCTCATCGTAAAATATAGTCGATTTTGCTCCTTGGTTGCGTGCCGCTGCAATCGTCAAAGGTGTGGAGCGTGATCCCGGAGAAATGCAAAAACACTCCGTGCCATGCTGCACTAATTCCTCAATGATCCAGTCACCCCAACGTTCATTCCAGTTCACGATCGTCCTAATAAAGATTGCCAGCTTTGGAGTTTGACTTCTATCTCCCTCCACTCTTCTTCCGGAACGGATCCTTCAACAATTCCAGCTCCAGTATAAATCCGCAAAGTGCGACCGCACAATAGCCCGGATCGAATACCAACGGCAAATTCCGCCTGACCACGTTTTATCCAGCCCACCGGTCCGGCATACCACCCACGGTCAAATGGTTCAAGCTCTCGGATTAGTGCACGAGCCTCCGGATCAGGTGTTCCTGAAACAGCAGGTGTAGGATGAAAAGTTGGCAGCAAATCGGAATCATCAACATCCGGAAGCAAGATTCCCTGCACCCTGCTTTGCAGGTGTTGGACATGTCTTAGTTGTAGGCGTTCCAAATAAGACAAGCGTTCTGTCTGCTTGCAAAATTGCTGCAGTAGACGCTCCATTCGTTCTAAAACCATCAAATGTTCACGCTGTTCTTTTTCACTTTCACGCAGTTCTGTAGCCAGTCTTTCATCATCCTCAAGAGTTTGCCCACGTGGACGAGTGCTGGCGATTGCTTCACTCTCAATTTGTGTTCCGGATCTACGATAAAGCAACTCCGGTGTGATTCCCAAAAAAGCTTGATGAGGAGCAAGCTGAAAACAAAAATGAAAAGCTTGTGGTGCCTGACGCCGCAATTGGAGCAGCAGTTCATTGGGATCGTAGTCACGGGCCAAGCTGAAAACAGCGGCTCGTGCCAGAACCACTTTGTTTAATTTGCCGGTAGAAATGTTTTTAAGTCCTTGTTCAACTAGGCTGCACCATTGCCGATATTCCGGGAGATCGTGACGTTCCAGCTGAATCAAGGGGTTGTCTGGAATAGTGATATCTTCAGTACGCAGAGACTGCAGCAAATTTTGCAGCTGCTGCAGTTTCGAATCGGCATATTCTACCAGATAGATGTTACAGGCCAGAGTTACATTATCATCAACAGTGCTTAATTCAACCAGCGGCAAAGTAAAATGTGCAGTCCCCCAAGTTTGCCATTCTGGAGAAATTGTGGCCGTGGCGTCAAAACGCATTCCTCCATAAAAACGGACTGTTTCTGGAGAATCCTGCAATATTTTGCTGATAGCTAGCAGAATATTTTCGTAACCATCTTTTCCATCTGCAATCTCAAGAGCCGCACCAATTCCAGCAAACTGTTCTTTTTGCGTGCGGTTTTCCCAGTAAACCTTTTGAAAACAATCCTGCAAGGTTAGCCATTCCAACGGGTGGGCCATCACTACGGATACTTCCAGACGCACGACTCCCGAATTATCCGAAATCGAGTTTTTATTGGACTTAACCCATTCTTGGAGCAGTTTTATTAGAGCATGACGCGCCTCTTCAAGCGATTGGAATTTTTCGGGTTTCACTAATTTATTATTTTGAATTGTTAGTTGGTTTGTAGGCTACATGGACTGTGGAAGCTCCAAAAACGAAATCATGAATTTCAGCCTCCTGGAATCCTGCTTCAAGCATTAAGTGTTTAAGTAATTCCTGATTTGGGTATTCAAGTGAAGAATGTGGCAAATAGTGAAACATTTCCTGTCCCGGCATCAGCCAATTCCCTATCAAAGGCACAATACGGAAAAAATAAAAATTATTAAGTTCAGCAATAACAGGCAAACGAACCTTGCCTACATCCAGGCAGACCATGACTCCACCTGGTTTCAGTACACGCAGTATTTCTTGCAGACAACCGTTCAGGTTTTGGACATTACGTAAACCATAACCAATCGTCACCGCATCAAAATTTGCATCCGGGAAAGGAATATTCATTGCGTCGCCCAGCAAAAATTGTATACCAGAATTTTTGCTGTTTTTGGATTCAGCGATTTTCAGCATTTCTTCAGAAAAATCGAGACCAGTGACGATGCATAAAGGATGCTGCCGTAATACTTCACGGGCAATATCTCCAGTTCCGCAGCATAAGTCCAAGCAGTGATCACCCGGACGTAGCCCTGTTTGTCGCACCACGAATTTCTTCCAATAGCGGTGCATTCCGAAAGTTATGACATCGTTAAAATGGTCATATTTTTTTGCTATTTCATCAAACTTTTGTTCAACATAGTTTGATTTCTCTTCAGCGCTTGGAAGTGTGTAGGCCATCTATTTTTTTAATAAATCCGCTTTTACGGAAGATAAGAGAGATGAATATTTTGCAGCAAGTTCTTTGAGGTCCAGCCGGTAATAACTTCCCAAACAGCGTATTTTACGAATTTCTTTTTCAATTTTTTCAACCGCAGAATCCATTCCTGAAGCGCAGGCATTCACATCCGCAATTCGGTGTCCCATTTCGTAATTCTGATGATTTGCCATGTAAAGTTTTCCATCCTCTTCGTCTACTTCATTCCACCATAAATCACACTCAAGAGGTGATGAAATATCAATCGGTAATTTTGGTACAGAGGGAACCACGTAGGGATAGCCGTATCCTGCTAACGTGAGTGTGCAGCCAAAATATTTTTCCGGATGCCAATCGAGAACCGGGGCTTGATTCCGGACGACTTTCAGTAAAGCTTCAACAGGTTTTTTTAACATCCTCAACAGGAGTGCAGTTGTAGTTACGCCTAAGCGAATGTTGTATTCAATTGCATGCCAGGTTCCTTCTTTACGGATAGCTGTGACCTGGAGTGGCCCGGTATAGCCGGTTTTTTCAAACCAGGGCTGCAGCGGATGAATCAATTCTCGGGCTAATCCATATTTATCATCGGGATCCTGTTCAACTATTCCGGCCAATGGTGCTCCAGCCAATGGCCCCATATCTCCGGTAAAAGCACGTTTGTATTCCTGGTTTGTTACCAAACTGCTGATCTCACCACCGCTGATAAAAACAAAATGCCCAGCTTCTTCTTTTCCGAGATATTCTTGTAAAAACAACCCTTCTGCATAGTCCACCTGCTCGATCCAACCAAGCGTATCTTCCGAACTTTCACAGATAATGGCGTGGATAGGGCTGAATGGCGAGCAAATAGGATTTTTCAAAACATATGGCCTTGGATCGTCATGCATCAATTGACGAGCCTCAATTCGATTCTGTACATGGTGGAAGGCTGGGACTGGGATGCCGTATTGCCGGCACAAATCTGAAGACTCCTGTCGTGAGATTTCGATGCGCATAGCATCACCGACAGGACTAAAAATTGGCCATCCGCACTTTACCAAATCAGCTGCCCAGGGTTGTTCAGCCCAAGCTACTGCATGCGGTATAATCAGATCCGGTTTAAATTTTTCAATCAGGGACAACGGAGATGGGTGATCTTCGGCGTTCCACGTTTGACCGGCAATTTTGGGGCCGAAATGGCTATAAGGCCTGGTCAAGTAACAGGTGGTTTCGGCACCATTTTCCTGAAGGATGGTTTGTACTGCATGTGCAAAAGCACCCACTCCCAATACCATCACACGAGAAGTCATAGTAATTTCAATTCACAAGAATGTCCAGAGTTTGCCAATATTCTAGAAATTGATTCCAGCAAAGCTGGAAATTCTGGGCTGTTAGCTATGATGGTTTCGCAAAAAGTCATAAACTGCTGGAAAATAAATTTAACTACAGAGAGTCACAGATAATGGTTTGTAAAATTATCTTTCTATGTGGCCACTGTGGCTTTGTGATGATTTTATGCAATTTTAGACTTGTTAAGATTGCATCAGATTTTGTCAAAAAATCTTATTTAATTGAGTACTGATACTAACATATAAAGTGACGTTCTCCAAGTCGTCACTTATTCCTAAAAGATTGCCGCTTCAGGAAAATGCACCGTAATTGACTTGAAGCAATGCGGTTGCTGTTTTACTGTGTTAGAAACCCGGGAATTGACTCTCGTGACCCTGAACACTTCAGATTTGTTGAATTTCAACGGACTTGAAGTTGAAAATAGGTTTTCAGAATGAAATTTTTCTTGGGATAAAAGTATTTTTGCCCATCTTCATTATGAAAGATCTCACTTTATCCGTGTATTCCAATCCTTTTTGAGGCAAGTCTCTTTGCAAACTACTCCCATGGTCAATAAATATACAGTATGGTGGCTTTCCGGCATAATGCTGCTTGGAGCCATTTTCCGCTTATCTATATACAACTTGCATCCTCTGTTTATGGATTCAGCGTATTATGCTTCTTTGGGACGCTCTATTGCAGAAGGCGACTATCTGCTTCAAGTTAACCAGATGAGCGACAAACCACCTTTATTTTTTTATGTGCAGGCTCTTTTTTTCCAATTTCTGGGCATCTCTGAATCTGTTGCGGTTCTTCCAAGTTTTATAGGTGGAATAATGGGTGTTGGCATAATCTATTTTTTAGGAAGAGATTTAAAAAACCCTGTTGCGGGTTTACTAGCAGCTTTTCTTTATGCAATTTCTCCCGGTAGCGTGATACTTTCAGCAACGGGTATCGTTGACTCTCTATTCATGGCAGTCACGATGTTGTCTTTGTGGACATTACTTCATCGTCGTTATTACTGGACGGGTTTATTGATCGGGATCGCTTTCGGGATGAAGCAAACTATCCTTTCCTTCGGGCCACTCTATCTCCTCTGTCTATTAATTCTTGAGTTTCATCATCATTCTTGGAAAGAATCTTTTCATTCCGTCACAAAATCAGTTTTTAAAATGATGCCCGGTTTTTTTACAGTTTTTTTACCAGTACTATATTGGAGCATGTTTTTAACTAGTGAGAGGATGAAACTTTTCAAATATATAACAGATTTTGTATCAGGGGTAAATGATCCACAATTTGTTGGAACATCTCTTGACCGCCTTTCGTCTTTGCAAAGAAGCTTGGGCGAGGTCGTTGGTTTGAGTTGGCACTGGATCATTGGATTATTGGTGCTATCTATACTTTTGTTTCTTGGAAAAATGTATCAGAAATGGCACTCCCAAAAAACCATTGAATTAACAGAAAAACTGCATTTTTGCTTCAATCTGTTCACACTATTTTTTTTCTTCTTGCTGATTTTTGTAGCTCAAAAATTCTTAGCGTGGTGGTATGTTTTTCCAGTTTTCCCTTTTCTAATTTTGACTGGAAGCATTACTTTAGTGGAACTGGCAAACACTAGATATTTGAGTTGGAATAGAAATGTTAGAGATAAAATAATGATCGGCATCTTGGGAGTGATTGTTTTACTAGGGACCGTTCCCAATGCTACTGAGAGAGTTCGTCAATTTGGGGAGCGTTTGAAGAATGTCCCTTATCAAGGGGCGGAAGAGGTTGTGAAAGAAATAAAACCATATTTGGTGAAAGTAGAAAGTTTCCTTTTTGAACAGGATCTAAGTTGGATGTTACGCTATTATCTCTTTGGAGAAAAATACAGGAGCCTTC
>JAKUUI010000034.1 GCA_022448485.1 SAR324 cluster bacterium
AAGTTCTCAAGCCTCCAGGAATAGACAACAAAATACCCCACAGAAATATAATTGGAACGGCTTCTAAATAATAGTTGCATTCTCCGGTCTGGAAAGGATGTAGCAGTACCCTGAAAAAGTCACAAACACAAACATGCCTTGAGCAAAAACAGTTCTGAAAAACAACATTCAGGATATCGCCGGTGGGCTGGAGTTCGATTCTCCTTTGCGGAAGCGGAGCAATTGTTTGCGCAAGTATGAATGACGATTTGGTGAATAATCGACTTCACGAGCAGCTTTCCGAATGATTTCAATAGCTTTCTTTCTATTTCCAGACTGAAAATAAGCCTCTGCCAATGTATCCAAATTGTCAATAGTAGGGTTTAGTTCAACCGATTTCAAGGCTAATTCCATCCCTTTTTCAAGATTGCGCAATTGCCGATCTTGAGCAGTCAAATAAATCCAGGCAAGGTTATTCAGCACCAAATCATGTTCCGGATGGTGAGCAATAATTTTTTCGTAAAGTTCGATTGTTGAGGCTTCGTTGCCTAACAATGTATGGACGTTTGCCAGCCGAAAGCTGACATCAAATGCTTGTGGATGTTTTCGTAAAAACTGGTTGTAATGCTGCTTGCTTTTTTCCAGGTTTTCCAACCTCTCATGGACCCAGCCCAAGCGTGCATGAATCCAGGCATTATCCGGAAGTGCCTCTAAAACGACTTCAAAATGGCTTACAGCAAGTTTTCTGTTTCCCAACATTTCATGGAAATACCCCCACTGTTCGTGCATCCAGGGCGGAAGTTGTTTTGAGGTCAAATCCTGCGGCTGCATTATAATCTCTTCCGTAACACCTTCGAGCAAATAGTGTAAATTTTTCAATACTTGCCGTGTGAAAGGATCTGTTCGAACAGTTGTTATTTCCTGCCAGGCCTCTGCTGTTCTTTGACTGGCCAACGCCTTTAAAGCAGGAAGCAGCACAGGGAGATCTTCGCCAATCCAGCGGTGCTGTTGCTCTGCCGGCTGTAAAAGCAAATGAAGATTCCAAGCCCAGAGGCTGCCGGGATTTTCATACAAAGCTTGAGTAATGTTCAGACGCGCTTTTTCCGTTTTCTTCAATTTCCATTGTGTAAAACCCAAATGAGTGAGCAACAAGGAGTTGTTTGGACGCAATTTCACAAGTTTTTTGAATATTTTTTCAGCCTCTTCCCAACGTTCCTGTCGTTTATACAGCCGTCCCAGAGTTTCTAATAAAGCCGATGAATCCTGGTACTGTGCAAGACTTTTATCGAGCAGGACTTCCGCCTCAGCATATTGCTCCTGTTTTAACTTCAACTGAGAGAGTTCCAGTAGTGCCCATTCAGAATCCGGCTTACGTTTGAGAAAATCTTTAAGCGCATTTTCTGCTTTTTCTGTGCGCTCTGTATTTAACAAAATTCCAATTTGCTGAATGCTCGCCCATTCAAAATCCGGAGAGCTTGCCAACGCCTTATTAAACCAAAGCAAAGCTTTTTCCGGTCGCTTTAAGTTTTTCTCGTAAAAACCAAGTTTGGCCAGTGCTGCCGTATTGTCCGGTTCTGCCTGAACAAAGGATAATAAAATTTTTGCTGCCTTTTCAAAAAGACTTTGTGACTCATAGTAAGCAACCAGTTTCTCAATCAGCTTGGTTTCTTTGGGGAATTTTTCCAGCCCGCGCAAAAGAGTGTCTTCGCCTTGTTCAAACAAAAATTCGTCCCAATACAAGCGGTTCAGACGATTCACAATAACCAGATTGGCTGGAGCATTTTCCATCAGCCATTCGTAACGGATAATAGCCTCTTCATTTTTTTCCAGCATCTCCAGAGCATATCCGGTCTGCTGGATGGCCCATTCGTTTTCGGGATCGTGTTTTAAACCTTCTTCAAAAGTCTGGAGTGCAGGCTCCCATTTTTCTTGAGATAGATAAACCACGCCCAGGCGAAAGTTGGCCCAGGGATAAGGCGAATATAATTCAAGAGAACGCTTCAAATGTTTTTCTGCCAGTGAATGCTGTTCTTGAGTCCATGCCCAATTCCCATAATGCGCATGTACCCAACCGTCATTGGGAAACAATTTAAGCATGTGCAGAAGTGTTCGTTGCAGAGATTCCTCAACTACAGCAGAGTTTTTCAGGCTCGCCTTATCCAGCTCTTTTTCCTGCAAAATTACAAAGCGCCGCAGGTAAATCTTTGATTCCGGAGCAAGTTCTACTGACCGGAGCATTGCCAATCTAGCCTGATGCGTGTCACCAAGCCTGTCCCACAACGTAGAAATCCGTAGCCAAAGACCTGGATTCTGATCATTGATCAGGCTGGCAGCAATAAATGCATCAAGTGCCTGCTCAGTCAGACCTGGAACATTTGAAGCTGTTTTCCGGTCTAAAATCACTCCAATCAAATAATGTGCTTCAAACAAATTAGGATTCAAAGCAAGTGCTTTTCGGGCATCAACCAGACTAGGCTGATGTTTTTTCATTAGCCAGTAAAGCTGGGCACGGTCCAAGTATAGTAAGGACTCATCAGGATGCTTGTTTATTTGTTCCGTGTAAAATTCTAGTGATTCAACGAGACGATCCTCAGGGTACAGCCTGCCTTCCAAGCGTATGAGTGCAATAGAATCTGGAACCTGCTGTTGTCCTGTACGCAGGACCGAAAAAGTTTCAGAATAACGTTGATGACTTTCCAGATATTGAGCCAAACGTATATACCCAATTTCATGTACAGGATTAATCCGGATTGCGTTGCGTAATCGAGTTTCCTGCTCATCTGGAATTGGACTGAAAATTCCATGACAACCCGCAAAAAACCATAACATGCCAAAAACAAATATTCTCTGTATGCAAATGTTTTTCATGCTGGCAATTATTAACCTTCAGAATTTAGTCCCTGATAAGGAACCTCCCAGTTTGGAAGCATTGGTTCCTGCCCATATTTCAATCCGCCTATTTTATCAATCACAACCATCAATAATTCTGAAGTCAGCACTCCATCAGGATAAACCAGTAAAAGTGGGTAATATTCAGTTTTGCCGAATTGTTTCTTAATCTTTACATTTAGTTGAAAAAGCTGAACCAGGTAAGACAGCAGTTCTGGGCTTTCGCCCTGAAGCTGGTCCATCAATTCATCAAGAGAAAGGCTAAAATCCTGATTCTGAAACATATTGTAGTATTCAACACGATTTCCGTAGCAGCGAATGAAAATGGGTTTGACATATCCAGGAGCCCCCACCCACTCAAACTGTATACGTTTGGGAATAGCTGGAGAATCTGCGTCCTGCGGAACAACAAGTAAAAAACTGATGGATAGGAAAGCCAAAATTCCCATTGCGCTGAGCAGGACACTCAGAAATGGAAAAAGAGTTACTCTGGGAGAATGTGTGGCATACCTCATTGTTTTGAAGTTTGTCGATCGTCGGTTGGCTCTTCTTGCTTACTTTCTTCTTCAGGCTTGTCAGCAGAAATTTGCGGTTTCTCACTTTCCACCTGAAGAGTGTCATTCATGAAGTTTTTGACATCAAAAAAAGATTCACTGAATTTTTGAATCAACGGCTGCAACCCTCCAACTTGCGCAGCCAAGCCTTTTGAATGGCGCTCCACGGATTCAAGGACAGGTGAAACTTGCCGACGCCAATTATCAGAAAATTCCACCATTTGCTCCAAATGTTCACTAACAGCATCATCCAGTATCTCATCTCCAGGACGGACATGTAAATTCGGCAGCAAATCTTCCAGACAATATTCTTCAACGCTGAGTAGCAAATCTTCCTCTCGTTTACGCAAAGATGAAGCAAGCATCATGATCGGCACAACACCAACCAAAGCAATAAATGTGGTGCTGAAAGCAACAGATAAACCACTTGTCACTCCTCCAAGTGCCGAGCGCATTTGCGTGTTCAAATCTGTACCGTCAGTGCTGCGGATGAAATCTGAAAATTCTCCGACTGACTGTCCAATCCCAAAAACTGTGCCGATAAATCCAAGAATAGGAATAGCCCAAATAAACACGTTTAGAAGAGCATATCCGCTTTGCATGCGGTTGTGATCAATTTCTGCCTGGTAATTAAGAATCGAAGTAATTTCTTCTTTTTTCGGAATAGCTTTGAGGTGCCTTAACGTGCGCCGCACCCTTCGGAAAATGACACTGTCTTGAAATTTTTTCACTTTTTGCTCTTGCAAAAACTGACTGATTTCCAGAATCCGCTCATCCACATCTTTGACATAGATACCCTTTGACAAAGAATCGTGCAGAACCTGATTCCTGAAAGCCGCATAGGCTGGTAATTGCTGACGAAATTGACGCCACTTGAAAAAAATCAAGAACAATGACCACAGCACCAGAGCAAAAATCGTTTCTGAGATGCGCCCGGAAAACAGTTGCAGCCAGTATTCACTCCGGATGATTGGTATCGGAAAAACCTGATAGAAAATTCCAGTAAAAAACAACCCCAAAATTAAGGATTTAAATGCATCTATAGCCTCCACACCTGGCGGTTCTGCCAGATATGCATGGCAATTTTGACAATAAGCTGCGGTGTCCGAATTTGACCACCCGCATTTTAAGCATTTCATCAGTTGACCAATGTTTGTTACAAATTTTATTGTATTGAAATCGCTACTGCTTGACTACTCAGGCACATTTACTTACCGTGAAGAATAACATATTCATTCAATAGTTTCATTTCCTATATTTAAAATGTCCAAACTGTACAATATTAAAAACTGGACACGCCAGAACTTATGGGCGTGGATGGTTGAAAATGCGGAAACACAAAGCAAGATGCAGGCATTCAGAGCTGATCAGATTTTTTATTGGCTTTATCAGCAGAAGGTGGAAAGCTTTGCCGAAATGCTCAATATTAGTCAGGAAATCAGGAAAATGCTGGAAGAACATTTCTGGATCAGTTCAATGAAAATTGCGGAATCACAAAAATCACAGGATGGTTCCATCAAATACCGTTTACTGCTCGAGGACGGTTACAGCATTGAATGTGTTTTCATGCCTCACACAAATCATAATACGGTTTGCGTTTCGTCCCAGGTTGGCTGTGGTATGGGCTGTGACTTCTGCATGACTGGAACTATGGGCTTGGTACGTAATTTAAAAACTGCAGAAATTATTGATCAAATTTTAACGGTTTGGGGTGATCTTCCGGATGAACAAAATTTGCGGAATATCGTTTTTATGGGAATGGGTGAGCCGTTTCATAATTACAAAAATCTACTGCAGGCTTTGGAGATTCTTACGGATAAACATGGATTCAATTTTTCTCAACGTCGCATCACCGTTTCCACTTCAGGGTTGCTGCCCAAAATCCGTCGTTTCGGCAAAGAAAGAATCAAAACCAATCTGGCTATTTCTCTGAATGGAGTCACTGATGATGTCCGCTCAAAACTGATGCCGATCAACAAGGCTTATAACCTGGAAGAATTGATAAAAGTCTGCCGTGAATTCCCTCTGGAATCACGTAGACGCATCACATTTGAATACATACTGATTCGTAATCTGACTGATTCTATTGAAGATGCAAAGGGCTTGATTCGCTTACTGCACGGATTGAAATTTAAGATCAATCTGATCCCCTTCAACTCAACACCTATCAGCAAATATCAGGTACCTTCCCCGGAACAGGCACGGAAGTTCCAAAAATACCTCCTTGATCATGGTGTCGTTGCTCCAATTCGCATCTCCAAAGGACAAGATATTCAGGGTGCATGTGGTCAATTAGTTGTTGGAGCAAAGACTTGACTACAAGACGCAAGGCATAAAAACATGAAAAAAAATTGTGTAGAAATAAGTTCGTCGAAAGTCTTTCACTTAATTATTGTATGATCTTTTCAATCAGGCTATACCAAATTCCACTTGCCTTAAATGAAGATTTTGTGTAATTTCAGGAAAAACTAAAACAGCTGTTTCTTTCCCTTTTTGGAAAATAAAACTTAAGCAGGATTGTACAATCCATGGTCAGACCAAATAACCCCTTTTGAACAGGAAAGTCCGGCACATACTGGAAGTCCAGTGCACGAACTGACAGAGTGGGTGGAGGAGCATGGTGATTTGCTTTACCGCTTTGCATGCTGTCGGGTGAACAGCCATGAACTAGCTGAAGATTTAGTGTAAATCACTTTTGTCTGAAAAGATGGATGTACAACTTTCACCGGCAAAACAATTGCTCCTGCGGATGCATCTGATACTGTGTCGGAAGTGTTCTGTCGTCGCTCAGCAAATGAAAGCGTTGCGAAAAGTTTTATAGGTTTGGAAGCCGCCTCTTCACAAGATGAGATTCGTTCGCCGGAATCTTTCCAAAAGCGCATCCAACAAATGTTGCATGAACAGTGATATTTCCGGAAATTATTTTTACTATTTCAAGAAGCATTGAAAGAGGCAAGAGATTGAAAATTTGTTCTTTTTTCAAAAGATTATGAAATTTATGCAAACTAAAAAAAAAACCAAAAAATCCTCTTAGTCTGCATTGTTGCGATCATAGTGTTTTTATTTTTCGTTTTCGATTTACAAAAGTACTTGACTCTCGATAATCTAAAATCTTCCAAAGCCACATTCATTTCATATTCTGAAGATAATCCATTGCTGGTCCTGGGTAGTTTTTTCTTGATTTATGTGCTGACTACAGCATTTTCACTGCCAGGTGCAGTCTGGCTGACTTTGGCGGGAGGCGCATTATTTGGCTTGTTTGCCGGCACGGTGATTGTTTCTTTTGCCAGCACCATTGGTGCGACTTTGGCCATGTTGATCGCCCGTTTTTTACTGCAGGATTGGGTGCAAAGTCGTTTTTCGAGACAGATACAAACTATAAATTCTGGCATAAACAAAGACGGTGGCTTCTATTTGTTTACTTTACGCCTCCTGCCGGTTGTACCTTTTTTCGTCATCAATTTTGGAATGGGGTTGACTCCGCTCCGTACAGCTACATTTTTTTGGGTAAGCCAATTAGGCATGCTTCCGGGGACACTGGTTTACATTAATGCCGGTTCGGAACTTGGAAAAATCCATTCGATCGGTGACATCCTTTCACCAACCTTGATTGGTTCATTTGTCTTGCTGGGTATTTTCCCTTTGTTAGTAAAAAAATTAATGTCAATCATTGAAGCCATAAGAATAAAAGACAATGGCTAAATACGATTACAATATCATCGTCATAGGAACAGGTTCCGGTGAGCTAGCTAGTTCATATACTGCATCGGCAATTAAAGCTAAGGTGGCTTTAATTGAAAAACACAAAATAGGCGGAGATTGTCTAAACTCCAGTATCACACTGCCAGACAAAAAAGATTTAGACTAGCACAAGATTAAGAGGTTTTTGTGGCGGCTAAGTAATCTTGATTCAGCAAATGATTAAACATAATAAAACAGTCTTTTGAGACTTAATCCATTTCAGGGACAAAACAAACTTTCCCCTTAACTGACTCTCCCGGAAGCAGGATTTTTGTCCCGTGTCCGGAATCTCCACGGGCCAGCAAGTTGAAAGCATCCGTCACATTACTGACCGGTTCAACACAAAAATAATCTGCTCCGGGTGGGGTGAAAAGTATCAAAAAATCCAAAGGAGTACTCGCAGAAATCCGGAGGCCCGCTTTCCATTCGGGCCACGAAATCAGTGCTGCACGGTTCCACCCTGTGAAAAGATTGTCCAGTACTTCTTGATTGACAAACAAACCTTGATTCAGCCATTGTGTTTCCGGAACCGACTCCAAGCGCAGAGGCATGGTTTCGGAATCATTGATCCACATTTTTTCGGTTTTTGTCGTGATAGTTACTTGTGGAGTGCGGACAAAGTAGGGATGCATTCCCAAACCAGCAGGCATCGCTAATTTTCCAGTATTGATGATTTGCAGATTGACCGTCAATGCTGAATCCGTCAACGTAAAAATCTGACGTGCCAAATAAGAAAAAGGCCACTCATCAGGAACATAACGAAATTCTATCGCGGCCCTATTTGCAGAAACTTCGGTTACATCCCAGGGGGCTTTCCATCCGTGACCATGAATGGTGTGTGCTTCCGGAGGAAAATTCGGCGGCAAGTTTATTTCCTGACCCTGAAACAAAAAACTTCCGTTGCGGATGCGATTGGAAAAAGGAATTAGTGGAAAACTTGCCATTTCCAGCGGATCTTTAGCAGCAAGCCCAGCTTGTGTGGCAGGGCGCAGCAATTCCAAAGTCTGTTTTTTAGTTTCCAGACAATAACGGGTGATACAACCTCCGACTTCTGGTAAGATTTCTAACAGGGCATTCCCATATTTCAGGGTTAAAACAGATTCTTTTGCTTCTTTTTCAAAATACATGTTGTATCACACAAAGTTCTAAGAATTATGTCAAGCCTTCGACTTGATGCAAAATTGAACGTTTATTTTTTACTAGAGCCAGCTTTGCTAATTGTTCAATTTGTTGCAGGCAACATTTAGCAGAAAGGGTCACATGTATGGACTGTTAAAAGCTATTTTGATAACATCCCTGGTAATTGGAACAATTGTACTTCCAGCATACATCTGGAGATCCATTGATCGGGAGTCCTATGAAAATTTTTTGCTGCATAGTGTTTCACCTTTGTCGCAAAAAAGTCGCAACACAATTTTGCGTCAACGTAACCAAAACCCGATGCCCTGAATCCAGATTCTAACGTAAACAAGAATGCTTGCACCAGTTCACAGTACGGTCTTGAATGTGTCATATTTGTCTAACATTGCCAAGAATTTTCTTCTAGGACTTACAGTTGCGTCAAGGACTCTAATGGAGAGGTAGTATTGTTCATCGGTTCCGGAATTTGGTTTTTGTTCATGCATGCCGTCATTAACTTCCAACATTACTGGTTACCAACGACTTTGCTGATACCGAGACTGCGTGCGGACAAATTCTGTCATTCTGATCAACATGACGTAATCCTAATAATCACACCAACCAAATATTCTCTCCTTCAAATTAATCCCTGAGAAATCACAAAAAACAGCAGAAGAATTGAACTAATTTGCTACTGCAGAGTGAGCATTATTCCTCAACTTCTTGCGAAAACTATTACACGGCTGTATAACAGTAGACCAAGACATATAATAATTTTTACTAATTTGGCTTTTCTGTGTTTTTTGAAAGTTTTTCTAAGATTGCCTTTCAGTTGTTCATAGTTTCAGGACTAACTGTTAGCATTTTCTGTTTGCAAGCTCCTTCAGCCTGGCCTCAGGAACCCAAGCCGCGTGCAGTGGTTATGGGACAAAGCTCAAGTTCCATAGCAGATATTTCGGAACAAATCTTGCTTCAAAAATTACGGAATGAATTAGCACAGATCTATGATTTCAGCGCCCAGCCGGCTTTTGAACAAGCCCTACTAAAACTTGAGCAGATATCCGGGGAAATATCCTGTCAGCAGCTCAAATGCATGTTGGAGGTGCAACAAAGTTTTCCTCAGACAATCTTGTTTTTGTTGAAAAGCCAGCCGGAGGAAAAGCGGCTTACTCTGGTAATGGTTGGAGAAAACCAGCAGTGGCGTGTAAAGCACGAAGTCTGTTCCCAGTGCTGTTTGACTCAAGAAGAGTTATTGACCAGCGTAGTGCTGCGTATGGAGGTTTATGCTAAACCACCGATGGCAGTTGTGCATTCGAAGCCACAAAAGCAGCCAAAATCGCTTTATATAAAACCTACAGCAAAGGAAGCAGATCTTAGTCAAAAAGAGAAAACTGAAGCAGCAAAAGTAATTCTAAAACCGAAATCTCACGAAAGTGAAATAGTTCCAGCCAAGAAAGTTTTGTTACCTCTGGAACAACTTAAGTTCAAAATAGCACAAAGACGTTACAACAAGTTAATTTGGAATAAGATTAAAAAAGATTTGATGTTCTTTCGACAAAAAAACCACAAACAGTCCCTCAAGAACTTAAAAACACGAGTCAGGCTGCAGATTGATCAATATGGCAAGGTCGTTGAGCGACGACTTATAGAACCAAGCGGTTCTCAAAAGTTTGATGAAATTATTCTGGATTCAGTTGATCTGCTGAAACTGCCTCCACCGATGGATTTATTGATTCACCATCCACCATATGTGGTAACAATTCTTATCCAGCCTTGAAGTAAAACTAAAATGGAAGTTATTTTAACAGAAAATCAAAATTCTGAACTGAGATCCCCGGAAGCTGGAGCGCTTGAAGTTAAGCAGTCCGGTCTTGCTCCGGGTGAGGCTTTGAAGCTGGTTTTTGGTGAATATGCAGCTAACACTCAGCGTGCTTACGCAAGGGCCTTCCGGGATTTACAGGAATGGGCTAATATCAAGGAGTTGCACGAGATGGAAAGCTTTGATCCACTTCGGATGCTGGAATACAAAAATCAGCTGAAAGCCTCAGGCAAAAAACCATCCACAATCAACCAAACCATGAGTGCTTTGCGCAAAGTCTGCAGGGTGCTGACAGAGTTTGGCTATTTAAGGCAAAATCCTTTCAAAGCCTCAGTCATCCGGGCGGAAAAAGTTGACTCTGCGGCCAGCAAGGGCGCGCTGCAAATTTCGCAACTCAACGCAATGATTGAGGCGAATGAAGGCATGGAATACGACGGACGTATCGCACCTCTCCTGAGATTTCGGAATGGTCTGGTACTGAAATTTCTCTATCTGACAGCAGCAAGACGTGGAGAAGCAGCAGATTTACTTTGGGAAGATATCGTGCAGGATGGTTCCTTTCACGTCGCTGTTCTGCGGCATACGAAAAGCAGAAAGGAGCAGCGAATCAAATTGAGGACTGAACTGCATGCAGAGTTTGAAGAATGGCGAACGATGCTGCAGAGTAACAACATCATTTCTCCACACGTTTTTCCTTCACTTGGTTTCCGGACACTCGGCAAAAAAATGTGCGGTAAAGGAATCAACGACATTGTTGCCCGACTCGGAAAAGCCATTGGTTTGAACATTTCTGCCCACTATCTTCGACACACGGCAATCACACTTGCACTAGAACTGGGCGAGCCGTTGCAGAAAGTCCAGTCTTACGCCCGTCATGCTTCGGCCAACACCACAATTCGCTATTTTCATGATCGGCAGCTTTTAGAAAAAAATCCTACTGACAGTTTACCGATGATTTAGCAAAGCCGATTTCTTCAAGTAGATCTAAAAGATTTGATTGATTTTTACAAAGTGTGTTGTTTTTCTTGATTCGCTCACGAGCCCAAGATTGATTGGCTAAAAAAATCACTCCACAAATCCACCTTTTGTCATCCTGGCAGGATCAAGTGCCTTGTCCAGTTCTGCTTCTGAGAGATCACACATTTCCAATGCAACTTCTTTGAGTGCACGATTTTCCGCAAAGGCTTTTTTGGCAATTTTTGCTGCCAGATCATAACCGATCAAAGGATTGAGAGTCGTTACCAGAATCGGGTTTTTGCCAACAAGTGTTTCGATGTGATCCTCACGCACCACAATCCGTGAAACCGAACGTTCAGCCAGATTCCGGGAAGCATTAGTGAGCAACCGGATTGATTCGAGCAAGCTGTGCGCCACCATCGGCAGCATTACATTCAGCTCAAAATTTCCGGACAAACCGCCAACACTGATCGAAGCATCGTAACCGATGACTTGCGCACAGACCATGGCCATCGATTCTTCAATCACCGGATTCACCTTTCCGGGCATAATCGAAGATCCAGGTTGAAGTGCAGCCAACTGAATTTCACCGAGTCCGCCGTTTGGTCCTGAATTCATCCAACGCAAATCATTGACAATTTTCAGCAAACTAACTGCCATAGTTTTTAATTGTGCTCCCAAAGCTACCGGCGCATCAACTGTCGCTTGTGCTTCAAAATGATTTTCTGCTTCCCGAAAAGACTCACCTGCAAGTTTAGAAATTTCTGCTGCAAATTTAGGTGGAAATTCAGGATCGGTATTAATACCGGTGCCGACCGCAGTTCCGCCCATCGGCAGCTCTGCCATCTGCTGCAATGCTGATTCTATGCGTTGAATACCAATTTCGATCTGTCGGGCATATCCCCCGAATTCCTGCTCCACTGTCACGGGCATGGCATCCATCAGATGGGTCCGGCCAGTCTTGACCACATGCGAATACTCAGCACCTTTTTTCAAAAATGTTTCACGCAAAAATTTAAGTACCGGAATCAAAACATTTTTTGCCTCAATGTATCCTGCAATCCTGATGGCGGTCGGAAAAGTGTCATTTGAACTTTGGCCAAAATTAATGTGATCGTTCGGATGAACCTTGACTGACAAGTCCGGAACCAACTCCATTGCACGATGCGCAATCACCTCGTTGGCATTCATATTACTGGACGTTCCGGAACCAGTTTGGTAAATGTCAATAGGAAAGTGCTCATCCAGTTTCCCATCAATCACTTCCTGTGCAGCCAACTGGATGGCATGCGCAACATCTTCCGGAATGTTGTCCATTTCAGCATTAACTTTTGCTGCACCCTGTTTGATCACGCCCAGGGCATGGATCAGTGGGCGGCTGATGCAGATTCCACTCACAGGGAAATTGTCGACGGCCCGTTGAGTTTGCGCGCCATAAAGTGCTGCCTTGGGAACTTTGACTTCTCCCATTGAATCTTTTTCTATGCGATATGCTGAGCTCATTTTGTTCCTTTCTTTTTTTCTTGATGACGATTTTCCATCTTTGTTTTTTTATCTTTGAAAATGCTATTTTTCTATGCCAATACTCCACCGTCCACTGTGAAAGTGCTGCCTGTAACGTATGAAGCCGCATCAGAAACCAGAAAAAGCATCATCCCGGACATCTCACTCGGCTGGGCAATTCGGCCCAGCGGGATTTGCTGTAGAACATTTTTCATCAGCTCTTCATTCTGAGTCAAGGCGGAGGCAAACTTGGTGTCAGTCAGTCCGGGAAGCAGGGCATTCACGCGGATATTCTCGAGGCCCAGTTCCTTGGCGAAGGCTTGTGTCATAGAAATGAGACCAGCTTTGGTGATGGAATAAATGCTTTGTTTATGCATCGGAATACGACCGTTGATCGAAGAAACATTGACGATGCTTCCTCCTCCATTTTCCCGCATTAGTTTTGCCGCATGCTGGCTCATGAAAAAAGGCCCCTTCAGGTTCACATTCAGTGTTTTATCCCATGCCTGTTCATCAGCTGCCAGGACAGAACCATAAAAAGGATTGGTTGCTGCATTATTGACCAAAATGTCCAACCGTCCGTGAGTCTTCTGAATGTTTTGAAAAAGCGCTTCAATCTGTACAAGATCTCCATTATGGCAAACCATGCTGGAAGCCTGATTCCCGGATTTTATTATAACTGCTTCAACCTCTTTTAAATTTTCCGCCTTGCGGCTGGTCAGTATGACATGAGCACCATACTCTGCCAGAATTTGAGCCGTAGCAGCACCAATCCCCCGGCTTGCACCAGAAACTAAAGCTACTTTATCCGTCAGATCAAACATTGCCGGAATTTCCATACAACCTCAATTAAAAAGCATGCGTCTATGCCATTACAGGTGATTTTGAGATTAGCCCGGAACGGATTCGTGAGCTGTTCTCAAAACAATCTGAATCACTCGATCCATTGAATCGTATATGTTGTTTATATTATCGTTTGTTAGCTGAAGACGCAATGCAGATTTGATTCAAGATCAAATCTGCTTCGTTTGAGATTTCGTCTTTTTTGACTGCATAATCCTTCGCATAACGTCAAATGCTAGAAAGCCTAATTACTTGACAAGTTATTGCATAGATTTTGCGTTGCCACTTAAGACCATATTCTATAGACTAAGCTATCAGGCGTTTTGATTTAAAATCATAACTATAAAAATTCTATTTCAGCAAAAAGAAAAAATGGGTAACTGGATTGTGCTAACTGTTGGTACACTCGTGGCGATGGTTGTATTTCGAATGAAGAGGCCGGCTGACGAAACATTGGAAACTCCATCAAATTTTATAACGTTTTTTCATCCCATTCTGGGAGAAGGTGATTTGTTTGTCGGTGGAGTTTTAGTCTTATATTTTTCATCCAGATTATTCCTAGCATTATCCCAAACCATAAGATCTATATTTTAACCGCAGAAACCCAAAGATAGTTTCGATCTAATAAAATACTTACTGTAGAGAATAATTTTTTTTAATGAAAATATGACTCGCCATTTTCTGGTTTTGTTTTTGACTTTATTTCAGGATAATTACGTCAGGGTAGGTACATTGCTTGGAGCACTGGCAGGGTTATGGAGTCCTGAAATATTGAACGGCGAACAGGCAACAAACGCCTTTGTTTTCGGATTCATCGGCTGGGGTGTCGGAGCTTATCTAGCCCATTATCGCTCCGCAAATTCACAATACTCAAAAAAAAAGAAATTTCGGGTCTTTCAGGGTGGACAATAATTTTCTCTACTTGAATAAAAACACAAAAGCATTTCTTATAGGTCTTTCTGCGGACATCAGTTTGAGTATTATTGCTCCAGCCTTCTTTATATCCTAACTGAAAAAACTGACATGCCTAAAGGACATGGCGACAAATAATTTTTTTGGAACAGAGTTGCCTATTATCCAGGCACCAATGGCTGGAGTTAAAGGTAGTTCTTTAGGAATATCTGTTCCTTTTGCATTTTGACTTTTTTCCAGTTCTTCAACTTCTGGTCGACAATACTTAATGGAGCCACATGAAAAAAACATTACTGCCTACCATATCATTTTTTTTGCTGAGTTGGTGGGCATCAACTGATTCGTTGGCCGGAAATGATCTTGAAAAAGCTATTTTTGCTGGTGGTTGTTTCTGGTGCATGGAAGCCGATTTTGAAAAAATTTCCGGAATAAAAGAGGTCGTTTCCGGTTATATCGGCGGAACAGCTAAAGATCCAACCTATAATAATTATGGAAAATCAGGTCATATTGAAGCAGTCCAGATTTTATATGAACCGTCCGTGATTTCTTATGCTGACCTGCTAGAAATATTTTGGTTGAAAATAGATCCTACTGACAAAGATGGACAATTTTGTGATCGCGGTCATGAGTATTCATCTGCAGTTTTTTATCTTTCTACTGAACAAAAAAAAATGGCTGCAGAATCGAAAACTCTGCTTGACAAATCCGGCATGCTTCAGGAACCGGTTAAAACTGTAATTAGAATTGCCGGTGAGTTTTATCCTGCAGAAGATTATCACCAGAATTATTACAAAAAAAACAAATTAAGATATCATTATTACCGCTTTAGATGCGGACGGGATCAGCGGCTTGAAGATTTATGGGGTGAAAAAACAGACAGAACTAAAATATTCAAAAAAACATCAAAATATAAAATTCCAGGCAGGGATGAGCTTAAAAAGAAACTGACACCTTTGCAGTTTGAGGTAACTCAGAACGGTGGTACAGAACCGCCGTTCAGGAACAAATTTTGGAATAATAAGAAAGAAGGAATTTATGTTGATATAGTTTCAGGTGAGCCTTTGTTCAGTTCAACTGACAAATACAAGTCTGGTACCGGCTGGCCCAGTTTTACAAAACCTCTTGATGGCGCCGGTATAATCAAAAAAGTAGACAACAGCTGGTTCTATATAAGAACCGAGATTAGAAGCGGATATGCAGACTCTCACCTGGGTCATGTTTTTAATGACGGTCCTAAACCTGGCGGATTGCGTTATTGTGTTAACTCGGCGGCGTTGCGGTTTATTTCAAAAAATGACCTAGCAAAAGAAGGTTATCACATTTACAGAACCTTATTTCAAAACTGATTCCCGTTTAACCCCTGTTTCGGAAATATTTCAAAGACACTTTCTGAATGTACCAATAATAGTTTTATAGCGAAGAAGATTGTTCACTTTATATAATGGTTCACATTTGATAGAAGCGGCCCGGATAATAAAGGCAGGCAAACGATTCCAGCTCTTCTCCTGGCTCCATAGTTAGACGCTGAACCACGAAGAGAGCATCGTCTTTCTTAATTGAAAGCATTTCTGCATCCTCCTCGCTTGCGTTAGTGGCGGAAAAGATATGTTCTGCAACTGAAGTGATCCAAGGTACTTTTTGAAAAAGCTAATCATTCGGTCCTATTTCCACAAAGATTTCCTGCTTTACTTCCGGAACAGTTTCAATACTGATACATAGTTCCTCTAAAAGGAACGGAACTTCTTTCAAATAATGGAGGAAGGACTGGACACGGGAGAAGGGGCTTAAACTTCAGGGGGTTTTGGAGCGTTGAAATAAATTTTTGACTTCCTCCGGATCAATAATTTTCCAGGCACAAGCGATTTTCGTAGCCCTTCAATTCCTGCCAGGTGGGGCGTTTGAAGAACACGCCTTCGCCTCCGGAGTTTCTGATTTTTTGCGACATTCCGCGTAAAAAAATGTAGAGCACACCACCAAATTTTTCGTTATATTTTTCTTCACTTTTAAGTTTAAACCAGTAGGAAGTTGCAATTGTATAGATTTGCAGCTGCAGTTGATAGTGTTCTATTACCTCGCGCTCCACTGTCTCCACACTATAATCTGCCAGCATATTACTTTTCCAGTCCAGCAAATAAATGAGACCTTCGTGTTCAAACAAAAAGTCAATAGAACCACGTAAAAAACCTTTTTCAACTTGCCAGCCTTCCACATTTATTTCATTTTTTTGCTGGCAGTCTGGTGCCTTCGTGCCGGGGAAACGATTGTGCATTTGTATCATTTCTTCCGGAATTGGAAAGTAAAAATCAGCTTCACGTAAATAACGTTTACAGCCTGCCAGTTCAAGTTTGGGATCATCCTGAGTTTTGCCCAACCTGACCGGAGTGCGCAAAGTGCGCCAGATTATCTCCGCAATTCGCGGCACAGTTTCAGCCGAGCGTTCAAAACGCTCCCTGAATGAGTCAATCAAGCGATGGACAGGAGGAAGGGCAAGCCATTCTTGTGGGGAGCTGCTTTCTTGAATTGTGTTAAAATCCACAAGTTCCAATAACTCATGCAATAGATTCCCGGTTTGCACTCCACCCGGAAGCAAGTCTTTTTGGGCTTTGTGGCTAAGGTGTCGAGTTCCGTGTGTTGGGTCTGGAATCGTGGTTTGTGTTTCTAGAATGAGCGTATTGTCGGTTTCATCATTTTCCCGACGTTCTCCCAAATCGGTTTCTGATCGAATTTCAACAGGCGAAATGTTTCTGGCAACCGACTCCTTTATTCCAGCCGCCTCCGCATCCTTTTTCCTGTCCATTCTGGTGAAGGAACTAACCACAAAGCCTCTCTTTTTATAACGGAGTTGACTGAAAGATTCCTCCGGATCATTTGTATCACCAAAAATTGCAGGGTTTGCTGGAAGCAGTGGCGGTTTCCAGGTCCGCAATTTTTCCTGCACATTTGTTTTGATATCCTCCTGTTTATTCACAGCATAATTTCCAACAATACTGCGACTGAAAGCGGAGTTCCCCCCGGCAATTGACAACTGTTCATTGATCGCTGTCAGCTGCTCATTAACAAATGAATAGGCACCGCTGACTTTGCAGACACGTTTTTCTGAATTACCCGTTAAATATCCTGAGTAGGGCAAATAGAGTCGTCCGCAAGCTCGTGTCATGGCGACATAGAGCAGGCGCTGTTGTTCTTCTTCCACCTGCCACTGATGTTCAGTAGGAATTGCTGAACTAAGCAAATCTATGATGAGATTTTCATCTGCATCATGATAAAACTGAATCGATTCTTTTTTGTTTCCAGTAAGTCCTCCAAATAAAAATACCACTGGAAATTCCAAACCTTTTGCTGCGTGCATTGTCATTAGCTGAACAGCATCCCGCTCACTTTCCAAGCGCAGCAAAGTTTCATTTTCTCCCGGATCTTCTTTACCCTCAATGAAGCGCCGCAACAATTGAATCAATTCAAACAGATCAAGATGCCGCTCCATTACTTGTCTGTTCAGCACCTCAAACAGATGCACATAATTCGTCACGCTTCTCTCATCTCCACCCAGCAACAATTCACGCTCAACCAATTTAGTATTCTGCAGAATCTCTTCAAATAATCTCCGAAACCGTCTTGCCTCTGCAAACGAATTCCACTGTTGAAGTTGATGTAATAAATCGGAGCCCCATGTTGGAGTTTGTGCCAGTTCCTGAATATTTGCGCCAAAAAAACGAGTCAGCCAAACCTTGGCTGTACGTGAATGATCTGTTGGATGAGCGACTGCTTCCAGCAAATCAAGTATTTCCTTAGCCTCGCGTCCGGTAAACAAACCTTTCTGTTTGTAGAACGCAAAGTCGATTCCATGCCTGCGTAAGGCTTTTCCTAATGTTTCACCTTCACTACTTTTGCGGAACAGCACACAAACATCCTGTTCACGCAGAGGTCTTTCGCCTTCTTCATACTTCCAGACAGGGCGCTCTATTTCAGATATCCCAATTCGCAAAAGTGTTTTTATTTCAAGCGCAATCGCCTCAGCAAATCTTGAAGTCGCATTTTCTGCCTGATCGTCCAAGAACAAACTCAATAAAGCACTTTGATACAGTTCGGAAATATCAACCTTCAAGACCGTTTCCGCAGCCTGCATAAAATCTTTTTTTCCAAAATATTTTTTACCTAGCAAAGAATTGAATGAATCCAGTATTTCCAAAGGGATTTTAGGTTTTTTCAACTTTCTCTGCTCTGCAATTTTTTTCCCGGAGACAGTAAACTGAGGAAGCAATTCCAGCAAATGAATGGCATTGCGCTCCGGTGTTTCATCCTGCAGTTCCAGTTCAGGTTTCCCGCAACCGACTCGCTGATAAAGAATTCCGCGCTCATCGGGAAACCAGGAATCTCCACTAAAAATACGATTCAATCCGCTCAGCAGGATTGCAGATGAACGGAAATTTTTTTTCAGCGTAAACGGCTGACGAGAGGTTTTTTCCTCAAATGTTTTTCGTGCCTGCAGATAGGCAAAAATATCTGCACCACGGAAAGAATAAATAGCCTGTTTTGGATCTCCAATCACGATTAAACGATGCTCAGGACTTTCAAAAAACAAGTGCCGAAAAATAGACCATTGCCGACGGTCAGTATCCTGAAATTCATCGACAATTGCACAAACATATTTTTTACGAACTGCCTTTGTAAGTAATGTTGGGACTGGGCTTTCATCATCCAGAGGTAGCACCTGTTCTTCAACTAAACGCAGTAAGTCATCAAAATCAAACGTCCCCTGTTCTAATTTTGTTTGCTCCAGTTCATGGCGCACATCTTTAAGAACCTGCTGTGTCACCCAAGTTTTTAGAATTTTCTTTGCACCACCGCTGAAACCGCACCGCAGTAATAAATTTTCACAATCAGCAACTGCTTCAATCCAGTCCCGTTCCGGTTCAGGAAATTCTTCCTGGCTGTGCCACTGTTCTCCAGGCATCAAATTTTTTCTACATTTTGGGGTTGTAACCGCAGCCAGTTCTATATCGAAAACCCCGAGCAAATTTACTAGGGTTGATTCCCCTGAGTGGGCTTCCCCCAGAGTTTCCAACAGCAAATTAAGGTTGCGTAAAGTTTTTCCCATGGAAGATCCATTGAGTGCTGTTACTTCAAAAGCTGAACATATTGGATGTTGAGTCAAATTATGACTCCTTAGATTCCGATCTTTGGCAACCAAAGCCTCCCAGTACTCTGTGAATTCTTTGAGAAAAACATCAAAGACTGGCAAATTTGGAATGAATTCCCCGTCTCTAGAAATCAAAGTCCTGATGTCTCTTTCCAGGGTGTCGAGATTTCCTTCGGTATACTTCACATAAAACGCAAAAAGTTGTGAAACAGGGGTATTTTGAGAAAGCAGTTCTCTGCGCAAATAACGCCTAAATACTTCTGAGAAAAGCAGGTTTGTGTCACACAATTGCTGTTCAAATAATTGCCGATTTTCAAAAGCAAATTCCCGTAAAACCCGTTTACAGAAGCCGTGAATTGTGTAAACTGGAGCCGAATCAAAATCCAGCAATGCAGCTTTTAACCGTTCTTTCCGGAGAGTATTAATTTCCCAAAATGGACCTTCCGGAACAGTTTTGAAGGAGGTGTTGTTTTTTTCGCAGGTTTCCAATAATTCCCGGAGTTTTGAACGCAAGCGCAGACGCAGTTCGGCAGTTGCCTTTTCTGTGAAGGTCACGAGCAAAATGCTTTTGAGCGGTATTTCCTGCTCCAGCAGCAGTTCCAAAACCAATTCCACAAGAGCAAATGTTTTGCCGGTACCGGCCGATGCTTCAATCACCGCAAACCTGTCATGTTCCCCGTGTAAAACATCAACCTGCTTGTCATGCCCTGACGAATTTTTCGGTTCATTCTGAAACAATTCTGACTGTTTTGGAATGTAGACAGAGCTGAAATTATTTTTTTGAGGCATTGTATTTTTCAGGTTCAGGAAGAGTCTCAGCATTTTAATATAGCCAGCCGTACATTTCAACTGCTCCATATTTCAGGAGCACGTTAATAACTTGTTCTTCTCAACATTTATCCATAAGCTGGAGTCTTGTTGTTTCCATACATTTGACGACTTTTGGGAGCCGGCCATTCATGCGTTATAATGCACTTATTTCCTCTCTGACAGATCATTTGCAGCAGGCAGTACTAGTAATTGATCAAAAGGGACAGGTGGTTTATTGTAACGATTCAGCTGCTCAATTTTGGCAAAAGGACGCTCTGCGCCTGCTCGGAAAACAAAGCACAGATTTGTTTCATGCAGATTTCATGATTCAGGAAAAAATAAGCAGCGTACTTGACACCGGGAAAATTTTCCGGATGGGAGCATATGTTCTGCAAACACCGCCTTTGCAGGAGCGAGGAACAGAAATTGTGATTGCTCCGGTTCGCAGTAAATCCGGTAGGGTAAAGCTGGCAGTGATAACAATGCTGGAAAGCACCACCCTTCAAGAATTTCAGGCCAGAGAACAAGAAGAACAATTGGCGCGTTCGCTAGGGACATTGGCTGCT
>JAKUUI010000035.1 GCA_022448485.1 SAR324 cluster bacterium
AGGTTTAGGCAAATTTTCAGTAACCCAGCGCTGTGTTGACATTTTTGTGATTAGGAATGTATTAGAGAGAATCGCGGGTACCGGATGTTGTTCGGCATTTTCTGGAAGTCATATGCGGGCAGACAATCGGCAGCCATCTGGCATGGGGACCCAAATGCGCTGGATCGTACGTGTCTTGTACTGGAATTCTGTTCGGATTTTCATTTCATAAATCGTGCTATACAGCAAGTACCTGGACTATTCCGACTAAGGATAAAAAAATCTGCAAACAAAGTGCAAATTTACGAAAAGATTCCGGAGATGTTTTAACAAAACGGCGGTGTCCAATATAAATCCCTAGGGTCAGTGGAATCAAGAAAACACCTGTGCGCCATAAAAGTGAAGATGAAATCAGATCTTGGCTTCCGGAAAGGATTGATGCGTAGACGTCTGTGAAAAACAAATAGGCTACCAATGAGGCTCTAGTTAATGCGGCTCCGGATGAAGTTGAAAGCAGAAACAAGACAACCGGCAATCCTCCAATCCCTGCTGATCCGTTGACAAGACCTGAAAAACAACCTAAACCAATGGTCCAGCTACGACCCACAGAACGTTTAAAACGAAAATCTTTCCACAAGAGAAAGCTAGCAGTTAAGACCAACCCATATATAACCAGTCGCATAGTTCCCTGGGGAACTTCCGATAAAAATGCAATACCAAATGGAGTACCCAAAACAGCACCCAAAACCAGCCAGCGGAGAATCTTCCAGTCAACTTGCCGCCAAACTAATGGCAACATGTGGATACTGGCAGCAATTTCCAGCAAAAATGCAGTTGGTACCACTTCTGCTGGTGGCAAAATCAGCGACAAACTGGTAACCGTCAAAGCAGAAAAACCGAAACCGCTGAATCCCCTGATGATAGCAGCCAGTCCGATAGCCAAAACCGCAAATATCAACATGAACGGACTGAGGCCTGTCAAAGTTTCAAACTCAAAATACATTATTTGTCTGCTGCACGGAAAGATTCGATAGATTCTGATTTTCTGACTTCTTCAAGCAGCCAGTCTTTGAACAGACACACTAAAGGTTTTTGCAGGGCATTTTCAGGATATACAAGAAAGTAAAAACCGCCTCCGGTAATGGAAAGTTCAAAGGGGCGCACCAACCGTCCTGTATCCAAATATTCCTGCACGATTTCCACTGCGCAAATTCCTATTCCATGTCCATCAAGTGCAGATTGGATAAAAACGTTAGAATCATTGATCAGGGCACGTCTTTTATATTTTCGATCCGGAAGGCCAGCCAATTCTAGCCATTCTTTCCAGCTTTCTGAAAAAAAATCATCCAGCAGGGGATAGTGTATCAGATCTTCAGGAGTATTCAGAGGATGATCTTTCTGCAGTAAATCTGGACTGCAGACTGGCGTAAACTCCACAACCATCAATTGTTCGTGCACCAATCCATCCCATTCACCTTTACCCCAAACTACAGCCATGTCCATTTTTTCAGTATTAAAATCCGGATTGTTGTTTGAAATTTTCAGATGAAGATTGATGTCAGGGAATTTTTGATAAAAAGTCCCAAGACGATGGACAAGCCAGTTTGCTGAAAAAGATGAACCCACTCCGACAACTAGTGTATCTTCAGTTTCATCTGTACGAAGACTATCTATACTGTCGGCAATGCCCTGTAACCCGCTTACTACGGAAGGTAATAATTGTTGTCCTTCCTCAGAAAGAAAAATCCTGCGCTTTTCCCGGAGAAATAATTTTGAACCCAGGTAGTCTTCCAATGCTTTGATCTGGTGACTCACTGCCGCTTGTGTCACACAGAGCTCTTTTGCGGCATTAGTAAAACTCAGATGACGGGCCACAGATTCAAAAGTGAGAAGAAAATTAAGAGAAGGGAATCCACTAAAGTTATCCATAAATATACCTAATCTTAATCATTAAAAAATATCAATTGTATAAAAACATAATCTTTTGTAAAACAATAGCTGAACTGTATCAAGGAAAAAATAAATTATTTAGTCACTTGATTAGTTTGGTTGTTATTCTGATAAATTCAGCTAATCCATATTTTTCATTGATAAGCGATTCTTTCACATGCTGTACTGGAGTTATTAAATGTTAATCCGTGCCTATTCCTGTATGCTTTTGGCAATTCTATTTTGGTCGCTGAATCCTGTGGCCAATAAAATTGCGCTTGAGGACATTGCTGTTCCGCAGCTTGTTTCAATGAGAGCTGTTTTTTCTTCGATAATACTGTTGATTATATCTTATGCAATAGGATATCGTTATAGCCCAAAAAAGATAGGCTGGAAACCGTTTGCACTGGGAGTTCTCGATCCTGGATTGACTTCCCTTCTTTTTGTCACTGCTCTCACGGTGCTTAGTGCTTCAAACACTGTATTAATACTGGCACTGATGCCATTCTCTCAGTCGATCCTTGGCCGTGTGGTGTTTAAGGAAGATTTTCAGTCTTCTGTTTGGTTTGGGGCTGTTTTGGCCGTATTTGGACTTTTTATATTTTTTTCTGGAGAACAGTTTTTTGAAGCAGATAGTCTTTGGGGCAATGGACTTATGATGATTTGTTTTTGTCTTTTTTCTGTGAGCCAGTTACTGACACGCAAAATAATGAGATCTGAAATTCCAGCGATTCAAGTTACATCAAGTCAAATGATTTCTGCTTCTGTTGTTTTAATCTTATATCTGATTATTTTCGGAGACATGGAACTTCCACTTCAAGCTTCTTCTGGAACATTGATGACTTTTGTGTATTTGGTTTTTTCGATGGCACTTCCATTCTTTTTTTACAACCAGGCAATGCGACACATTCCAGTAGGCATGGCTAGCTTGTTTCTCGTTTTGATCATTCCTTTAGGATTTTTATTCGCAGCAATTTTACTGGGAGAAGACATCACTTGGATCAAGACAGCCGGAGCAATCTTGGTTATGATCGGGGTGGCACTCCCCCATCTGTTGGAGTCATGGAAAATAAAATTTAGTCTTATGCAGAAATAATTTTTATTTGCTAATTTATGAGTGGAGTAATAAAAAAAGTAGCAATCGTTGGCGGGGGGGTTATTGGTGGAGGATGGGCTGCTCGATTAATGCTGAACGGCATTGATGTCAAAGTCTTCGATCCTTCTGCAATTGCAGGACAAACTCTAAGAGAGATGCTTGCTAATGCGAAACGTGCATATTCCAAATTAACACTGGCCCCACATGTGGAGCAAGGCAAACTGGAATTTGTCGACTCTATTGAAAAAGCGGTCAGTGATGTCCCATTTATCCAAGAAAGCGTTCCGGAAATTTTGGACGTAAAGAGTTCGGTATTGGAAGAAATTGGCAAGCATGCTCCTGAAACTGCACTCATCTGTTCTTCAACTTCAGGACTAAAACCCACATCACTTCAATCCGAAATGAAGTGTCCGGAACGTTTCATGGTTGGCCATCCATTCAATCCCGTCTACCTTTTGCCTCTAGTCGAAATTTGTGGTGGCGTACAAACTTCTGAAGATGCCAAAAAGCAAGCAGCAGAATTTTATATAGAAATTGGGATGAAACCTTTGATTTTGCGTAAAGAAATAGATGCCTTCATTGCAGACCGTCTGCAGGAGGCCGTTTGGCGCGAGGGATTGTGGCTCGTCCGTGATGATGTGGCCACCACCCAAGAGTTGGATGATGCGATTCGTTTTGGTTTTGGAATGCGCTGGGCGCAAATGGGATTGTTTGAAACCTACCGGATTGCCGGAGGTGAAGGGGGAGTACGCCACTTCATTTCTCAATTTGGACCTACATTGAAATGGCCTTGGAGCAAACTGACCGATGTTCCGGAATTGAGTGAGGATTTGATTGAGAAAATCGTCACGCAATCCGATATGCAATCCGGAATGCACTCCATTCGGGATTTGGAGCGAATCCGTGACGATAATCTGGTGGCCATCATGCAGGGCCTCAAGCTCCATGATTGGGGCGCGGGCGCTGTTCTGAAAAAATACGAAGAACGCCTTTACGAAAAAGCACATTCCGGAGTTGTTTCGGGCGATCCTGACTTGTCTAAACCTCTTAAATTGCATGATTCAGAAGTCCGTCCGGACTGGTTGGATTACAACGGACACATGACAGAAAGCCGCTACCTCCAGGTTTTTGGTGATGCAACTGATGCATTTCTCCAATTTATCGGGATGAATGAAGAATACAGGATGCAAGGTTTTTCCATTTATACGGTTGAAACGCATATCCGGCATTTGAGGGAAGTTGCCGGTGGTGAGGCGCTCTCTGTAGAAACTCAACTCCTGGGTTTTGACGAAAAACGTTTCCGGATTGTTCATTCAATGCTCCATCCTGATTCGGGTGATATTTTGGCGACAGGTGAACATATGCTTCTTCATGTTGACACTGATGAAGGACGTGCTTGTCCGATGGGAAAATACCTTTGCGAAAAACTTGCAATAATTTGGAGTGGGCATCAGAATATGGTCGCACCGGTCTACGCTGGAAAAGGTATTCGTGAATTAAAATAAGAGTGTCTCAATACTGCAATTTGGTAAGGATAACAGGTTAAACAAGGTTTTATTAAGGAGAAACCGATGTATGTCTGTAAACTTTAGAATGCTTTTTCCGTTAATCCTTTCAAAAAACAATGGAGTACAATGAATTACGATGTGATCATTACATGTGCGGTGACTGGTTCAGGAGACGCAGCCGGCAAACATCCGCAACTTCCAAAAACTCCGAAAGAAATCGCTAATGCCGCCATAGAAGCTGCAGAAGCAGGTGCGGCAGTGGCGCACATCCATGTACGTGATCCGCAAACAGGAGCGGCGGGACGAAAGCTGGAGTGGTACACAGAGGTCGTGGAGCGCATTCGTGGGGACTCTACCGATGTGGTGCTGAATCTTACCTCCGGAATGGGCGGTGATTATGTCCCTGATCCGGATGATCCCGGACGAGGCGGCCCCGGAACTGATATGGCAAATCCTGCCGAACGTCTGGCACATGTTGAAAAACTCCTTCCGGAAATCTGTACGCTTGATGTCGGAACTCAAAATTATTCAGACACTGCTTACATTAGCACTCCGAAGATGCTTCGCGAAATGGCACAACTCATTCAGACCTGTGGTGTTAAACCGGAAATTGAAGTTTTTGAACTAGGTCATGTCTGGTTTGCCAAGCAACTCATCAAAGAAGGTTTAATTGATGAACCGCCTCTTTTTCAGCTTTGCATGGGCATTCCGTGGACAGCGGAAGCCAATACGGAAAATATGCTGGCACTACGCAACATGCTGCCCGATAATGCTATTTGGGCAGGATTTGGTATCTCACGCATGCAAATGCCTATGGTCGCGCAAGCTATGATTTTGGGTGGAAATGTGCGTGTCGGCCTGGAAGACAATCTTTATCTTAAAAAAGGAGTTCTCGCTAGCAATGGACAATTGGTTGAGCGAGCGGTACAAATCGTTGAACGGCTAGGAGGGAGAATTCTCAGTCCCGCTGAAGCTCGCCAAAAACTGGGTTTGAGCAAGAGTTGATAATTGCTTAAATAGCTAATCAATTTTGGAATTTTGCATGCAGTTAGCAAAAAAACCCATACAATGCACCAGAAATTAACGAATGTAAAAGAACGGATAGACTTGGCTTGTGCCTTCAGATGGGCAGCCAGGATGGAAATGCACGAAGGGATTGCCAACCACTTTTCACTGAGAATAAAAGGGGACGGGAATAGTTTCCTCATGAATCAGAACAAGCAACACTTTAGTCGCATCAGGGCTAGTGATTTGCTTTTGTTGGATACTAATGTCTCGCCAAAAATGAACCATTCGGATTCTCCGGATCCAACTGCCTGGAGTTTGCATGGGGCAGTTCATCGTCATTGTCCACATGCCATCTGCATAATGCATGTGCATCCAATATATTCTACAGTGCTTGCGACTTTAGCAGACAGCAGATTACCTCCCATAGACCAGCGTTCGGTAATGTTTTACAAGCGTTATGTTATTGATGAAGAGTATGGCGGTTTGGCATTTAAGAATGAAGGTGAACGCTGCGCTTCTCAGCTCAGTGATCAGAAATTCAATGTTATGATTATGGGTAACCACGGTTTACTTGTAATTGGAGAGGACGTCGCAGACACTTTTAGTCGTCTCTATTATTTTGAGCTGGCGGCGGAAACATACATCAAGGCACTCTGGACAGGTAAACCTTTGCGAGTCATGCCTGATAAAACTGCAGAAAAAACTGCCAAAGAGTTGGAAAATTATCCTGATCAGTCCAAAATATTTTTTCAAGAACTAAAGTCAATTTTGGACGAGGAAGACCCATCGTATCGGCAGTAAACCACAGTTCACAACCAACGAAGAGAAGTTTTTGAGCATATTCCTGACTCCAGAGCAGCAGAAAAGTTATCGAGAAAATGGTTACTTTTTCCCACTGCGCTTATTTAGCCCAATAGAAGCGACAGAACATCGTCGTAGATTGGAGGAAATTGAGGGACAATATGGGCCTATGCACTACCGAACCAAGCCTTACCTTTTGATGACTTCGGCCAATGAGATTGCAAGGCTCCCAAAGTTGCTTGATGCAGTAGAATCCATACTTGGGCATGATATTCTGCTTTGGGATTCGGCCTATGTCATTAAGGAGCCACAGAATACGAAGTTTGTCTCATGGCATCAGGATCTCACATATTGGGGGCTTGATTCCGACGATTTAGTTACTGCTTGGGTTGCTCTCTCTCCAGCAACTGAAGGAAGCGGATGTATGAAAATGCTTCCCGGCTCACACCGTAACGGCAAAAAATCGCATCGCGACACTCATGAAAAAGAGAATATTTTGCACAGAGGACAGGAATTGGAGATGTCTATTGATGAAGAACAAGTAGTTAGTGTAGAACTAAAGCCGGGCGAGGCTTCCTTACATCATGGCTGGATAGCTCATGCCTCTTATCCTAATCTTTCCAACGACAGGCGTGTCGGCCTTTCTCTTCAATATATTTCACCAAGGGTTATGCAGATGCACACAGATAAAGAATCTGCAACACTAGTACGTGGTGAAGATCTTTACAATAATTTTTCCCCAGAACCAATTTGTAATTTTGATTTTGATCCGGAAATGGTTGCTTTCCAAGCCGAGATGCAAAAGCTCAAGCACGAGGTTTACGACACACAGTAAGCTATAAAAGAATTGTAAATCTGATACCCTTTTTGGAATGATACTTTTTAATTATCTAGACAGGAGTTCAGAATCTGCTTTTTTTCTTGGTTAAGATAAAAAATAAGGTATTCAGGGGCTTATTTTATTGTGTTTTTTAGGTAATCCTGTCAAAAAATCGATTGTGACATGGTTAAATTAAGCGGAATCATAAGTTAAACTTATCAGTAAAGATTTCTTAGATAGACATGAGGACAGTTAGTTTCACAAAAATGGAAAATGGTACTGTAGAGGAATATACGTTCCTTTCAACGTTATACGCGAAGTGTAGAAAAAACGTTCCGGACATGTTATTGGCTTTGCTCAAGCAAATGCAAGGGGATCGAATGGGATACCAGGTAGACCGTTATACACACTCTTTGCAATCCGCCACCCGAGCAGAACGAGATGGGGCTGATGAAGAAACGATTGTTTGTGCTCTCTTGCATGATATCGGCGATATCTTGGCTCCGGACAATCATAGCGAAGTAGCTGCAGCAATTCTTCGTCCGTACGTCAGTGAAAGGAACTATTGGATAATCAGGTATCACGGCCTGTTTCAAGGTTACTACTGTTTTCAGAAAATAAATAAAGACCGGAATGCTAGAGATCGTTACAAGGAGCATTTGCATTATCGAGCATGTATAGATTTCTGTCATAAATGGGATCAGTGTTCGTTTGACCCGAACTACGATACCTTGCCTTTGGAGAATTTCGAACCAATGTTAAAGCGTGTTTTCCAGCATCCGCAAAACATTTTCGATTGACTTATTAAAAAAGAAAATTTTACTACTCACTCGTTTGGGATGCCCTTCATGATCAATAATTCGTAAATGAAGTTGTTCATAGTTTTATGTTATAATTCTCATCATCTTCAAAGCACTTGTTAAATTTTCCATTCTAGATCAAAAGTATTTATGTCTCTGCAAATCAATCGTCAAGTTGTCCTGGCCAGCCGGCCTAACGGTAAGCCACAGGCAAATAATTTTACTATCGCGGAAGCACCGATTCCTGCACCGGAAGATGGACAGGTTTTAAGTAAAACTATTTACTTGTCACTTGATCCATACATGCGGGGTCGTATGAATGCAGGTAAGTCCTATGCTGATCCTGTAGAAATTGACGAAGTGATGAGCGGCGGCACGGTGGGGCAAGTAATTGAATCTAAAAACTCCGGTTTTAGCGCAGGTGATTTTGTATTCGGTTATGGCGGCTGGCAGGAGTTTTGGCTGCAGGATGGCAAAAAATTGAAAAAAGTTGATCCACAACTTGCTCCCATTTCCACAGCGACTGGAGTATTGGGAATGCCGGGTGTCACTGCTTACACTGGGCTTTTGAACATTGGGCAGCCAAAAAAAGGTGAAACAGTGGTGGTGGCTGCCGCGTCAGGAGCAGTCGGTTCGGTGGTCGGGCAGATCGCACGTATTAAAGGCACACGAGTAGTAGGCATAGCTGGTACTCCTGAGAAATGCGAATTCGTAACTGAAGAACTAGGTTTTGATGCTTGTGTAAATCATAGCCGCCAGGATTTCGCAGAGAATCTCAAAAGCGCTTGTCCTAATGGAATTGATGTGTATTTTGAAAACGTAGGTGGCAAAGTGTTTGAAAAAGTTTTGCCATTACTCAATAATTTTTCTCGAATACCTGTATGCGGAATCATCTCGTCTTATAATGCAACCCAACTTCCTGCAGGCCCAAACCTGACCCCTTTGCTGATGCGGTATATACTAGTCAAACGACTAACTTTCCGGGGCTTTATCGTGTGGGATTTCGACAGTCAAGAAGAAGAAGCCCTGACACAGTTGTCCAACTGGATTAAGGAAGGAAAAATTCGTTATCGTGAAGATATAGTTGATGGACTGGAAAATGCTCCGGAAGCTTTCATGGGACTTTTGGAAGGCAAGAACTTTGGGAAATTGGTAGTTCGGGTGAGTGATGAGCCTGCTGGTTGAATTATTGCTCTTTGCAGAAAGTGTTGTGTCTTAACTAATTATTCTTAAGCCACATGAAGAAAAATTATGAATCCGGAAACCATTGTTAATCTAAAACTACATCCGATACAGGACGCAGGCTATAATATCTCCTGCAAAGCCCAACTGGAACGCTCGGGTGCCTTGGTGATGGAAGATTTCCTTACCTCTGAAACAGTTGATTTTTTGCAAATCGAAGCCTGCGAACTGAGGCCCCAGGCGTACTTTTGTCACCAGAACCACAACGCCTACCTGCTAGATCCTGACCACGCTTTCCCTGCGGAACACATTCGCAACCTTGAACAAGTTAGTGACAAGGGTTGCGTGCCTCACGATCGGGTTCCAGATCGCTCGCCACTAAGGGCTCTATATAAATGGCCTGATTTCCAGAAATTTCTGGAAAGTGTGTTGGGCGTGACGGTTTTTCCCTATGCAGATACTCTTTCTTCCATTAATATCAACTATTATGAGCAAGGACAGCAGCTGGGCTGGCACTATGACAACGCCTCCTTTGCCGTAACCTTGATGATACAGGCTTCAGAGGATGGCGGAGAGTTTGAGTATTTGGAAAATGTACGGAACAAAGAAGCAGGTGATCCGGGCTATCCAGACACCGAAGCAGTGATCAAAGGCAATCTTCACCCCAAAACTCTAGCAATGGGTGAAGGAGCATTAGTACTTTTCAGGGGACGAAATTCATTGCATCGAGTTGTGCCGGTTAGCAGTGAGCGTTCCCGGATACTTGTGACGCTCAACTTCAACACGGAACCAAACGTAATGCTTTCAGAACTTGCTCGTCTGGCATTTTTTGGGAGGTTGAAGTAAGAAAAATTGTAATGATATTCTTTTAAGAAAGAAGAAGTTTTAACAGTAATCAATCGTAAATGAATAAAGGGATTTTCATGTCTGCGGAACTTAGATGTCGTGAAATGATTAATCATGATGAATATCCCATTGACGAACTGGAAAATAAAAAACGCCGCCAGGTGTTGGAAAAAGTTCGTAGAGAGTTGGAACAAGATGGCTGTGCGGTGATAAATAATTTTTTTAACAACGCGGGTTTAGATGCACTTTTGAAAGAAGCAAAGGAACAAAGTGAATACGCCTATTTTTCACCAAGGAAAAAGTGTAATGTTTATTTAGGAGAAGGAGATCCGCAAATGCCTGAAGATTATCCACAGAATATCTTTATGGAACGAACGAATGGATTTGTGACAGCAGATCTTTTTGATTAAGAAAGTGCCACTCGTCGTCTTTATTTCTGGGTGTCTCTCAAAAGTTTTTTGGCAGAGTGTTTGGAAAAAACGGAACTCTTTATCTACGACGATCCGATTTCCAATGTGATTGTCAATGTTTGTAAGCCAGGTCAACAGTTCTGTTGGCATTTTGATACCAATGAATTCACAATTACGATGCTTTTGCAGGCTGCTGAGTCTGGAGGGGAATTTGAGTATATTCCAAACTTAAGAACCCCGGAGAGTGAGTGTACTGAAGGAGTAATTAAAGTTCTTCAAGGTGACCGCAATCGAGTGAAACAACTGAAGTTAAAAGCTGGTGATTTGCAGTTTTTTTTAGGCCGCTTCTCTCTGCATCGTGTGACAGAAAACACGGGAAATATTGATCGTTTGCTTTTAATTCAGTCCTTTGCTGAAAAACCGGGAATGATTGGTAGCATGTATCGTGTTCAAGATCTCTATGGGAAAATCTCAAAAATCCATAAAGTTTACGAACATGACAAAAATCGTACTGATGAATTGTTGGATTGAAAGCTCTCAACATGGGTCGAATTAAAGTCTTGACACAACACTACAAGGAACACCATGAAAATCGGATTTATCGGGCTTGGTAATGTAGGAGGCAAGTTGGCTGGAAGTCTCTTGCGCAACGGCTTTGACTTGACCGTGCGCGACCTGAATAGTGAAATTGCCAAGCCTTTCTTTGAAAAGGGAGCAAAATTGGGAGAGTCACCTAAGCAAATGGCAGAGACCACTGACATGATGATTACCTGCTTACCCAATCCGGAAGCTAGTGCTGCCGTGATGGAAGCAGAAGACGGGATTATCGCCGGACTTTCTCCCGGGAAAGTATGGGCAGAAATGAGCACTACAGACGAGGTGGAAGTCAAAAGACTGGGGGCCAAGGTACAGAAATTTGGAAGTGAAGCACTGGATTGTCCAGTTTCAGGAGGATGCCACCGAGCCGCAACAGGTAACATCTCGATTTTTGTTGGCGGCGAACGCTCCACCTTTGAGAAAATCTTGCCAGTGCTGAAGGTATTGGGACGGCTCATCCTGCATACAGGGGCACTAGGTTCTGCTTCTGTTCTCAAAGTGATGACCAATTATTTGGCAACTGCCAATCTTGTGACACTTTGCGAAGCAATGACCACAGCCAAAATGGCAGGGATGAACCTCAAAACCACTTATGAAGCAATTAGGATTTCATCTGGAAATTCTTTTGTGCACGAAACCGAAAGTCAGGTGATTCTCAACGGCAGCCGGGACATCAACTTCACGATGGACTTGGTCATCAAAGACATCAGCCTTTTTCAATCCATTGCAGATCGCGCAGGAGTTCCGTTGGAAGTTTCTCCGCTCCTGATCGACATTTTCAAGGATGGAGAACAGCGTTACGGTGCTCGTGAATGGTCTCCTAACATTATTCGTCGCTTGGAAGATGCTTGTGGAATACAAATCCTTGCTTCCGGCTTTCCGAAGCAGATGGTGGATAGTGAACCGGAAGTCTACGGTGAAGAAGTCGTGGTGCATAATTGATTCGTTTTTTCAAAGGAAACTCTGGTCATGGTCTGTATTTTTATAAGTTGAGAAAAATCACACAAAATGAGAAAACAACACAATATTCTAATCATCATGGCGGATCAACTGACTCCCAAGGCACTGGGCTGTTACGGGAACAGCGAGGTAATCAGCCCCAATATCGACCTTTTGGCTGATCAGGGGGTCGTATTTGATGTTGCATATACAAGTAGTCCGTTATGTACACCGGCACGTTATGCGTTTATGACCGGGCAAAATATTTCACAATGCGGTGGTTACGACAACGCCTCTTATATGCCTTCAACCATGCCGACATTTGCGCATTATTTACGTTTGATGGGTTACCGAACTTGTCTCTCAGGAAAGATGCACTTTGTGGGTGCGGATCAATTGCACGGATTTGAGGAACGGGTAACAACCGATATATATCCGGCGGATTTTGGTTGGATTCCGGATTGGAAAAAACCGGATGAACGGATTGATTTATGGTATCACAATATGTCTTCTGTCAAACAGGCAGGGGTTGCAGCAGTCACCAATCAACTGATGTACGATGATGAAGTTGGCACGCAGTCGATGAAAGTTATTTACGATCATGCCCGTGGGGAAAATGAGCGTCCCTTGTGTTTGGTGACTAGTTTTATTCATCCGCATGATCCGTATGCCACACGGCAGAATTATTGGGATGCATACAAGAATGTGACAATAAGTATGCCTAAAGTCTCCAGGCCACATCCTGATCAACAAGATCCGCACAGCAAACGCCTGGAAAAAGTGATTGCCTTGGATGCCGTGGATCTCAGTGAAGAAGAAATTATCAACGCCCGCCGAGCTTATTATAGTAATGTCTCTTATGTCGATGAATGGCTGGGGCTTTTACAAAGTACGTTGCAGGAATGCGGAATGGCGGAAAACACCACGATTCTGTTCCTTTCAGATCACGGCGACATGCTGGGGGAATTTGGCTTGTGGTACAAAATGACTTTCCGCGAATGGTCTTGTCGAATCCCGCTGATTATCCACAACCCGGCAAGATATCCAGCAAGACGAATATCCCAACCGGTTGCGCTTGTTGATGTTTTACCAACCCTAATCGAAGTGGCTGATGAAGGATCAGGAGCATCAAAACCTGAGCCAGTTGCTCCGCTTAACGGCCGTTCGCTGATTCCGCTTTGTAAAGGAAATGCTGAGAGCGATTCCAACATAGCCATCAGTGAATATTTGGCAGAAGGAACCGGTGCACCAATGTTGATGTTTCGTCGTGGGTCTTATAAATTTATCACTTGCCCCACCGACCAGGATCAACTCTTTGATTTGAATAATGATCCGGATGAATTGCAGAATTTAGTGAAATCCAAAAATCATTCAAAAACATTGGAGGAATTCCAAAATTTAGCGGCACAACATTGGGACACTGAAACAGTGAAACAGAAAGTTATTCAGGATCAGGACAGACGGCGGTTTATTCACTCTGCATTACGTACCGGGCATTACGAGGGATGGGATTTTAAACCCAAGCGTGATTCTGGAAAGGAATTCACACGGAGCCATTTGGATTTATCAAATTTCGACTCGATTACACGTTATCCGCGTCCTAAACCTTTCAAACCACGCTGGAAATGAAATATTTTTAGAGAACAACACTGAAAAAATACATGATTGACTTTAGCCTGACTGAAGAACAGCAAATGCTCGTGGAAATGACACGTAGTTTCGTGGAAAAAGAAATGCTGCCCCACGAAGAAATTTTAGAAAGCACCGATACTTTGCCTCCGGAACTAGCCGCTTCGTTGAGAAAACGTTCGATGGAATTGGGGTTACATGCCTGCAATCTTCCTGAAAAAGTCGGCGGGGGGGGATTGGATGCGGTGTCTGTGATGCTGATTGAAAAAGAATTGGGACGTACTTCGTTAGCTTTGGCCGAATGTGCACATCGCCCGCTCAACATCCTTGCCGCTTGCGAGAACGAACAGGTGACACAATTTTTGGAACCGACCCTTCGAGGTGAAAAACGGGATTGCATCGCCATGACCGAACCGGGGGCTGGTTCCGACTTGCGCGGCATGAAATGTAAAGCCGTGCGCGAAGGAGGATGCTGGATCATCAACGGAGAAAAACATTTTATTTCCCAAGCATTCGTTTCGGATTTTTGTGTTTTGTTTGCAGCCACCGGAGAAGAGAAAACCAACAAGGGCATCAAAAAACTCATTTCTGCTTTTCTCGTGGATTTCAGCGATCCAGGCGTGGAGGTGGCACCGGGCTACAAAAACGTTTCACACCGGGGCTACACCAACAACATCCTGCGTTTTGAAAATGCCCGTATTCCGGAATGGCGCATCATGGGGTCGGAAGGCGATGGTTTCCGCCTGGTCAATCAATGGTTGGGGCCGACACGCCTCACCGTTGCTGCAACCTGTGTTGCACGAGCTGAACGTGCTTTTGAGATTGCCTTGAATTATGCCGCCACCCGCGAACAGTTTGGACAAAAAATCGGCAAATTTCAGGGGATTTCTTTTCCATTGGCAGATATGACCACTGAAATTAAACTGGCTAATTTAATGCTTCTAGAAACGGCCTGGAAAATTGATCGAGAAACCGTAACTCCAGAAGATTGCGCGATGACCAAACTTTATTGCACAGAAATGCTGGCCCGTGTTGCTGATCAAGCGCTTCAAACCGTGGGTGGTATGGGCCTAATGGAAGACTTGCCGCTCGAGCGCATTTGGCGAGATGCCCGTGTGGAACGGATTTGGGACGGCACTTCAGAAATCCAGCGCCACATCATTTCACGCGGCTTGCTCCGTCCATTGGGATCATGAACCTTGAACGTCTTTTTCGTCCAAAATCCGTTGCCGTTTTTGGAGGCAAGTGGTCGGATTATGTAGTTGATCAATGCCGTAAATTGGGTTTCCCTGGAAAAATTTGGCGTGTGCATCCGACGCGGAAGGGTTGTTTCCGCTCGGCAGGGGAACTCCCGGGCGCTCCGGACTCAGTTTTTTTTGGCATCAACCGCGAATTGACCATTCAGGAATTTTCCGCACTGCGCCAACGAGGGTTGGGTGGTGCAGTGGTGTTTGCCTCAGGATTTGGCGAGGAAGAAGACGGTGATGATTTTGCCAGGAGACTGGAAACTGCTGCTGGAGATTCACCTTTCATCGGTCCGAATTGCTATGGTTTTGCAAATATTTTTGACCGAGTTGCCCTATGGCCGGATCAAGTGATCGGTGAACCTCTGGAGCGTGGTGTGGCCTTTATTGCACAGAGCGGAACCATTTCAATCACTTTGATGGGGCAACAGCGTTCTCTTCCGCTGGGATATGTGATCACTCTCGGGAATCAACAACGGCTTGCCACCGAAGATTTGATTCGATACTGCACAGAAGATGAGCGTGTTTCTGCAATAGGACTGTATTTGGAAGGAATTCTTGACTTGTCTAAATTTATTGAAGCAGTGGATTATGCCCGTACTTTGGGTAAACCGATTGCGCTGGTCAAAGCCGGACGATCCGAACAAGGCCGCAACGCAGCACAAACTCACACTGGAGCCTTGACCGGTTCAGACGCATTGCACAACGAACTTTTTGAGAGGCTCGGCATAGCCCGCTGTGAAACTCTAAGTTCGTTGGTGGAAACGCTAAAGCTCTTGCACTGTTTTGGTCCGTTACCTTCAAAACGGATTCTAGTGCTTGGACCCTCCGGAGGAGATATGGTGATGGTATCAGATATTGCAAGCGGCCTCGATCTTGATTTTTCTCCGATTCCGGAAAACAAAAAAGAGGCTCTGCAGGCTTCGGTTGGGGAGCTGGTGAAATTGAGCAACCCGCTGGATATTCAAACTGCCACTTGGTTTGATTATCCGAAGTTGCACGAAATGTTTGCTGTTTTGTTAAATTGTGGTTATGCTTTGACGGCTTTTATGGTCGATCCGCAAGATGAAACGGAAGCAGACACGGAATCTTTTGACAAAGCGATTGACAGCTTACTCGAATCGGCGGTAGGGCAGGACCACTTGCCTGCCAAATCAGGACACGTCGCATTGCTCTCATCTTTGCAAGAAAGTTTGTCGAAAACCACAAGGGAAAAATGCCTGCGGGCAGGGGTCGCGCCGATGCAGGGACTTGCGGAATCACTAGAAGCAATGCATCATGCAGCCAGAATCAGCAGGGCTTGGGAAGAATGGTCTACTCCGGAGATTTTACCAAATCTACCGGAGGCTTCACCTTTCCGGACGTTGACGGAAGCTGAATCGAAAGAATTACTGACACAACATGGATTTGCGGTTCCAAAAAGTCGTTTGGTTGAGGCGGAAAAAGTATCGACGGCGGCAGAAGAAATCGGCTTTCCGGTCGTGGCCAAGGTGGTTGCCACAGATATGCTGCACAAAACTGACTGTGGCGGAGTAGCGTTGAATCTGAAAAATAATCTGGAAGTTGTTGAGGCAGTTGCCGGAATGTCCGGACTGAGCGAAACTTTTTTGGTTGAAGAAATGATCACAGACGGTGTCGCTGAGCTGCTTCTTGGTGTTTCCGTTGATCCACAATTCGGCCCAACTATAACACTAGGTGCAGGTGGGATTTTAACTGAATTGCTTCTGGATTCGGTTTCATTGTTGTTGCCTATTTCGGAAAAACAAGTTAGGCAAGCCATCCGGAAATTGCGTGTGAACACTTTGCTCCAGGGCTTGCGCGGTCAACCGGAAGGAGATAAAGAAGCCTTGATTCAAGCTGTACTTACCCTTGCAGATTTTATCAAACATCACGCCGATCGACTGTCCGGTTGTGAGATCAATCCATTAATCGTGCGACCTACCGGTAAAGGGGTAATTGTTGTGGACGCACTCATTCAAATAAAGGAAACATGATGCCTGATGTACCATTTATTCTCAGTTCACGCGGCTCTATTTTGGAAATCACACTTTCCAAAGGCAAAGCCAATGTCATCAGTGCTGAGGACAGTCGTGAACTCAACCGGATGTGGGAGGCCTTTCGGGACAATCCGGAACAGCGTTTCGCTATTCTTACAGGAAAAGGTGAAAAATTTTTCTGTGCTGGCTGGGATTTAAAAAACGTCGCTGAAAACGAAGAAGAGGCTGATTCAGAATACGGTTCAGGAGGTTTTGGTGGTTTGAATTATCCACGTAATTTCAACAAGCCGGTCATTTGTGCTGTCAATGGGATAGCCTGCGGTGGAGGATTTGAAGTGATGCTCGGTTGCGATATTATTGTGGCTGAAGAACATGCTACTTTCGCCCTTCCGGAAATCAAAGTTGGAGTACTACCGGATTGCGGAGTGGTGAAATTGCGACGGCGTATTCCTTACCATGTTGCTGTCGAACTGATGATGACCGGTCGTTGGATGGATGCCGAAGAAGCAAGACATTGGGGGCTTGTCAATCACATAGTTCCCAAAGGACAGGGTTTGACCAAAGCGCGTGAAATCGCCGACAACCTTGCCACCGGTCCACCATTGCTTTATCCGGCCATCAAGCAAGTTTTGAGGATGACCGAAATGATACCGGAAAACGAAGCCTTTACAGTTCATGACGCTTGTTCTGCCGTGGAAGCAGTCAACCGCTCCGAAGATATCAAAGAAGGTGCACGTGCCTTTGCCGAAAAACGTAATCCTGTTTGGAAAGGACAATGAATGTTGTGAAAGCCGCTGTTTGTCGTGAATTTGGGAAACCTCTGGTGATTGAGGAAGTAGAGCTTTTGCCGCCACGAGCTGGAGAAGTACAGGTCAAACTCAACGCTTGTGCCATTTGTCACAGCGATATTCTTTACGCTGATGGAGCATGGGGAGGAGAACTTCCCGCAATTTATGGACATGAAGCCTCCGGAGTTGTCGGAACCATGGGTCCTGGAGTGACAAATGTACAACCTGGTGATCATGTACTCGTAACTCTTATTCGTTCATGCGGTACTTGTCACTATTGTGCCCAAGGCGAAAGGGTTCGTTGTGAAACTGTTTTTCCGCTGGATGAGCAGTCTCCACTGTTGACCGCAGATGGAAAGCCGATTGTGCAAGGTTTGCGCACCGGAGCATTTGCTGAGACAGTGGTGGTTGATTCTTCACAACTAGCTCCAATACCCAAAGATATTCCACTGGACAGCGCCTCTGTTTTGAGTTGCGGAGTCATAACTGGTTTTGGCGCAGTGGTAAATACTGCCCAGGTTACATCAGGAAGCAGCGTGGTAATTATCGGAACCGGAGGGGTGGGACTAAATAGCGTTCAAGGAGCAGCAATTGCTGGTGCGGAAAGCGTTATAGCGCTAGATATTTCGGAGGCAAAGTTGAATGCGGCTCGGAAATTTGGTGCGACTCACACAGTAAATGTTGAGCAGGAAAACGCAAGAAAATCAATCCGCAACATGACAAGCGGACGCGGTGCCGATTATGTGTTTGTCACAGTCGGGGACAAGAGTGCAATCGAGCAGAGCTTCAAACTGCTCCGTAAGGGCGGAACATTAGTCATAGTCGGAATGACGGCTGATGGAGTCATGATAGAGTTCGACGCGTGCGCCTTTGCTTCAGTCGAGAAACGTCTTCTCGGTAGTAAAATGGGATCCACTCGGCTGGCAATTGATATACCATGGTATATCTCTCTTTATCAACAAAAACGCCTCAAACTGGATGAATTGATTTCAGGACGTTATCCGCTAGTGCAAATAAATGAAGCGATAGCTGACGTGAGTCAAGGGGACTCGCTTCGCAATGTTATTGTTTTTTGATTCATTTTATTTTGAAAATCTATGACTTGAAAAATATGAATATGTCATTCATACCAGCTTATTCTTGTATGGACGGATTGTCACCTTTTGAAATTGCAGATCGCCAGTGCAATGAAGAAAAATCCATTGTTAAATTAAATTGAAATATTCTAAAAAAGGAACCAGCATGGATAAAAAAACACGAGACCATGATGCAATGATGCAGGGTTTGAACTGGTGGGGCATCCCTACACTGTTCCGTTGCCCGTACAATACAGATTCAAAAGGGTGTGATATTGCTTTGGTTGGAGTTCCGCACAGCACAGGAAATGGAACCACTGAACGAGATCAACATCTAGGGCCAAGAGCAGTCAGGAATATTTCGGCACTGGGGAGACGTGCTCATCTTAAATTCGGTCTTATTCCGTGGGATATTTGTGACATCCGCGACTTAGGGGATGTTCCACTTCCTGAAGCAAATAACAACGAAAAGTGTATTGAACATATAACTGGTTTTTATGAACGTATTGCAGAAACGGAAACACGTCCTCTTTCCGTGGGTGGTGACCATTCGATTACTGGGGGAATTCTTCAAGCAATTGCTTCCCCCAATTCGAAGTTGACAGGAGGTCAGAAGGCCGTGCTGTTGCATTTCGATGCACACACAGATACCTATCACCAACTGGATCATTTCCTCGGGGCAGTTAAGTCTGCAGCTCATTGGGGAAGCTATTTAGTACGTGATGGTTTTGTTGATGCCTCAAGTAGTGTGCAAATAGGCATTCGTGGCAATCCACGTACTTTGGATTGGCTGGACTCCAGTTATGAGTTGGGATACGAGGTTATTACTAAAGAACAGTACGACGAATATGGTACAGAACATTGTTTGGGAATCATCCGTGAAAGAGTAGGTGACAAGCCGTTGTACATAACGTTTGATCTTGACTGTCTGGACTCAGCGGTTGCACCTGCAGTAGCCAATCTTGAACCGGCAATTGAAGGTTTTAAAATGCCGGATGTGCTGAAATTGTTACATGGGATGCGCGGCAAAAACATCATTGGTGGAGATGTTGTCTGCCTGATGCCGACTAAAGATTCACCTAACCAAATTACTGCTCACGTAGCCAATTCCATACTATTCGAAATGGTCTGTTTGATTGCTGATAATTTTCAAAACTCCTCTTGATGTAAGATGATAAGTAAGTTGTGATAAAACTGATTATCAAAATATATTTTCTTCCACCAGAACTTTAATAACCACATTGAAGCTATTTAGGATTGAATTTCTGAAGGGTGTATTAAAATGAACTCAGATCTGCCAAGTCAAACTGATCAAGAATATTGAATTGGACGAACATTGATTTGCCAATCAACTCTCTAAAAAAGTAAATTACCTGAAAATCTTTTAAATTATTCCAACACAAGTATTAATAATGATCTCAGGCAACTTGAAGATCCACAGTATTGAGACCTTCAGTAACAGCTTTGTCGGACTGGTGCGGGTTCGTACAAAAGACGGTTCTGAGGGCTGGGGGCAAGTTTCGCCCTACAATGCTGATATAACTTCGTTGGTAGTGCATCGTCAAATTGCACCTTATGCACTGGGAGCGGATGCCTTTGATATTGAAAGTCTCGTTCAGGAAATTCCGGAGCATGAACACAAGTTCCCCGGTTCTTATTTGCGGCGGGCGCTCGCAGGGCTGGACACAGCACTCTGGGATCTACGTGGAAAAATCGAAAATAAAAGTGTTTGCGAACTGCTAGGTGGAGTGCCAAGACCTCTCAGGGTCTATGCTTCCAGTATGAGGCGTGATATTACATCGCAGGCAGAGGCGGATCGTTTCGTGCGTTTAAGAGACGAATTCGGCTATG
>JAKUUI010000036.1 GCA_022448485.1 SAR324 cluster bacterium
CAAACAGCAACCTGTCCTGGGGAGCCCGTTCGGGGGTAATGTTTGATAACAGCACTTTTGACAACGACACCTCAGCACGGCAAGCAGACTTCGCGGCATTATTATGTTCCTGGGATACTACCAAAATTTGCCCTTGGCAAGCCCGTGGGGCTTTGTCCACTTTCTATGTCTGGGAAACTGGCACAGAATCATGGAACAAGCTAGAAGTTTTGGTTGCATCCGATAATTCATCTGTGAAATTTGATCCACCGATGATGGTCAAATACACCCACAGTGGCGCCACTAGCAACAGTGGCAAGAATTATGATAATGCATCATTTTACCTGGAATATGGTGGCTTAGGTGACCTTCACGGAATTCCATCTTTTTGCGTAAACCGTATAACTGGTATAAAAGGCGCTTGTGATGAAAACTCACGCTGGGTCAATGAAGTTGTCATTCCAGCAGCATCTCTTGCTACTCAAGTCAAGGACGGTACTACTGAATATGTAATCAAGCCGCTGGAGATGGAGCAGACAATGCAATCGGCCAGCTCTATTTCAGTTTGCACTGACGCAGGTCTTTCACTTGGCGGAGTAACTCTTCCTGACAGTAGTGGCTGGAATGATCCTGAAATTGGCGCTGAGCCAACAGTAACAGGTCCTCCTGCGGTTGTTGACGGAGATAAGACCGGCAGTTGACAGTTTAAGCAACATTTACTTTTCATTGCACTTTCTATAGAGGGAAGGTAGGCTTGTAGAAACAAGCTTGCCTTCCCTTTTTAGTTTTATCCGTCTAAAATGCCATTCAGGTCCAAACATCTATTTTTTAAGTTGAGTAGGCTTCTGCTTTTCAGCATTCTCTTGTTAGGACTGTCTCAGGAACTGTTTGCACTGCCGCTCAAGACAACGATCCTCAATCCTGCAAAACAACCTGTCGGACGAGCCCTTGTTTACATAGACTATATTGAATTGCAGGAACTGGACGGCACTCCCAGGGGCCGTTTGGGATTCGTCAACATACAGGGTGGATTCCAGATGTTCGTGGTACGTGATGACGGACAGCAGAATTTGGTTGGATCAGCAAAAAATCGTCGGCTTTTTGACAAAGAAGGAAAATTAATTGGTCATTACGACTGGACAACTTTCTGGTCTTACGTTTATGCTCCGGACGGGAAAAAACTTGGGGAAGCAAAGTGCATTGCTTTCCGGGGAATTTGTGCCGCCGGAATCGCAAGCTTTCTGACCGGACTTTTAGATCAATAGTCTCCAGCTATTTTAGGCCACTGATTTTCGCGCATCAATTTGTATTTTAGGAGAGTAAAAATGAGAGATATTTGGGAAGAGCAGCTAAACTGGCTTGAATCCGGAGAGCCTTTTGTACTAGCAAGGGTGATTCGGACCTGGCGTTCCGCACCTCGAAAATCCGGAGCAGGAATGCTCATCGGAAAAGGAATGGACAAAGATCCATTGCCAAAAGTACTCGGTTCCGTCAGCGGGGGCTGTATCGAAGGGGCGGTTATCGAAGAAGCCCTGGATGCACTGGAATGCGGTGAATCACGACGACTCAGTTTCGGAGTTGAAGACGATCTGGCCTTGTCAGTTGGTTTGTCCTGTGGAGGAGAGGTCTCAGTGCTGCTGGAAAAACACTGGGCTTTTTCAGCAGATCCAAACACAAAAAAAGTTTGGGACACACTTCAAAACTGCATCCGTAAAAATATTCCGGCAGTTTTAATTTCACCACTTCCTGCTGAAAATGGATCTTCCGCTGAAAATCAATCTCTGCTGTTAATACTTCCGGAAGCCGAAAATACAGTTTATTTGCAAAATGATCATGAAGAAGCCATCGCTCTTGCAGAAGAAGCCTATAAAGAGCGTGAAAACAGGATTGTGGAAATTGGCGGAGAAGAATTTTTTATTCAGGTTTTTCCACGCCGGGATCAGTTGCTGATTATTGGTGCGGGACACATCACAATTCCGCTGGTACGTTTTGCAATGGATTTGGATTTCCTGACTGTCGTGATTGATCCACGTACTGTTTTTGCCAATCCGGAGCGCTTTCCTGTTCCTCCGGATCAGCTCATTTCAAAGTGGCCGGATGACGTCCTGCCGGACTTTCCGCTTAACGAAGACACCTATGCTGTCTTACTCACGCACGATCCTAAAATAGATGATCCGGCATTGCACATTTTGCTCAAAGAAGATCTGGCTTACATTGGAGCTTTAGGCAGCAGCAGAACCCACACCAAACGTTGTGCACGTCTCAAGGAATGCGGATTTGACGATTCAGCCATCAAACAAATCAAAGGTCCTGCAGGCGCAGACATCGGTGCACAGACTGCGGCAGAAATTGCGCTCAGCATGATCACCGAGGTGGTGGCCGCAAAACATGGGAAACTGTAACGGCTTTTCTTAGCCACTAGACAATCCAACTTTTGGAGCGCTCAATCGCACGGCTCCAGTCTTCCATCAAGCTGGCCGCATTACCTTTGGAAATTTGCGGTGTAAAAATCTTTTCTTCCTGCCAAAGATTCCGGATTTGCGCCTGGTCCTGCCAGACTCCAACTGCCAGACCGGCCAGAAATGCTGCACCCATTGCTGTCGTTTCAAGAATTTGAGGTCGTGTCACATTCAACCCCAACAGATCTGCCTGAAACTGGCACAGGAAATCATTGGCCGCGGCACCGCCGTCAATGCGCAGCTCTTTGACTTCTTCTCTGGTGTCGCTGGCAATGCTCCGAAGAACTTCAGCAGACTGGTATGCTATCGCTTCCAGCGATGCCCGGACAATGTGATTGCGGTTCGTGTCACGAGTCAAGCCAACTATGGTTCCCCGGGCGTAAGGATCCCAGTGCGGCGCCCCAAGTCCTACGAAGGCCGGAACCACAAATACTCCTCCAGAATCTGAAACAGATTCTGCCATAGCCTGAGTTTCCGAAGCATCGGCAAAAAGCTCCAATCCGTCCCGAAGCCACTGCACCAAAGCCCCGGCGATGAAAACCGAACCTTCAAGCGCATAAGTCACATCATCACCGATTTGCCAGGCAATTGTAGTGAGCAATCCGTGCTTCGAAAATACCAGTTCAGGACCGGTATTGGAGATCATGAAGCAGCCCGTGCCATAAGTATTTTTGGCCATGCCCGGTTGAAAACAGGCTTGTCCGAAAAGAGCCGCCTGCTGATCTCCAGCCACTCCGGCAATAGGCGCCTCTCCTCCAAATAACTCTGGATCAACCAGTGCGATGATTCCGCTCGAGGGCTTAACTTCCGGAAGCATTTCAGTAGGAATTCCGAACCGTGTAAGAATTTCGTTGTCCCAGGCACAAGCATCTATATTGAAAATCAGTGTTCTGGAGGCGTTGCTGATTTCTGTTGCGTGAACCTGCCCTCCGGTGAGTTTCCAAATCAGCCACGAATCAACTGTGCCGAAACAGAGATTTTCCTGATCTGCCAGTTTCCGTGCTTGCGGCACATTTTCCAGAATCCAGCGTATTTTTGTTCCGGAAAAATATGGATCCGTCACCAGACCGGTTCTGTCTCTCAAAACACGATCAAAGCCTTCTGCCTTCAATTCCTCGCAAAAATCAGCGGTGCGTCGGCACTGCCAGTTAATTGCAGGACCAATTGCTTCACCAGTTTTGCGATTCCAGGCAATCGTGCTTTCACGCTGATTGGTGATGCCCACTGCAGCAATGTCTTTCATAGACAGTTTGGCTTGCGCCAGTGCAGATTCGATAGTTTGGCGCTGGCTGCTCCAAATTTCTTCCGGAACCTGTTCGACCCACCCGGATTGCGGATAGTGGCAAGCCAGAGGTGCATTTGCTTCAGCGACGATTTTTCCGTTTTCATCGAATAGAATGCTGCGGGAACTGGTGGTACCCTGATCCAGGGCCATGACAATTTGTGACATGGGGCTCCTTGTTTTAATTGATGTAATTAAGAAGAACTACTGCCTGTGCCGCAATTCCTTCTTCACGACCGATGAAACCCAGCCTTTCTGTTGTTGTTGCTTTAATGGAAACTTGTTCAGCAGTAATCTTGAGGGCAGAAGCGAGGTTTGTCCGCATTTTCTCAATGTGTGGATCCATTTTTGGTTTTTCAGCAATGATGATGCTATCGAGATTTGTGCATACAAAGCCTTTTTCTGAGGCTAAACCCCGAACATGACCGAGAAGTTCCAAACTGTTTGCGCCGTGAAATTCAGAATCTGTATCAGGGAAATGCTGGCCAATGTCGCCCAGCGCGAGTGCGCCAAGAATGGCATCCATGACGGCATGAACTAGCACATCTGCATCTGAGTGTCCAAGAAGACCTTTAGTGTGAGATATTTGTACGCCTCCGATGATCATTGGCCGATCAGTTACAAGTGCATGAACATCAAAGCCAATTCCGGTTCTAAACATATTTTTCCACCAGCTTAAGTCAATTTGCTTATCTAAATCTACAAAGACGAATGATTATATCATTCTGCAAATAAAATAGAAATATTCTTGACTGTAATGAAGAGGATATGCTAAAAGGTATGGTTTAACTTCACAAACATTTGCACCGTAAAAAAGACAGCAGGTTATGGATTTCAAACAGGCCATCATAGACAATGCATGGGGCGGCATCAGTGTGGATTACGGTATGTTGCATTTGCAGTTGGCCACACCTGTAGTTGTACTTATCATACTTTTTATAATGATTTATACACTTAATAAACTTTTGTTTCAACCAGTCTTACGTACGCTGGATAACCGTAATGCAGTTATTGAAAAAAGCCAAAAACGCGCAATTCAGGTTAGCGAGGAAGTTGAGCGCCTCAAACAGGATTTTCAACAAAAACTGGATTCCGTACGGACTGAAGTTCTCACCCTCAGGAACGTAGGACACGAAAAAGGCATGGGCTCACGTGAGTCCCTGATCCTGGAAGAAAAAAAGGTGCTGCAGGCAGAGAATGAAAAATATATTGTTGAGATAGCTGGAGAAATTGAGGCTACCAAGACCTTTTTTGCAAAACTGAATAAAGAATTATCTGCTTCCATCAGCAAGCAGTTGCTAAGCTAGCAGAAAGCCCGGCTGCATCCGAAAAACGGCAGCGCCCAGTTCATGCCTTCAAGTTATTCAAGCTGTATTTTACAGGCATTGTCCACCGCTTATTTTAGCTATAATGAGTAAATTATTTTGGGGAAAAAACATGTTGCGATATTCTTCATTAATACTCTTTGCCTTTTTCTGCAGCACGGCACTTTACGCTGCCGGAAGTGAAGAAGGAGGTTCTCCGTTAATGGATTTTGTCTGGAAAGCAGTCAATGTTGCAGTACTCGTTGCCATTATTTACAAATTTGCAAAGAAGCCTGTGGGAGCCGCACTCAATAGATCAGCGGAGTCTGCAAAGCAGACTGTGGACGATGCCAGAAATGCAGAAACAAAAATCACTGCTGAGTTAAGTGAAATGCGGATAAAGATTGCTCAACTTGAAAAAGAAGCTCTTGTAATGGTGGAATCTGCCAAAAAAGATGCGGAAGACGAAAGGGAGCTCATCATTGAAGAAGGCAAACGAGAAATAGTGCGCATGAGGAAACAGGCCAGTTTTGCCATGCAGCAGGAACTAAGAAAAGCAGAAGAAGGTTTACGTCATTGGATTGCAGAAGAAAGTGTTAAACTGGCCGAAGGGAAGATAAAAAAAGAGATTAATCAAAACCACCAAAAAATACTGGTTAAAGATTATATGGATCAACTCAACCTGCCTAAAGGAGCCGTGTGAGTCAGGGAGTCATTGCTCGGCGCTACGCCAAGGCCTTAATAAATTTGGCAGAAAAAGAAAAGACACTGGAGGGTACTGGGAAATGTTTGTCCGAATTAGCGGTAGTATATGCAGATGCTCCAGAGCTGAGAGAAGCCCTCTCAGACACAAAGGTTTCTTCCAAGGTTAAGCAAAAAATCCTGAAAGAGATTTTACGGAAAATTAAAGTTCTGCCCCTCGTTGATACGTTCAGCCGATACCTTTTGTCTAAGAGACGGATAGAGTTACTCCCAAACATCGAGCGGGCTTTTAAATTATTATTACAGGATAAACTGGGCCGCATTGAGGCCTGGGTGACTTCAGCCCACAAGTTACCTGAAGCGACTGTCGAGAAACTGGAAACAGCAATTTCCAGATATTCCGGCAAAGAAGTCACAATTAACGCTACCATCGACCCTGCCATCATAGGCGGAATAGTAACACGTATCGGTTCCGTGGTAATTGATGGGAGCATTCACACGCATTTAAATCAGATTCGAAAATCAATTATCAGAGGCTGACCGGCTATGAAAATACGAGCAGAAGAAATTAGTAATATTATTCAACAACAAGTTGAAAACTTTGACAAAAAAGCTACCAAATCAGAAGTAGGAACCGTCCTGCAAGTTGGAGACGGAATTGCCCGTGTTTATGGTTTGGACAACGTCCAGGCCGGGGAACTCGTTGAGTTCCCGGGAAGTATTACAGGCATGGCCCTAAACCTTCAAGAAGATAACGTAGGCGTGGTGATCTTTGGAGAAGATCGCACCATAAAGGAGGGTGACGAGGTTAAACGTACAGAACGTATTGCCGAGATTCCGGTAGGTGAAGGTCTTTTTGGGCGTGTTGTCAATCCTCTTGGAGAACCCATTGACGGGAAAGGCCCGATTGCCTCAAAAGAAACACGTTTGATTGAAACCATTGCTCCGGGAATTGTTGCCAGGAAATCGGTGCATGAACCAATGCAAACTGGACTGAAAGCAATTGACTCAATGGTTCCAATCGGTCGTGGTCAGCGGGAATTGATCATCGGCGACAGACAGACGGGAAAAACTGCAATTGCCATCGATACTATAATCAACCAAAAAGGCGGTGATCTAATCTGCATCTATGTGGGAATTGGTCAGAAGCGTTCAACAATAGCTCAGATTGTACAGAGGCTGGAAAACGAAGGTGCGATGGAACACACGATTGTTGTTTCATCCACAGCTTCGGAGCCTGCTCCATTGCAGTTTTTGGCCCCGTACTCTGGAGTGAGTATTGGAGAATATTTCCGGGATAAGGGTAAACACGTGCTCTGTGTTTATGATGACCTCTCCAAGCAGGCAGTTGCATACAGGCAGCTTTCTCTGCTGCTGAGACGCCCTCCGGGACGTGAAGCCTATCCAGGAGACGTGTTTTATCTTCACAGCCGCTTGTTGGAGCGAGCCTGTAAATTGAATGACAAGCTCGGGGCCGGTTCACTGACTGCCCTGCCGATTATAGAAACACAAGCCGGAGACGTTTCTGCTTATATTCCAACCAACGTAATTTCCATTACGGACGGTCAGATATTTTTGAGCAGTGACCTTTTCAACTCAGGAATTCGCCCTGCTATTAACGTAGGCCTGTCGGTTTCACGCGTTGGCGGTGCCGCCCAGGTAAAAGCCATGAAACAGGTTGCAGGAACACTGCGACTGGATCTGGCTCAGTACCGGGAAAAAGAGGCATTCTCCCAGTTTGGAAGTGATTTGGACCAGGCAACCCAAAGACAGTTAGCACGTGGGCAACGTTTGGTCGAAATTCTCAAACAACCTCAATACCAACCAATGCCCTGGGTGGAGCAGGCACTTTCAATTTTTGCTGCCACTAATGGTTATTTGGATGACCAGCCGATGAATGCATTGAGTAGATTTGAGTCGGAGTTTCTAACATTTATCCGCACTAAAAAAGCAGATTTGCGTAAGTCCATTGAGGAAGCTGAAAAAATTGACGAAACAGACGAAACAGAACTGAAATCAGCTTTAGAAGAATTTGTACAAGCCTTTTCAGCATAACTTTGCGCGAATTAATTTCGGATGGCCAGCTTAAAAGACATACGCAAACGTATAGACAGCGTAAAAAGAACCCAGAAAACTACCAGTGCCATGAAAATGGTCTCTGCGGCAAAGTTACGGCGTTCAGAAGACAACATTCGGCAAGCCACTCCTTACGCAAAAGAGCTGAAAAGTGTAGTCTCTTCGCTCAGCACACGTTTTAGTGGTGAAGAGCAAGACACTGGTTTTGGCCGGCTCTTCCGGGACACCGGGGGAAAGCGTACAGGTGTAATTTTAGTAACAACTGACCGTGGTCTTTGCGGGGGTTTCAACGCAAACCTCTCTAAAGTTCTGGCTCAACAGCTTGCAGACGAAGATATAGAGAGTGCAGAGTTTGTGATTCTGGGACGCAAGGGGAATGATTTTTTCAAAAAGACATCCCACAAAATCCTGGCTAATCATACTGGAACTCAACCAGGAGAGCAGTTAGGGCTTGTTCGTGAGATCGTGAGCGATTTCACCCGGCGTTTTGAAGCAGGTGAGCTTGATCAAGTCAATCTTGCATATAATCATTTCTTCAGTGTGATCTCTCAGGTTCCAGTGATTGAACAACTCCTGCCAATTAAACCACTTGAAACTGAAACAGTAGATGAGCGGGAAATAATTTTTGAGCCTTCTCCGGAAGATATTCTGGAGACACTGCTCAAAAAATATGTTCAAAATCAGGTTTACGTTTCCTGGCTCGATACAATCGCGGGAGAACATGCCGCACGTATGACGTCCATGGACGCGGCAACAAAGAATGCCGGAGAAATAATTGATAAATTGCAACTGCATTATAATCGTACAAGACAAGCTGCAATCACCAGCGAATTGATTGAAATCATCAGTGGCGCTGAAAGTTTATAACCCTGAAATTAAAATCATCCACCAAACTAAACGAAAAGGAAACAATGAGCACAGGTAAGATCGTCCAGGTGATGGGACCCGTCGTGGACGTCGCATTTGAATCCGGAAACCTCCCTGAAATATATACGGCACTTGAAATCAAGAAGAAAGGGTACGAACGAATTATCTGTGAAGTACAGCAGCACCTTGGAGAAAGCACTGTACGTACGGTTTCAATGGGATCAACCGATGGACTTTCCCGGGGAATGGATGTGAAGGACTTGGGGGAACCCATTACAACCCCTGTCGGCAAAGGCGTGCTGGGGCGAATCATTAATGTAACAGGAGATCCCGTTGACGAAGCCGGTCCGGTTAAGACAGATGAACGATGGCCAATTCACCGTGATGCTCCGACATTTGAAGAACAGGAAACCGAAGCGCAAATGCTCGTAACAGGAGTCAAGGTGATGGATTTACTCTGTCCCTTCCTCAAAGGCGGTAAGATCGGCTTATTCGGTGGTGCAGGTGTCGGTAAAACTGTAGTGATCATGGAGCTCATCCGGAACATTGCTGCAGAGCATGGTGGTTTTTCTGTTTTCGCAGGCGTAGGTGAGCGTACGCGAGAAGGAAATGACCTCTGGAACGAAATGAAAGATTCAGGAGTGCTTGACAAAACCAGCCTTGTTTACGGACAGATGAACGAGCCTCCAGGTGCACGTGCCCGTGTCGGTTTGACAGGCCTGACTGTTGCAGAATATTTCCGTGACAAGGAGGGAGCGGATGTTTTGATGTTTATTGACAATATTTTCCGCTTTACTCAAGCAGGTTCAGAAGTTTCGGCTCTGCTCGGCCGAATTCCTGCTGCCGTAGGTTACCAGCCTACACTTTCCACAGAAATGGGGAATTTGCAGGAACGAATTACGTCAACCAATAAAGGTTCCATTACTTCTGTGCAGGCAGTTTACGTTCCCGCTGATGACCTGACTGACCCTGCTCCGGCAACTACTTTTTCGCATTTGGACGCAACTGTTGTTTTAAGTCGTGCGATAACTGAACTTGGAATTTATCCTGCCGTTGATCCACTTGACTCCTCTTCACGGATTCTTTCAGCTGATATTTTGGGCGAGGAACACTATCATGTAGCCCATGAAGTACAAATGCTGCTTCAGCGCTATAAAGATTTGCAGGACATTATTGCAATTCTCGGCATGGATGAATTGTCTGAAGAAGACAAAGCAGTAGTGAACCGTGCTCGAAAAGTACAGCGATTCCTCTCACAGCCTTTCTTCGTTGCAGAAACATTTACTGGAACTTCTGGAGAATATGTGGATATCAAAGACACAATTCGCGGCTTCAAGGAAATTCTCGAAGGAACACATGATGACCTTCCGGAACAGGCTTTTTACATGGTCGGCACCATTGAGCAAGTGCAGGAAAAAGCTAAAAAGGTGATGGGTGGTATAAAGACGGTTATTCATCACCAGAAAAAAATGAGCAACTGATGGCAAACCAACTCAGTCTTGAAGTAGTAACTCCTCATCGTACAGTGCTAATTGAGGATGTAGATTCTGTGACGCTGCCCGGAATTGAAGGTGAATTGGGTATCCTGCCCGAACACATCCCGCTTTTGACTATTCTGGATACCGGCATAATGTCCTATACAAGCAATGGAAACAAACAGGTTATTGCTGTTCACTGGGGCTATGCTCAAGTTGAAGGAAACAGTGTCAGAGTCCTGGCAGAATTGGCTGAAACCGCTGAAGAAATTGATTTGCAGCGTGCAAAAGAGGCAGAAAAAAAAGCAAAGAACATGCTCGTCTCAGGAATTTCTTCCACAACTGATTTGGAAGATGAACAAAGTCGGCAGAAAAAATATGAAGGTAAATTAAAACGTTCAATTGTACGCCAAACAGTGGCACAATTTCACTAGGTCGAATTGCAACTGAGGTATTGATAAAATGACGTTTAATGCGTCTTAAACCAAGCTGCTAAACTATCCCGGTTATTCTTCTGCCTTGTTATAAGTTCCATCCTCCGTTGCTGCTTGCAGAATTCAGCTGAAAAAGTTCTGTGAGAATCTACATACAAATACCTGAGGCAGAGCAATAAAGTAGCTTTATACCTCAGCACAATAATTTTGCGCTGCTAGCTACACACCAACCCTAATACTTTGCTGCTTGCAAAACGGTTTCAGCCGCACTTCTACCTTGAGAAGTTAGAGCAAACATTCTTTTCAAAGAAGCTCACTTTGACGAGCGGCGCGCATACTTGGGTTTTTCCCAGAACTTATTTATTTTCCCCGTTACATAACCCTGCATTTCACTCAATCAACCAAGTTTCCCTTAGACAAAATTACTTCTTGCAACAAAAGAATTCATGCTGTCATAATTCTTGCAGGATGTACCTAAATGCACTTTACATACTTCATTCAGTTATAACTGAAACTTAAAAAAGCCATGCTGGAAGACAAAACCATTGAAAGACCAAATCTCAAAAGTTTTCAGGAAAATTTAATCCAGAGACTTGGGCCAGATGAAGGAAGAGCGCTTGATGTGCTTGGTACAGATTTTTTTCATCTGGTAGACCAGCTTTCAACTGGTATTCATGAAAAACATGAAAAAGACGCCCCCCTGCTGGATTTGAGTGAGTCTGAATTTACTTGGGAATTGCAGGTTTTCGCAAACCAGTTTTTGCGTGAATGCGCCCAAACTCCCCGGCAGTTGGCTCTTTTTTGTCTGGGATTGCGGAAAAAGCTCGAGGATAAAGAGTTTAGCCAGGAGTTCTGGAAAATACTTGACGTAGCATATCAGCATCATTTTTATGTAGCAGACAGTAAAAAGCATTATCTTGTCTGAGTAAAAAATTTATCCCCCCATGTCTTCCAATTCCCCGGAATTTTCAGAAAATTCAGACCATTCGACCACATCAAGTCCAGAGTCATGGAAAAAAGCATGGTTGGCTTCTCCGGGGCCGAGGACCTTCGCTGAACATGTAAATTTGTTTATCAAAGGCTTGGGAATGGGCACCGCGGATATTGTGCCTGGTGTTTCCGGAGGAACTATTGCATTTATTACAGGAATTTATCAAAGCCTGCTAACAGCAATTTCCTCAATCAACGGGAAAATGCTCCGGAAAGCACTGCGTCTGCAATTCAAAGCAGCTTTAGCGGAACTTCATCTTCGTTTCTTATTCACACTGTTTTTAGGAATTGCGGTAGCATTAACTAGCACTGCACACCTGATGCACTACCTGCTAACAGAGCAGCCTGTGCCAACATGGTCCATCTTTTTTGGTTTGATCACAGCTTCAATTTTAGTTGTTAGCCACTCAATAAAGAATCGAATTTCCAGTTTCCCCGCCTTGGTTTTGGGGTCTTTATTGGCTTACAGAATTACCAGTCTTATTCCACTACATACTCCGGAAGAACCCTGGTTTATCTTTTTGAGCGGAATGATCGCAATTTGTGCCATGATCCTTCCGGGATTGAGCGGTTCTTTCATTCTCCTGATTTTAGGTAAATACGCTTTCATAACAGCAGCTTTGAGAAATCCATTCAACCTGGATAATCTGGAAATCATCTTCATTTTCATCGCAGGGTGCCTAGTTGGGATTTTGGGATTTTCACGTGTTTTACGCTACGGACTGGAACGCTGGCATGATTACACAATAGCCGTCTTGACCGGCTTTATGATTGGTGCAATGAGGAAAGTCTGGCCTTGGAAAATTACTCTAGAAAGCCAAGTAATCCGGGGGAAAGAACACGTTCTCCGGGAAGAAAATGTCTGGCCTTTGCTCGATTCAGAACTTGGAATAGCCCTACTGCTGATGGGGACTGGTTTCGCGGTGGTTATCTTTCTGGATAAAATTTCACAAAACACCGCCAAACGCTAAACTGTTTCTTCCATTTCCTTTAGAAAAATCCTTAGAGAGTCAAGTAGAACTTTGTGCATTTTAGCCTGTTCCAAGGGTTTTTCACAAGCCACAAAACTGTCGCAGTATAGCGAAATTGTCAGCAGAGACTCTCTTATTTTGGCAGGCATCATTCGGTATTTTTCACCTGATTCTTCTTTTTCAGTTTTTTCTCTTTCTGCCGTTTGACGTTCCAGTGCCTGTCTTTCCCTTGCACGTTTCAGCGTTTCCCGCAAATCTCTGATGCTCGGCGCAGGCTTTCCCCCCCTGGCTTCCTGCCAAATTTCTTCGCGCTCTTCCGGAGTTTTGCAACTGCTCAAAAGGTATGCTCCAGAAGCGGTGTACCGCCCAATCAGTTCGGGATTTGCTGAATAAACCTCAGCCACCTTCCGGCACTGCATAGCCGAAGAGTAGGGCATATTTATATTTTCTGCATACCAAGATTTTATTTGCTCTGTAGTGAGTTTGGATTCCTTAAGCAGGGAATGCAGAGAAAGTAAATGCAGTCCCAGTAAAAAATAGTCGTCTGCGATATTTTCAATGAATTTATTTATCCGGCTCACCACTTTCTGCACCTGTGGTGAACTTTTTTTCGGAGCATCTTTTGCAGCACCCAAATTCAACTCCGGAAGGAAAAAATCAGTTTTCATCCGTCCTACCCGAAGTGGAGGTCCTGCAGAAGTCGATATAGATTTCTGAGCTCCTTCCTGCAGAATTTCACGTTGTGTATTTAAATTTATTTTTAGTGGTTTTACCATTTTGTTTTAGAATCCTTGAGGCATAGATGTTTTCTTGTTCGCGGAAATGAAGCCGAAATTATTTATTTACTACAAAGAACCTGAGGTTCATCACTTAGTATTCACTACGCATAAAATCGATAATAAAAATGCAGCTATAGGAAAATTTAAATATCCGAGACCTTCATTATCCCAGTTTCTCATGTGGTATCCTTTTGTCGCTGGACAATACGGCGCATAATTTCCCTGCAGAGTTGGTCATACATCTCAGCTCCGCGGGTACGTCCTTTCCGGTAATCAAATATGCTTTGCTGAAATGCCGGTGCTTCCTGGATCGAAACAGATTCTTCAATCACCCGTTTAAACAGCAAATCCGACCACCTTTCCTGAAGACCCTCAGTTATAGTTTGGGCAAGGTTTGTTCGCGGATGTGAGCGGGTGATCGCAATACCCAGCACTTCTGCCTTGCACTGCCCCAGCATACTTTGTTTGAATTCATCAATGTATGCCATTATCTGATCACAACCGCTGAAACCCAGATAATCCGTAACAACTGGAACAATCACATAATCAACATACATTAAAATGTTGCGGCTGACCACACTCCAACTTGGTGCGGTATCAATGATCACTATTTTTTGGTGTACAGAAGAAAGCAGGTTTTTGAAGAGTGCATCCTTGAAGCGAGTTTGACTTAGATAGCTTGAAGCCTCCACCATGGCTTCCCCGCCGGATGGTAAAAAAGACAGGTGCCGCTCCAGTTCAATAAACTCAAAATTGTTTACCTTCCCCAAAATCACATTGGCTAGGTTACAATGATGGTCGCGCTGAAAAGTTGTGGTGACATTGGCCTGAATATCTGAATCAATCAAGAGAACTTCACGTCGGGCCTTTGCAATACGGGTGGCTAAATTGATAGCAAGAGTAGTCTTGGCCTGGCCGCCCTTCATGGTCATGACTGCAATTTTGATACTCAAACCTCCTCTATTATTCACATTCAAAATGCAAAGAAAAAACGACAAAAACAAATGCTAAAATCTACCATGTCTCCGTAAAAGAACACAAGACAGGAAAAAATAATGATCCGCATTCTGACCTGCCTGGAAACTTGAGCTGTAACCGTTTCACTTCAACCAGAAAAAGGCTGAGGTGCATATTCTCTGCAGGCAGGAGGGAGCCATACTCCTTGAATTTGCAAAAGACGTAGCCGATACAAATATGCTGCCCCAGTCATAATGTGCCAGGCTACTTCCACAGTTTTACGGTTAGAAACTTCCTCTAAATATGAACCCTTAACCCAATAATTGAATGCCCCCATAGCTGGGCCGCACCAGATTTGGTAATCAGTCTCTCGCCCTTTCTCACCGGTATTTGACCAGCGTGAAGACAAACCAAGATACCAACGAAAAATCAAAGCCATTTTGCGCTTTGGATGATCTTTCGCACGTTCAATTTGATGAGGATCCCTGGCATTGAAATGTTCCTCCGTTTGCCGCCAAATTTCATCAAGTGAATTCCGGAATACTTGCTGTTCCAGTTTTTGCCGCTCTTGCTGCGGAATTTCTTCGATGCTTTCATAGTTTTTATAAAGCTCATAAAGCTTTTTAGCCCGCATCGGAAACATGGTGCCCCGCTTGAGAACCTGTAGTTCCACACCCATTTCGAACATATCCGCTGCTGGAGCCATCGTTACATCTGCCATTTCTGCCTGAGCTAAAAGGATTTTACTGTGTGCGGATGCGGCAGCTTCCACACAGGATTGGTTGACTGAACCAGTTAAAACATAAGCTGCACCCATCATAAAGGCTGCCAAGGCAGAAGCTGGAGTTCCAATACTACCAGCTGCTCCTACCCGAATTGGCTGTGCATAACCATATTTGGCCTGAAATTGATCACGTAATACTAAAATGACGGGAAGCAGAGACACCAGGGGGCGGTTGTCCGTATGTCCTCCGGAATCAGCTTCAACAGTGATGTCATCTGCCATAGGAATATTGGCTGCAAGCTGGGCTTGTTCTTCCGTGATTTTACCCTCAGCAAGTAATTTCTGTAATATCGTTGCTGGTGCCGGCGCCATAAATTTGGAGGCTACTTCTGTCCGTGATATTTTGGCAATGACCCTGTTTCCGATCTCAACCTGGTTTTGCGCATTGAGGCGCAAACCTGCTACCCGGTAACGCACAATATTTGGTGTCAGATCAAGGAAAGCTGAAGCTTCTACTGTTGTCACACCATATTTCAAAAACAAATCAACTGCTCCGCGCTCAATTGCATCTTCACTTGGACTATGGATAAGGTTGAAGACATACGGGCCATTTGGTAAAGCTTGCTGAATTTTGTTGATAGCTTCTTCAATACGAGACGGAACCAGGCCTGCTGCTCCAAAAGAACTAAGCAAACCTACTTTCCCGGAAGCAATTACCAGCTCCTCCGAGGCAATCCCATTAGCCATCGCTCCAGTCATATACGCCATATTCAGGCCGTATATCCGCATGAATTCCGGATCACCCAGCTGGGCTACCTGCAAAGGCAGAGCATGTGCTAAAAGGAACATAGAAGTACCAGCAGTACTGTTTTTCACGTCTTCCGCAAGACAAACACCAACAGCCTTTTCATTTTGCACAACATAGCAGTGTTGGTCCAGACGAAGCAATTTGTTGCGGATTTCCCCCTCTTCATATGCAACCATTCCCGGAACAACTGACAATTGTTCATTGTTCGCTGAATAATCAGCGCTGAGGCGAATTTGACTCATTATTGATTTTTAGTAACGATTCAATTAATTTTAGCGGTCAATTTTCAAAACCGCCAGAAATGCTTCTTGCGGAACTTCCACAGAGCCTACCCGTTTCATCCGTTTTTTGCCGGCCTTTTGCTTTTCTAGCAGCTTTCGCTTGCGGGTGATATCACCTCCATAACATTTGGCAGTCACATCTTTGCGCATCGCACCTTGAGTTTCTCGTGCAATAATTTTTGCACCTATAGCAGCCTGAATTGCCACTTCATACATTTGTTTTGGTATAAATTCTTTGATTTTTTTGGCAAGTTCACGACCCCGATATGGAGCCTGATCACGGGGAACAATTAACGACAGCGCGTCCACCATTTCACCATTTAGTAATATGTCTAATTTGACCAATGTTCCCTTGCGAAAATCAATCAGTTCATAATCGAAAGAAGCATAGCCCCTTGTGATCGACTTAAGCTGATCATAAAAATCCAGAACAATTTCATTTAAAGGAATTTCGTATTCAAGCATAACACGATTTGGTGAAGGATACTCCATGTTGATCTGCACACCACGACGTTCCTGAGCAAGATTCATAATTCCACCAACATACTCTTGTGGAGCCAGCACTCTCCCCCGAATATATGGTTCCTCTATGAAATCAATCTCCATAGGAGAGGGCAATTGAGACGGATTATCCACCCGGACAACTCCGCCTTTTCTTAAATGAACCTGATAGACGACACTTGGAGCAGTGGTAATAAGTTCCAGATTAAATTCTCGCTCCAGTCGTTCTTGAGCAATTTCCATATGCAATAGCCCCAGAAAACCGCAACGAAAACCAAAACCGAGTGCCGCAGAAGTTTCTAGCTCATAACTTAATGATGAATCATTAAGGGCCAGCTTGCGTAAAGCTTCCTTGAGTTCTTCATATTGTTCTCCGTCTACAGGAAAAATTCCGCTGAACACCATCGGTTTGGCTTCAGCATAACCTGAAAGAGCCTTTTTGCTGGGATTAGCAACTGTCGTAACCGTATCTCCAATTCTTGTGTGTCCTATGGTCTTGATTGAGGCACTTAAAAATCCTACTTCCCCTAGTCCCAGTTCACTTCGCTCTTCTCGAAAAGGAGTAAATACACCAAGCTGTACCACCTCAAATTCTTTTGCTGTTGCCATAAAACGGATCTTATCACCAACTCGTACGCTACCATCCACAACCCGAATCATTACTACAATCCCAAGATAGGAATCAAACCACGAGTCGAAAATCAATGCCCGCAAGGGTGCACCCTGATCACCAGAAGGAGGAGGCACAAATTCCACCACTTGCTGGAGAACCTCCTGAATGCCAATTTCCTGTTTTGCACTAACCCTTGCAGCAACGCTCGTATTCAGACCAATAATATCTTCAACTTCTTGACATACCCTGTCTGGCTCTGCCGTAGGCAGGTCAATTTTATTCAATACGGGCAGTACCTCCAAATCATTTTCAATGGCCATATAAACATTCGCCAGGGTCTGCGCCTCAACCCCCTGTGCTGCATCAACAACCAATAAAGCACCTTCACATGCGGCAAGTGACCGGGATACTTCATAGGTAAAGTCAACATGTCCGGGAGTGTCAATCAAGTTCAGAGTGTATTCATTACCGTCCTCTGCCAGATAAATTAAACGCACAGTCTGCGATTTTACGGTAATGCCTCGCTCACGCTCAATATCCATATTATCCAGCAATTGCTCCTGTGCTTCACGATCTGTTACTGCGCCGGTCTCTTTCATCAGACAATCTGCCAATGTGGATTTGCCGTGGTCGATGTGAGCAATAATTGAGAAGTTCCGGATTAGGCTGGGGTCGGGGGGTCTTTTGTTCATGAATATTAATGCAAGATTATGTAAATAACAATCAGTTCAAGACATAACAATCTACTGTTCGCGCTTAGCCTTTGCCACTTATTTTTCCGTCTCTGTTGCCAGCTGGGAACCTGAAACCGGCAGCCATTATTTAATAATTTTATTCCTGCTTGTGGCTAGAGTAATCTCTCTCATCTAAAATGGCACACCCGCATCAAATAATCGAGACCAGACTGTTTGCAGAATAAGTTTCACATGCTTTAATTTCTGGTTTGTAAATAAGTATTCTGGTTTTAAAGTCAGGTCAAATCTGCTATTATTTTCCTAGTGATTCATGAATAACTTCAATAAAAAAATGCCCGAAACCAGCAGCAAGCTTAGTCCCGAATCGCACAAATTACGCCACCGTCTTGAATTTTTTCTTTTCAACAACTTAAAACGTTGGGGTAAGGGTGCATCTAAAACGACATTAAGGCGAGGTACAATACTGCTGGATGTCTTGCTTTATCACGGATTACGCATATGCCGAAGTGTAGTCGCAATCAATCTGGAGCTCGCTTTTCCAAAATTATCAGCGGTGGAGCGTAAAAAAATTGCGCGCGCAAACTACCAGTGGTTTGCACGTTTTTGCATGGACGTTTTGCACATGGATGCTTGGAAGGGCCGTACCTCAGAAGTAACGACATGTCACAATCTGGAAATCCTGGATGAAGCCTTGGCAGAAAAAAAGGGAGCCCTTTTAGTTAGCGGACACTTTGGAAATTGGGAGATGATCCCACCGGCTTTGGCTGAGCTGGGATATCCTGTTACCATGTACGTCGGTCGGCAAACCAATCCGCTCACAAACGAACTTCAAAATACTGCTCGTGCAAATTTTGGTGTTGAAACGATCGACAAGGGGAAAAAAGCCACACTGCAAATGGGTAGAGCACTTGCGGCCAACAAAATAATTGCAATGCTGATTGATCAAAACGACAACAAGTCTGATCTTTTTGTTAGTTTTTTTGGAAAACTTGCTTCCTCCAGCAAGGGCACAGCGGCCTTTCACTTGTTACGTAAAAGTCCAGTTATGCTCGTAACCTGCCCTTATGTTGATGATCATTTGGAAATCAAATTTGAACGCATCACTTTTGAACTTTCAGGAGAACAGGAGAAAGACACACGTGCTATAACCCAAAAAATAACTTTTGCTTTAGAGAACATAATCCGGCAATATCCGGAACAATATTTCTGGATGCATCGTCGCTGGCGTGCACGGCCCAATGTGGACCCGGAACCAATTTATTAATATCAGATTACAAAATACTGAAATCCATTATGAGTAGCCGAAAACTGAATGTTCGTACCGAAAACTGGAGCGAAGAACCTTTTGCAATTGCAAGAGGAAGCACAGATAATTTCGATGTCGTTGTGGTGGAACTGGAGCAGGACGACTGCAGGGGATGGGGTGAGGCTACCCCGACTAAACACTATCATGAGTCAATCTCCCAAACTGAAATGCTGATCGAAGATTTTCGAATACAACTGGAAAACGGAATGACCCGCGCAGAACTCCAGCAGACTATGCCCAATGGGGCAGCAAGAAACGCCGTCGATTGTGCTCTATGGGATTTGGAAGCAAAACTTGCTGGAAAAAGGGTCTGGGAATTCCCGGAATTGTTGAAGCATTTTGCAACTGGCATTCAATCGGCGCCTGAAAATGTGACAACTGTGTACTCACTGGGTATCGATACTCCGGAAAAAATGGGCGACATTGCTCGAAAAAATGCCCAAAGACCAATTTTGAAAATAAAACTAACAGGTGATGGTGACTTAGAGCGTCTTGTTGCAATCAAGACAAATGCACCAATATCACGTTTGGTAATTGATGCCAATGAAGGCTGGACTCCGGAACATTATCAACGCTTTGTTCCTGAGTTTCAGAAGCTTGGAGTGGAAATGATAGAACAGCCTTTTCCTGCTGACAACGACAGTATTTTAAAAACACTGGGCCGCCCAATCCCTGTCTGTGCTGATGAATCATGCCACGATGCAGCTGACCTCGCTCGTCTAGCGGGGCTTTATGATATCGTCAATATTAAATTAGATAAAACCGGAGGTCTCACTGAAGCGCTACGTTTGCAGGCAGAAGCAGAGTCTAAAGGTTTCCTGACGATGGTAGGCTGCATGTCTTCAACTTCACTGGGTATTGCACCAGCATTTATGATAGCTCAGCGAGCTAAAATTGTTGACCTGGATGCACCGCTTTATCTTTATGAAGACAGACCTTTTCCTCTGAAATATGACGTAAGTAATGTTTTTCCACCATCTACGGAATTGTGGGGTTAAACTGAAAATTACCAATGAGCGGCGCTTGTAAACGAATTAAAACTACCTAAGACTCCACATTAATTCTTCTGCATCATGGTAGTGTGGTCATTGTGTCCGGGTCATCCCAATTAGAGGGCACTGCTGTCTCAGATTCTTCGAAGTATACAACGTTACCCCAAGCCTGCGCCTGATTCGAAGAATTGTCCACAAGCCATCACCAGGATTAGTGACAACAACAGAATTGAGAATGAAAAG
>JAKUUI010000037.1 GCA_022448485.1 SAR324 cluster bacterium
GGTGTCTTTTCAAGGGCAAGCTTATCCCTATGCTCAACTATCAGTGCCGTAGTGATCTTATCAAGGGATATCTCACCAAGCCATGAGCTCCACTTTCTCAGCTGCTGGGCATACTGGGACTTTACTTTCGCTGACTTGCTTGGCAAGACAGTCTTTATGTACCTCTCTACCATGTCGGCAAATGTATGCCTCTTGGCCTCGGCTTGGCTAAAGTACTTGCCTTCCCTTATCAAGGACTCAGTCTTTTGAGCCCATTGCTTAGCATCAGTTATCCTAGAGAATGTTGCTGTTTGATGCGGATACCCCTTAATGCGTATTCTTGCTGTGTACATAATTCTGTTATCTGTTGTTGTTCTTGTTTGAATATTAGCCATTAATCTCCTTATTATTATATTTGCTAATAATTATCTAACTGATATAATTATTTAAGTTATAATTGTGCTTCTATAAAAAGGCGCAACTATCTTGGGAAGCTTTAGAACTTAATTGGCGTGGAATTTCTTAATGGCGTTAAGGCCTTAAATGTATAAGGCTTATACTTGCGTAAGGCTTATGAGGATATAAAAAACTTATATCCAACTGTCACAGGAGTGTCACATGGAAGGAAAATTTTAAAAGTCCATTCCCGTGATTATTGATAAAAGCTGGCTCCCCAAGCCGGACTCGAACCAGCGACCCGATGATTAACAGTCATCTGCTCTACCAACTGAGCTATTGGGGAACAAAATCAGCTATAATTGGTCAATAAAAAGTAAATGAATTCGATTGGAGTTTCAAGATTATTTTAACTAAATCTTATTTTGAGCCACTAGTAATCAGGAAGAACTTGCAACAGAAAGCCCTTTAACGTTAGAATTAAACGTATATTTAATTAGTGTTGCTTTTTTCGGCATGAAGCTTGAGCGCGTTTTAAACTTTTGCGTCGAAGTTTCCTGCTTTTTTTACATCTCGGGTCCAAGCAATATCCACTGTTGCACAGCCCGGAACAAACTGAAAAGTTGCCAGCACCAAAAAAAGAATGACCGCTAAATCTTCCCGCCAGATTGAATCACAAAACATGCAGAATGCCAGAATGAGCAACCGTCCAATTGCGATTGTAGGAATGTCTGCGTTATTTCCGGATGCTCCGAATTTGCATCAATATTGGGATAACATCATCAACAGAATTGACAGCATCATTGATGTGCCAAAGTCTCGCTGGAATATAGAGGATTATTACGATGTTGATTCTGAAGCTCCAGACAAAACGTATTGTAGGCGTGGTGGATTTATTCCTGACATTGATTTTAATCCGATGGAGTTTGGAATTCCGCCCAACATCCTGGAGGTAACAGACGTCACTCAACTGCTGGGTCTGTTGGTAGCAAAATCTGCTATGGAAGACGCCGGTTATGGAGAAACAAGTGAAGAGGTGCTGGATGCAACAGGTGTAATTCTCGGAGTGACCGCTGGCATGAAACTTCTGGGTTCACTGACTTCCCGGCTTCAGTATCCAATCTGGGAAAAAGTTTTGCGGCGCAGCGGGATTTCGGAAAGTGATACAGAACAAATAATTGGAAAGATGAAAAAAGCCTACGTTCGCTGGGAAGAAAATTCATTTCCCGGCTTGCTGGGCAACGTTATCGCCGGACGTATTGCCAACCGCTTGAACCTGGGAGGTACAAACTGCACGGTTGATGCGGCCTGTGCCAGCTCATTTAGTGCTATGAAAATGGCTATAAGTGATTTGCTGGAATATCGTGCAGACATGATGATTGCGGGTGGTGTTGATGCGGACAATTCTCCCATGATGTACATGTGTTTCAGTAAAACACCGGCTTTCACGAAAGACGAAAACCCAAAGCCCTTCGATGAAGATTCGGGCGGAGTGATGATTGGTGAAGGAATGGGAATGGTCGTTCTCAAACGTTTGGAAGATGCCGAGCGGGACGGAGACCGCATTTATGCAATTGTAAAAGGGATTGGAACTTCGAGTGACGGGAAATTCAAAAGTATTTATGCTCCACGTTCCGGAGGCCAGGCCAAAGCACTGCGCAGGGCTTATGACGATGCTAATGTGGACCCGCTTAGCATTGGAATGCTTGAGGCACATGGCACTGGAACTGCTGCTGGAGATATAGCAGAATTTGAAGGATTAAAAGAGGTTTTTACTGAAAACAAACGTGAAAAATCAGGTTATCCGGATTTCCAGCATATTGCACTTGGCAGTATTAAATCCCAAATTGGACACACCAAAGCGGCAGCGGGAATTGCCGGCTTGATCAAAACGACACTTGCCCTGCACCACAAGGTTCTTCCCCCTACCATCAACATTGAGCGCCCAAACAAAAAATTGGGCATCGAAAAAACTCCATTTTACCTCAATACTGAGCCGCGTCCCTGGATTTCCGATGGAGAGCCCAGGCGTGCAGGGGTGAGTGCTTTTGGTTTTGGCGGAACAAATTTTCATTTTGTTTTAGAAGAATTTCAGGCTGCTCATTCCAGACCTTTCCGGATGCATAAAACGTCTCATACTGTTTTTTTGTCTGCAGCAACACCCAAAGAACTTGACAAAGCCTGCAATAACTTACTGGCTGAATTGGAGACAGAAGGTGCAGAACAACGTCACCTTCAATTGCTGAAAAGTTCCCGCGAAAACTCGATTCCCAAGAAACATGCAAGGCTGGGATTTGTAACAGAATCTATTAAAAATACAGTGGAAATGCTAGGACAAGCTATCTCCACTCTTAAAAGCAAGGCAGACCAAACGGAGTGGAACGTAAAAGGTATTGCTTATCGAGAGAAAGCAATGGAGAGTAAAGGGAAAGTTGTCGCACTTTTTTCCGGACAGGGTTCACAATCCATGAATATGGTGAAGGAGTTATTTTTCAACTTTCCATCAATGGCTGAGCCTTACAGTGCGCTGGACAAACTTTTTACTGAAAAAAACAAAAAGTCAGATTCCAGCCCCAAGCCTTTATCTGATTTGGTTTTTCCAATTGCAGTTTTTGATGATGAAGAACTTGAAGACCAGCAAGCCCAACTCCAACTCACCGAAAACGCACAGCCCGCAATTGGTGGAATCAGTGCCGGATTGTTCCAGATTGTTCGTGATGCGGGGCTTCAAACAGATTTTGCGGCCGGTCACAGTTTCGGCGAACTGACTGCACTCTGGGCCGCTGGAGTGTTTGCCGATGATGATTATTACAAACTGGCATATGCCAGAGGACAGGCAATGGCGGCACCGGATGATCCGGATTTTGATGCGGGAAGCATGTTGGCTGTTATGGGAAATGTTGAGAATCTTGAAGGTGATATATCCGAGTTTCCCGACGTGGTAATGGCAAATTTGAACTCAAAAAAACAGGTTGTGCTTGCAGGACCAAACGACGCTATTCTGCAGGCACATGATGCCCTGAAAGCCAAAAAGTACACAGTTGTAAAACTACCGGTCTCTGCAGCATTTCACACTCCGCTGGTGGGACATGCACAAAAACCATTTGCAAAAGCTATCCGCGAGGTAAAATTTAGCAAACCGCAAATTCCTGTTTATTCTAATGCAACTGCAAAAGCATATCCTACCGAAGCTAATACAATTCAAAAACAACTTGAATCACATATACTTAACTCTGTCAGATTCCGTGAAGAAATTGAAAATATTCACCAGGACGGCGGTAGAATTTTTGTTGAATTTGGCCCAAAAAATGTGTTAACCAAATTAGTCGAAAATATTCTTTCTGGTAAAGAATACACCGCTGTTGCTCTCAATGAGAATCCTAAAAAAGACAGCGATCTTCTCTTCCGGGAAGCAATGGTCAAACTCTGTGTAATTGGGTTACCTTTACATAAATTTGACCCATACGATCTACTGTCTTGGGAACTCCCGGCTAAGAAGGCGGGAGTGAGCGTTCGTTTGAATGGAACAAATTATGTCAGCGTTGCAACACGACAAGATTTTGAAAATGCACTGAATGATGGATTTCAGGTGAAAAACACTGCTCCTTCGGGATTCAGTTCCAACTCAATTCCAGCATCCACATCTTCTTCAAATCCTCTTTCAACGAACACTTCTAGAATACCGGTTGAAGCAAGTAATGAAATAACGGTCAAGTATGATCCAAAAGAAAAAAAAGAACCTGAAAAACTAAGACCAGCAAATAATTCTAACATGATCAAGCAACAACCTTCTTCTCAGCAATCTTCTGCACCAACGAAAGTACTGGAAACTTTGGAGCGCAGCTTGTCTGGATTCTACCAACACCAAAACGAAACTTTACAGGTTCATCAGCAATATTTAGATCAGCAATCTGAATATGCACGCACTGTCCATCAACTGATGCAGCAGCAAATAGAGCTGGCTTCACAGGGTGCTGCTATTCCCGCTGAAGTTGATCAGCAGATGCAGATGTTCCATGCACACCAAAGTGAAACATTACGAGTGCATGAACAATATTTGAATCAGCAGTCTGAACAGACTCAATCTGCATTAAACATCACAAATCAGCAATTAAGCGGTTCCGGGCAAAAGTTACCGGCGGCTACGACATTTGCCCCAACTATTCAAAAATCAGCATCAGTTAGGGCTGTATCTGCACCAGTTCCATCTACTTCAGTTCCAACTCCAATACCAACTCCAGTTCAAGCTGTTCCTGTTTCATCTGTTCCAACTCCAGTCCAGTTTACTCCCACTCTGTCGCCAGACGCAGTAACTGTACCAGTGGCAGTTCCTGCAGCACCTTCAGAAGTTTCTTCAAAAGAAGTTATAGCTGCTGCAATGATGGCTATTGTCAGTGAAAAAACCGGCTATCCTACGGAAATGCTGGAACTTGGAATGGACATGGAATCAGATCTTGGTATCGATTCAATCAAGCGCGTTGAAATTCTTGGTTCAGTACAAGATAATATTCCCGGGTTGCCAGAAATTTCCGGTGATGAATTGTCGGAGATGCGTACTCTTGGAGAAATTCTGGCCCACCTGCAGAGCAAATTAGGAGGAAAGATTTCCAATGGACAGGAGGCTGTATCAACATCCGTTGAAATTCCTGCAGCAACTGCAAGCTCTGGAGTTTCTGCAGAAGATATTGTAGCGGCAGTGATGGTTATTGTCAGTGAAAAAACCGGCTACCCTACGGAAATGCTGGAACCCGGAATGGACATGGAATCCGATCTTGGCATTGACTCAATCAAGCGAGTTGAAATTCTTGGTTCAGTGCAAGACGCAATTCCTGAGTTGACTGAAGTCCCAGGTGATGAATTAGCAGAAATGCATACCCTTGGTCAAATTATCGATCACTTGAAAAGTAAAATGGACGGAGATATTGCTAAACCCGCAATTGAGAGTCCTTCTAAAAGTGCGAGTCCGGATTTGGGACTCAACACTCAACAAGATCCCGGCCCGGTTTTTATGTCAATTATCAGTGAGAAAACCGGCTATCCTGTAGAAATGCTGGAATTGAACATGGACATAGAAGCAGATCTTGGTATTGACTCAATCAAGCGAGTTGAAATTATGTGGTCGCTCCAGGAAAAATTTCAGGATTTGCCACAAATTGGTGCAAACGAAGTTGCTGAACTTCGGACAGTCGGTCAAATTGTTGATCACATCAAAACACTTTTACCTGTGCCCGTCGGAGAAACTGCCTTTAAAAAATCAAACCTTAGCCAAGAGCCGGCCACCTTTTCCGTCAAGGCAGATTCTTCTGGTGGAAACGGAAATGGTAGTGCTGTCAGCCCTCTGGAACCCGTTCCCGGTGAAATAGCACCTGCGCTCCTAGCCATCATCGGCGAAAAAACCGGTTATCCTCAAGAGATGCTGGAACTTGGCATGGACATAGAAGCAGATCTTGGCATTGATTCTATAAAGCAGGTTGAAATTATGTGGTCGCTTCAGGAGCAGCTTCCTCACTTGCCACAAGTAAGCGGCAGTGAAATGAGTGAACTGCGAACATTGAAGGAAATCGTTGATCACTTGAGTTCTCTTGCTCCATCTGATACCGCGGGAACAACGCTTATTCCGGCACCTGTGTCAACAGGTTCTGAATCAGTAAAAAAAAACTCCTGACACCAAAGTCTGAATTTGCAGTTACAGAACATCAGGTTACACTCGGATTGGCTCAAGCGGTTTCGCTTGCATTGCCGGATTTCCTGCACACAGAACTTCCAGAAAACCCTCTTTGTTTGATCACAGACGATGGCTCTTCACTAGCACCAGCCTTGGCAAAGGCATTAAGTGCTGAAGGTTGGACTCCTGCGATTTTACGTTTCTCCGGTCTTTCCGCTCTCGTAAAAAAGAAACCTAAGTCATTTGCCAAAGAAATTGCGCTGATCGAATTGTCTTCTTCAGAAGAGTCAGAATTGCAAACATCGCTCAAATCCCTGGGGGAAAAATACGGAAAAATCGGAGGTTTCATTCACCTTCATCCTGTTTCTTCGGAGTCATCTGAATCAAAACTGGAAGATGGTGCCAATGCATTTCTCAAGCAAGCTTTTCTTTCTGCAAAAAACGTTTCTTCATTTTTGAAGGATGCAGGCAATTCTGAGACAAGACGCAGTCATTTTCTCGCAGTGATCCGTTTGGATGGTGAGCTAGGAATGGGATCTGGGCAATTCGGAGCAGTTGGCAGCGGACTTTCCGGGTTAATCAAAACTGCTAGTGTGGAGTGGCCTGATGTTTTTTGTCGCTTTGTAGATTTACAGCCTGAGTTGGCTGCAGAAAAAGCAGCAAAATGTATTTTACAGGAACTCCATGATCCGGATTTACGGATCAAGGAAGTTGGATATTCCGACTCTGGAAAGTCAGGCACCAGCCGAATGACTGTTCAGCCAAAATACATTCGAGATCTAACCACTTCAAAGCCGGGTAAATCTTTGATTGAAAAATCTGTATTTTTAGTCAGTGGAGGAGCAAGAGGTGTGACTGCAGAATGTGTCGTCAAACTTGCTGAAGCACAGCCATGCAGTTTTATTTTGTTGGGACGTTCCAGCATGAAAGAAGATCCAGAATGGGCGAAAGAAGCTGGGGAAGACGAGATGGAACTCAAGCCGGCGGCCATGCAGGCACTAGTTGATTTAGGAGAAAAACCGACACCGGCAAAAGTCAACCAAATGGTTGGAAAAGTGGAATCCGGCCGGGAGATACGCAAAAATTTAGAACGTATCCGAAATGCTGGTGGACACGCTGAATATGTCAGTGCGGATGTAACCGATGCAAAAAAAATTGAAACAGCAATTGCTCCAGTTGTCAAAAAATTTGGACCAGTGACTGGAATTATTCATGGGGCAGGTGTCTTGGCAGACAAGCTGATTGAGAAAAAAACTGGAGACGATTTTGATGCCGTTTGCTCCACCAAAATAAATGGAATTGATGCTCTTTTGGAAAGCATCAATCCAAAAAAATTAACTCACCTGCTTTTGTTTTCATCAGCCGCAGGTTTTTACGGAAATGCCGGACAGTCCGATTATGCCATTGCCAATGAGGCACTGAACAGGATTGCTCTTTTGTTCAAACAAAATAATCCAAAATGCCACGTAACCTCATTTAACTGGGGTCCATGGGAAGGCGGCATGGTTACTCCAGAATTAAAACGGCTTTTTGAGGAGCGCAATGTTGAGGTGATTTCCGTTGAAGACGGAACCCATGTGTTTGTTGAAGAAGTGACATCTTCCGGACAGGAGAATCCAATTGTGCTGATTGGAAATTCAATGGTGGTTCCAAACGGGTCGGAAAACGGATTGCAAAAATGGAAAATTTCACGCAGGGTTAGTTTGGATGCCAGTCCTGTTTTTCAAGACCATACTATTGGAAAGAATCCTGTTCTGCCAGCAGTTCATGCAATGTCCTGGATGGTTGATGCTTGTGAACAGGTACTCCCCGGCTTTATGCTTTCCAGCTGCCAAAATTTCAAGGTACTAAATGGAGTGAAATTTGATGAAACTTTAGCTGATGAATACATGCTGGAACTGCAGGAAGTTAAAAGGGGAAAAGGGAGTTTTGCAGATATTGAAGTAAAGGTTTCAAGCCAATCCGGACTAGGAAGTTCCAGCGCAAAACGTCCACGTTTTCATTACAGCACGCAAGTCCGTTTAGTTCAACAGGCTGCGGAAGCTCCACTGCATGATCGCATCGATTTGAGTAACACTCACAATCTTCCCGGTTCTTCCTTTTATCAGGACGGTACTTTGTTTCATGGGCCAAAATTTCAGGGTATCAAGCAGGTGCTGAATATTGATGAGCAAGGTTTGACTCTGGAGTGCCGCCTGCCGGAAATTTCTGCTGCAGAACAAGGTCAGTTTTCAACACAGGATTTTAACCCCTTTGCTACAGACCTTGCTTTTCAAGCCATGTTGATTTGGGCTTGGCGGTTTCACCAGTCAGGAAGCCTTCCCCTGAAAACAGATCTGCTGGAACATTTTCGAAAAGTACCTTTTGAAACCCGTTTCTATCTGAGTATGAGCGTCAAAAAAAGCTCTGCTACTGTTCTCAATGCAAACCTGTTTTTGTATGATGAACAAGGATTAATGTATTCACGAATGACAGGAGCAGAAGTTACTCTAAGTCAGTCCTTAAATGCGTTATTTGGAAAACAATAGCTAAAAGCAGTGGAAGTTTAGTGTCAAAGTTTCATTGTTTCAAAGTTCCAATGTTGTTTGTTTATAATATTCAGCAAAACTTAAATAAATAATTTCATTGGCTGAGTGAGAAAGAAATACTCCTGCAAAATCAGAGATCATAAAATAAATGCAACCTATTGCTGTCATCGGGCTGTCGTGCCTCTTTCCCGAAGCAAATACCCCTGAAGATTATTGGAAAAATTTACTACAGGAAAAAGATTCTTGCACCCCTGCAACTGCATCAAACATGGAGGCGGATCCGTCTCGTTTTTTTGAAGAAAAAAAAGGTACTCCGGATAAATACTACTGTGCACGTGGTGGATATATCCGGGGCTTCTGTATGAATCCAGATGGTTTTCTCTTGCCTGCTGAAACCATTGAAAAACTGGGGGCAACATTTCAATGGTCGCTTCATGTAGCACGTGAATCTTTACGTGACAGTGGCTATTTTGAGGAGTTCGAGATTCTGAAAAAATGTGGGATAGTACTAGGCAACCTTTCATTTCCAACCAATAAATCCAATCATTTAATCCTACCTTTATACCAAAAAGTTCTGGAGCCGCTTCTGCAAAATGCACTGAATCGCCCAGATTTCAGTTTAGGATCGTTTGCTGCGGAAAGAGAGAATACCCAGGAAAATTCGCATATTTCCGGACTTCCTGCATCCATTGTTTCTCAAGCATTGGGTTTGTCTGCACGTAGTTTGGCTTTGGATGCTGCTTGTGCTTCATCTTTGTATGCAGTAGCGCTGGCCTGCCATTATCTGCACTCCGAAAAAACCGATTTAATGCTCGCTGGAGCAGTCAGTGCCGCAGATCCATTTTTTGTCAACATGGGTTTTTCAATATTTCAGGCCTACCCGGAAGCAACTGATACCTTCAATCCTCTTGATAATAACTCAGGGGGCTTGCTTGCCAGCCAGGGAGCAGGCATGTTTGTTCTCAAACGTCTGTCTGATGCTGAGCGTGATGCCGATAAAATTCATGCGGTAATTTCAGGAATCGGTTTGTCAAATGACGGACGAGGCCAATTTGTACTAAGTCCTAATTTCAAAGGCCAGATCCAGGCGTACAAAAGAGCTTATGAATCCTCAAAAGTTTCTCCGGAAAAAATTGACTACATCGAATGCCATGCCACTGGAACACCACTGGGAGATAAGGTGGAACTGGACTCGATGGAACTTTTTTTTGCAGCTCCGGATCTGCCAGAGGGAAAGAAAAGTAACCCGCTAATTGGTTCAGTTAAATCAAATTTGGGTCATATGCTGACTGCCGCTGGAATGGGAGGAATGACAAAAGTTATTTTGGCACTCCAATATGGAAAAATACCGGCTACCAGGGGTGTTAAAGATGCAATGTCTTCCAAAAATGATGGCGTGTCAGCAAATCAAATTATCCTAAAAACTACAGCTTGGCCGCACAGGCGTTCGGATCGCCGGGCTGCAGTGAGTGCTTTCGGCTTCGGGGGAACTAATGCCCACCTTATCTTTGAGTCAGGAGTTACGAATGCGAAGCTCATTGATTTGCCCGAAACTCAAAACACCATCGCGTTAGCAATTGTGGGCATGGAAGCTATTTTTGCAGGTTGCAATGGGTTGCATGAATTTTATCAAACGATATATGACAACAAACAACATTTTCGTACACTACCGCCGGAACGCTGGAAAGGTTTTGAGCAGCATCCTGAATTAAGCAATATTCAGAAAGGTGCCTGGCTGGAATCATTTGAGATGGATTTTCTGCGCTTCAAATTACAGCCCAATCCGAAAGAGCGTTTGATACCCCAACAATTGTTGACACTTGAAGTCACAGACCGAGCAATCAAAAAAACAAAACTCCGAGAAGGGCAAAATGTTGCGGTACTGGTTGCCATGGAGACTGAGCTAGAAATACACCGATTCAGGGGACGGGTTAATCTATCCACCCAAATAGAAGACAGCTTAAAAGAAGCAGGAATTATTCTGATTGATGATGAACAAGAAAAATTGATTGCTCTGGCCAAAGACAGTTTGCTTGAGGAAGTGCCAATCAACCGCTTCACCAGTTTTATCGGCAACATCATGGCGGCAAGAATATCGTCACTCTGGGATTTTTCGGGTCCGGCGATGACAATTTCTGCTGAAGAAAATTCGGTTTTCAGAGCACTCGAAATTGCGCAAATATTGTTGCTGGAAAATAAAGTTGAAGCGGTGGTTATCACGGCTGTTGATCTCGCAGGCAGTCCTGAACAAGTTTTTTTACGTCAAAGAAATTATCCCCTTAATACCAGAAAGACTACGCTCAGCTTTGACCAGAACGTCAACGGCTGGATGATAGGCGAAGGTGCCGGTACAGTTATTTTGAAAAGCCTGGAATCTGCAAAAAAGGATGATGAACATATTTTTGCAACCATTGATTCAATGGCTTTTTCTGCTGGAATTTCTGCAGAATCGGTTGTAAACGCTGCAAATTTGGCTTTGGCAGAGGCAAAAATTTCTGCTAGTGAGATTGGCTTGCTGGAAGTATTCGGAAGCGGTAATTCTGCAGAGGATTCGGCGGAGATATCTGGATTGGCTCATGCTTATGCCAATAATGACACAAGCTGTGCCCTGGGAAGTATAAAAGCAAATGTTGGGCATACTTTTGCGGCTTCCGGTATGGCGAGTTTGATTAAAGCAGCACTTTGTCTGCACCATCGCTTCATTCCCGGCGTTCCGGAATGGACGTCTCCCAAGGCAGAGCTGCTGTCTGCAAAAGGATTTTATGTCCCTGTAGAATCTCGTCCGTGGCTGATACAAGCGGGAATTGCAAAAAGACATGCTGCTGTCAGCAGTTTAGGCATGGACCAGGTTTGTTCACACGTAGTTCTATCAGAAGTCTCTGCCGAGCTACGCCAAAAAATAGAAATTGCGGAATCAGGTGAATTGAATTTGGTTATTCTGACCGGACAGGAAAAGACTGATATCAGCAAGACATTGCTGGAATTAGAAAAAGATTTACAGTCCGGACAGGAACCAGCATCTCTTGCTCACCAATATTATGAGCGTTCAAAAAATAATGAAGCAAAATTTGCAGCAGTTTTGATCGGCTCTGTCCGCAATGAGTTACAAATAGAAATTGATGCGGCAAAATCCGGAATTGAAAACTCTTTTTCCGGAAATGGTGAATGGAACTCTCCTCGTGGCAGTTTTTTTACTGCCTCTCCATTGTCACGAAAAGGGAAATTAGCTTTCACTTATCCGGGTGGATTTAGTGCATATGTGGATTGTGGACGTTCTTTGTTTCAAATGTTTCCGGGCCTGCATGAGTTAGATGAACAGTTACTGAATCAAACCGGCCCTTATGAAAAACGGTGCGGCTGTAATTATTTGGGGGAGCTTCTCCATGAACGACGACTTTATCCACGAACGCTGGGACGCTTGAGTGATGCTGAAAAAACTGAACTGCAGGAAGATTTTATCCACACTCCAATCGCAATGTTTGAAAGCGGAGTCAGTTCTGCGGTTCTTAATACGCACGTCATGCGCAAAGGCTTTGGCCTTGAACCAGATATTGCTTTTGGCTACAGCATGGGAGAAATTTCTATGTTGTACGGACTGGGTGTGTGGGAAAGCATGTCAAATATGAGTGACATTCTGAATAACTCTAAGCTTTTCAAAGAAAGGTTGGCAGGGCCAATGGATGCGGTACGTGAGGCATGGGAATTGGAACCAGATGAATTTAGGAACAAACCACTTTGGGGTTGTTACAACCTCCGACTTTCTAAGCAAGTCATACAGCAGGCAATCGAAAAAGAACCTCACGTTTATCTGATTTTGATCAACACACCGGAAGAAGTTGTCATTGCCGGAGAACCGGTAGCTTGCGAGCGTGTGATTCAGAATTTGGGTCAAACGATTTACCCCATTCCTGTTACGGATGTAGTGCATTGTGAACCAGTTAAAACAGAATATGAGGAGATAAAAAGGATTCATACAGATAAAGTCATTGAATGTCCTGATATTGATTTTTATTCTGCAATTGATTATGACGTCTCCAAATTAGATAGTGAAACGTTGGGACATAACATTGCCACTATTTACGGGAAAACGGTGGATTATAGTCGTCTCGTAGAAAAGGTTTATGAAGATGGTGCAAGGATCTTCGTAGATTTTGGACCTCGGACCACATGTTCAAAGTGGATCAGCAAAACTTTGGATCAACGACCGCATCTTTCAATTAGCGTAAACCGCAAGGGAACTGACAACAGGGCAATGATTCTTCAGACATTATCCAGCCTGATCAGTCATCGTGTCCCAGTTAATCTGGAAGCACTTTTTCCGCCAGTTCCTGTCCAGCCTGCAAAACAACTTCTGCAGACCATCAGACTTGGAGGTGCTCCAATTCAGCAAGTTTTTGAAGAAAGAACTAATACACTAAGGCAGCAAGGCACTAAGTTTCAGAGTCACGGAGTTTCAGAGTCTCAAATTCCTGAAACTGAGTTTGTCCATACAAAAACTATGGATCAAAATCGCATTCCTGAGCAAATGATTCAAACTACAAACTTGGCACTGGACTTTACGTCAAAAACTAACGCCCAGCACCTCGAAACGGTTTCTTCTTTTTCTCCACTTACCGGTGAATACGGTTCTCACCGCAACTCGGCACACTCAGCCTTTTTGCATGTTCGACAGCAAGGAATGCGGCAACTGGCAGTAGTGATCAGCTCAATTACGAACAACACAGGGAACACGAATTCTTCTACTCCTCAGAACCAGTACACACAACACCCAACACTCAAAACTCAAAACTTAACATCAGAAGATAAAAACTGTCTCTTCGACTATCAGGATTTGCTCGAACTTGCTGGAGGAAAAATTTCTAACGTTTTTGGTCCGGAGTACGCAGAAATTGATTCCTACCGACGCTGCGTGCGCTTACCAATGGAACCATATTTGTTGGTCAGCAGGGTAACAAAACTCGTTGGCAAACTGGGGGAGTTTAAACCTTCTACTATCACCACAGAATACGATATTCCAAACAACGCGTGGTACACAACCGATGGACAAATTCCGTGGGCTGTAGCTGTTGAGTCTGGACAGTGTGATTTGATGCTAATCAGTTATTTGGGAATTGACTTTGATTGTAAGGGTGAACAAGTCTATCGCTTGCTGGATTGTACACTGACATACCTTGAAGACATGCCGCTTGAAGGCCAAACTTTGCGTTATGAAATTTCCATTAATTCATTTGCAAAGCACGATCAGAATTTGTTGTTCTTTTTTAATTATGAGTGTTTTGTCGGTGAGAAAATGGTTCTCAGGATGGATGATGGATGCGCCGGTTTTTTCTCAGATGAAGATTTATCCCAAGGCAAAGGAGTAATTCATACTGATCAAGAATTACAAATTAAAGAGAATGCAGAAAAAGTATATTTTCCACCACTTCTTCACTGCCCAAAAACGACATTTACTCGAAAAGAATTACTCGAAATTTCAACCGGGAATCCTGCTGGATGTTTTGGCCCTGAATACGATCAACATGGGAAAAATCCTTCTTTAAAAAATGCTCCTGATCAGTTTTTGATGTCAGACAGGATCGTTTCTGTGGAACCGCATGGTGGTCCGTTCGGTCTGGGATTCATTGTTGCGGAAAAAGATTTGGCTCCAGATGATTGGTATTTTCCCTGTCATTTTAAGGATGATCCGGTGTTGGCCGGATCTTTAATGGCAGAAGGATGTGTGCAGCTGCTTCAGTTTTTCTTACTACATCTTGGTCTGCAAACCTTGGTGGAGGACGCAACATTTCAGCCAATACACGATTTGCCGCAAATTGTACGCTGCAGGGGACAAGTGATTCCAGGTGACCCCAAAATGACCTATCGTGTAGAAGTCAAAGAGATCGGTTTGGAGCCGTACCCATATGCAATTGCAGACATTGATATCTTAGCAGGCGAAAGAATCGTTGTCGATTTCCAAGACTTAGGAGTTCAACTAGCAGAAAAAACCGGAAGCTCCGTGGATAGAAACCCTCTACGTGTTTCCAAAAACAAACGAACATCATATCAAAGGGGGAAAATTCAACCAGCAGTGATCAATCATCAACCTTCGTCCACCAGCGATCGGCAGCTTGCCGCAGATGAACAGATGATATGGGAATATGCTTTGGGTGATGTGACAAAATGTTTCGGTGAAGATTTTTCCATTTACAAAGGACGTCCCATGCAGCGTAACCCGAACGGCGATTTGCAGCTTATTTCAAGAGTGTATGACCTGCATGGAAAAAGGATGGAGTTCGAAAAGCCGATGACTCTAGTCAGTGAATATGAAGTTCCAGGAGATGCCTGGTATTTTCAGCAAAATTCGCATCCTGCAAACATGCCTTATTCTGTTTTGATGGAAATTTCTTTACAACCGTGTGGATTTATATCAACTCATTCCGGAGCAATTTTGACTTATCCAGAACTCGACTTGTGTTACCGAAATCTTGACGGCAGCGGCACTCTGCTACATAATCCTGACTTGCGCGGCAAGATGATTGTGAACGAAGTCAAGTTGCTCACCACGGTAGCCTCCGGAAACACCATCATCCAGACACACAGCTTTTCTTTGAGTTGTGATGGACAAAAATTTTATGAAGGTGATACGACGTTTGGGTATTTCACTGGTGAGGCTCTTGCTGATCAGGTTGGTTTAGACGGAGGGGAAAAAGCCGTCCCCTGGATTAATGAAAACCCAGCGGCTTCTTCAATTTTGTTGGATTTGAACTCTGCTGATTTTAGGAAGACTTTAGGAGAAAATCCGGATCAACCACACTTCCGTTTGTGCACGGGGCAACTCAGTTTCTCTGATGAAATTCAAATAGTAGCAGAAGGTGGAAAATATGGTAAAGGCTATGCCTATGCACGCAAAGAGGTCGATCCTGAAGACTGGTTTTTTCCCTGTCATTTTCACGAAGATCCAGTCATGCCCGGATCACTTGGAGTGGAAGCAATTATACAAGCATTGCAATCTTTTGCCTTACAGCAGCGACTTGGAGAGCCATTCATAAATCCATGTTTTTCTCCAGTACTTAGTAAAGTTGTCTGGAAATATCGTGGACAGATCATTCCAAACAACAAATTCATGCAACTGGAAGTACACGTAAAAAATACCAAGCAAAAAGGTGGGCAAGTGGTTTTAACTGCAGATGCAAATTTGTGGCGGGAGGATTTGAGAATTTATGAGGTTTCAGACATTGTGGTTGGAATTTCAGCAGCGGAACAAAAAACAGATTAATTGAAAGGATGAAAAATGGTACTTTCTGAGATAGTTGAGGAATTACAGCCTAAAATAGGAAGCGAAATACATATGGGCGCGTGGCTGGCAATGACTCAGGAGAGAATTGATGAGTTTGCCAGGGCTACAGGAGATTCCCAGTGGATTCATGTTGAACCCAGGAAAGCTGAAGCGGAATCACCTTTTGGTGGAACCATTGCTCACGGTTTTCTCACACTCGCTCTGATTCCATTTCTTGCAGAAATGGTGGATCCAGACAAACCGATGATTCCTGGTGCACAAAGACTGATCAATTATGGTTTAAATAAAGTGCGTTTCCCTGCTCCTGTATCTCCAGGTAAAAAAATACGCACTCGTTCTGAATTGGTAAATGTGCAGGAAGTTAAAGGCGCCCTTGAAATTGTCAGGAAAGTTACTATTGAAATTGAAAATGAGGAAAAGCCGGCTTGTGTCGCTGAGATGGTGACCAGAGCTTTTTTCGACTGAAAGGTTATTCTTTTATCATTCAGGACTTGATTCAGGATCCAGTCGCCAGCTCAGATTGAGCACAGGATTATAATCTATCTCACCGGATTCCGGCTCTATGTTGTGCTTCGCCCAAAATGATAAAGGTTAAGATTCGAGAGCGAGAAATCTATTGTACATGTGAAGAAGACTCGTAGGATAAGTAATTCAAACAAAAGTTGGTCAAAGCCTTTATGTGGTTTCAGGAGAATCCCCTGCACATGTCTTCCTGAGTAGTAAATATTAAAGTCCGGACAGTTTAATAGATGTTTTTAGCAGAGGGTAGCAAACTCCTCCCTCCCAGCAACCTTGGTATGCGATATCCAGAATCCCCTTTGAATTTCCCTCGGTTTTTGGTGTCAGACGCAAGGTGGCTTCCACCACATTATGGTAAATTTCACTTGGGCCAAAGAAAGGATCATCCTTAATTTCAGGAAGAGGAAACTGAACACCCTCTATAATAAAATCTTTGCTGCTGAAAGCAAATTTCTCTTTATACAAATAATAATATTTGGGGATTCGCCAGCGAATCACTGCTTCTGAAGGGCCGACAACGATGTGATCCATCACAAACGCGTCTCCAGGAGCAAGGGGTTCTGCATTATTTGGTATTTCCTGAGCAGTTACAGAAAAAGCAAGCTTGCACAGAAAAATAAGCAGCAGAAAAGTTTTAGTTAATGTGGCAACTGCTTTATTATTTTTCATTTCCATAAACCCAAATCGGTCCTCTTGCCATTGAGTGGACTTCATAATTTGGAGGCTTATTTGATAGCAGCCTCGTTAACCCAAGGCTATTCGTTGTGCTCAGTCGTATTGAAAGTAAAAGTTGTGACTAACCTATTTTTACCAAACTGAACGACCAGAACCTTTGCTTTTCTCTCTCCGAAAAGTGAATAGTCATATTTGCTGTAAGTCCAGGTCAGTTCACCATCCTTAAATCCGGAAAGCCATGGAGGCCCGAACATCTTGCGAATCTCATTTTTGCTGGTCTTGCCAATCTTTATCTCAACCACACGTGAAACCGGGAAGTCCTTTCCCAATGTGACACAAGCCGAGGTAAAGATGCAAACACCAGTAAATAGAATCAACATTTTTATAAAGTTTGTTAATAATATACTTCTTTTTGTCGGCTCATGACGTCTGCAAATTTTTATCATACTTCCTTTAATGAGTTAGTAATTAGTTTTTTGGATTGTATTTTAAATCCAGGAATTTGTCTGCAGCAGAAAGGAACAAAGCAGAACGTTCCAGAAACTTCCAGTCTTTGCCATCCCAAAACTTGTCTTCAAGTAGCTCCTCCAATCCTGAAAAATATCTGATGAGCGGCTTCACTGAGTTATATTTTTGCTCAGCAGATTTATTACCCTGCTCCATCAAACCTAAAGCAATGTCGCCGTTCATTGCCATCAGATACTCATAATCTTTTGCATCCAACTCTGGATCGACAAATATCTGCTTTTGCTCATTATAATATTTCGAGAACGAAAAATGTATAATTTTTGAGGCAGCAATCTGGTAACGTTCATGTTTGAATTTTGCAGCTGCTCGCTGAAGTAACTTTACCAGCAATACATGATCCTGTAAACCGCTTTTACCACTCCACAGCTTTTCGGGAATTGAATAATAGTGAAAGATTTCTTTATTTTTAAGGATCATTCCAGAAAGAAAATCAAGAGAACGGATCACTTTATTTTTAAGGCTTTTATTCCCGGTGTAACTTAGTACATCCAACAAATAATTGAGCGTTATTGCCAAATGATCTGTAAATATTTTTTTGATCACCAAAGGCTGATCAACGTTTTTTCGCCAATAGACATTCAAATTATAATAAGAAGTGTCTGCTTGCTGAAAACTGAGAAAAGAACCTGTCTCCTCATCAAATAAAGTATTGTTCATATAATCAATGGTTTGTTGCGCTGCTTTTTTGAATTTTGGGTCAGGCATTTCCTGATTCACTTTGTATAAGAGCAAAACTGTCCCTGTATTCAATCCCGCCATTTTTTCATAATGTGGAATATCCCAATTATCTTTTTCAGCATAACGAAAAAATCCGCCTTCAACAGGATCATATATCTTGTCAATTGCTTTTTTCAGTGTTTCAGAAATCCATAGAACTGCGTCCTGTCTGTCTCTTCCACTGGAAGTGTTCAGTAAGTAGAGGAAAGTTTCCGGAAGGATTTCTTTTACTCCATTGCCTACTCCGTATTCTTCGGTATCAAAATTATCCAGAACACCCTTGATATATGTACTGCGTAGCTTATCCAAAGTGTATTCATGAAATTTTGTCGGCGGAGTATATTCAAAAGGCAGTATTTCATCTCCATCTACAGTCAATCCTTTCTTGATATTTTGATACACACCCTGAATGACTTCAAGGAAGGGTTCTGCGTAAAGAGTACCAGAGTACTGATAATATACCGAAGCGTCAGGATTCAAAAAAACGGTATACGGCACTCCATTTGCCTTATATTTCTGATATGCACCAGTGTGGATGTCAGAGTCAATGAAAATATTGACAAAATTTTTGTTAAGAAAAGAAATTACTTTTTCATTGGTGAGTGTCTTCTCATTGAACACATGGCACCAGTGACACCACTCTGCTGCAAATAACAAAAAAAATGGTTTTTGCTCTTTCCTGTTTTCTTCAACAATATTTTTATTATATACGTAAAAATGAACATCTGATTCCTCGTGTTCAAAAGCAAAGACATATCCCGCTAACATTAAATAAGCGGTAAGACAGAGACTTATTATTTTGAATGAATTCATAATCTGGAATTGCTTAGGAAACCCCTGGTTTCTAAGCTGAAATTAATATGGGTAAGGCACATTTTTACCACTTCATAAATTTTCGTCCAACAGGTATATAATATGCTCTTTCAGAGGTGTTGCACTGGTATCGTGCGGGAAAGTCCTTCGAAGTTTTCCGTCTAGCCCTAAAACAACAATATCTGACGAATGAGAAATCACGTAACCCAATGCTGAATCAGGAACAAGAGTCTTTTTGTATTTAATCCCGTATTGCTCTGCAACCTTGATCACCACAGTAATATCTTCCGTAAGTCCTAAAATGTTTGGATGAAAATATCCTGTGTATTGCTTGAGTACCTCAACATCATCCCTCTCAGGATCAAGGCTTATGAAAAGAGCTTTTGTTCGCTTCAAATCGGCAGGCAACATTTTGCTAAAAGCACTGCTTATTGTGGCCAGTGAAATTGGACAGACTGACGGGCAAGAGGTGTAACCGAAAAATAAGAGGACAACAGATCCACGGAGATCTTTGAGAGACAAAGGGCCTTCAGTGGAATTTAGTGTAAAATTTCCACCTTGAATTTCATTTGTCCCTGATACCGAAGTTTCGTGTGCAGACAGAGAAGAATTATTTTCAAATGAGAGAAATAAAGATGCAAAGACCAATAAAAATGTTCTCTGATTAAAAAACAATTTCTTCCAGCACATCATGCATATCCTGTTCTAGTATTTCAGCTAAATCCTTAATTTTTTTGGAGTTAAAAAGATTGGCAAACGCGGTTGGCTTCAAAAAGGCGATATAAATTTTGTCTTCCTCAATTCGCTGATAAACGATGAACCTCACAGGCATAAAGACACCAGCCAGTAAATCTGACGAAATCAGTTGGCTGCAACTTTCGAGGTTGCAAAATTCTACAATTTTGTAATATCGGAATTTAACATCCGTACCATTACCTGAATTGCTACGATCGAGGATGTTATCTATATTGCTGATGCGGGTAATCATGTAGTTCCGCATCTCAATTTCCTTAATCAAATCATTAAGTATATCTTTGAAATCGATCCCCGTAAAATTTTTTTTGACAATATCCTGAGCAACTTCCATTGTAAATCGCTTTTTGGTAATTGGATACCATTTGTCAGGTAAAGTACTTTATCATTTACTCAACCCCGGAGTTTTTT
>JAKUUI010000038.1 GCA_022448485.1 SAR324 cluster bacterium
TATGTATATTCATCCAGCCATCTCATGGCCGGAAATACTTATCCTGCTTCTGAAAGTGCTAACTAACATCTCTGCCACATTCTCCCCTACAAGGCCGACAAATTGAACATTCAGATCTTCTTTAGTCTTCTCTTTGACTATTTCGTTCAGATCAACTGGTCTGAACCCAGCACGATCCAGAATGTAACGAGTTGCCACTAAACTAGGTTGAAGCCTGTTTTGTGGTCCCTCCCATCATCGTTTATTTCAGTTTTAGCCACGGGCAGGTCAGGTTTTAGAAGAACAATATACATGTCTTTAGACTGCTATTACGATATACTTCAAATGTTGCCTAAAACGCTCTCTAAGGCAATATTCATTTCTTAGCCTTATTAAATATCTGATTGATAGTTTGATGCATTGCAGTTCGATTTAACACCGCTACGCTACGTATCACGGAAGATTCGGCAAAACAATAGATGATTTGCCTACTATTTAGTGAGATTTGTATGATCGGATTATTTGAAGTGATGTATAAATTTTGCATTTCGCCTGCACATTTCGAGATTGTAATTTTGTTGTAAAGTTAAGGACAAACTCGGAGATTATGGCTTTATGAAAATTAAGAAGGGACTGTAGCACATTGGACACAGTTGAGTAAACTGAACAACTCTGATTTGTTTGCAGAGTTGTATTCCATAGTTGGTATGGTTGCAACGGAATTCCTACCAAAAACAGCAACAAAGCCTGTTTTTGATTATCCTTCCTTTTTGTGATTTTGTTACTATTTTGTTACCTATCTTTTTATATAATCTATAATATCATTAAGTTGACTGTAAATTACGTAATTTGTACATAATCTGCTTTAATTGTAGCTGAAAGTGTTATGAGGTAACAGCGGTCATTCCTCCTGCACCAATCAGTAATCCCCCACCAAGGCGCTGAGACCAGCGTCGTAATGAAGTAAGGCTCAACTGCTGGCCAGCGTAACTTGCGAGTAAGGCATAGCTGACGACACTCATGATTGCCAGCACAAAAAATGTTCCACCCAAGACAAGCGCCTGTGAGATAAAAGGCAGGTCAGGTTCCATGAACTGCGGCATAAAGGCCAGAAAGAAGACGATGCTTTTAGGGTTGAGTGCCGTTGTCACGTAAGCATTTCTAAAAATCTCCCACCAGGCCCGGTTCTTTGCTTTTTCGGAAATCTCTATTGGTTGTGAAGCACTTCGCCACATTTTGATTCCCAACCAGATCAAATAAGCAGCCCCCAACCATTTGAGAAAATAAAAAGCGGTGGCCACCGTCTGTAACAACATTCCCACTCCTAAAAATGAAAGACTAATTGCAGTCAGATCCCCCAGACCAACTCCAAAAACCAAAGCCAAAATAGTTGATCTTCCTCTAAAAAGCGAATAACTGATTACCAAAAGCAGTGTTGGTCCGGGAATCAACAAAAAAGTTGTTGTGACCAATGTATAGGCCAACCACGTTTCTAAAGACATGTTTTTTTATTGATAAGAGGAAGGATACGGGGCTCTGACAAGAATAAGAGTGCCCTGGAGTTTTTTTACGCCCGTAATTTTTCATTTTCTGGATCACACGGCGATTCAGGAATTACATGTGCCAGTCGACGCTCACCAAGGATTTCGATTTCCAACTCCGTGCCGATATCGCCGTTTCCGGTTTGGACATAAGCCAAGGCTAAGCTTTTGCCAACACTGTGTCCAAAGCATCCGGATGTAGCACGGCCTATCATTGTTCCTTTCCGGAAAATCGGCTCACTTCCCATTGCATCCCCATCCGTCACATCGATTTCCAGTGTGACAAATTCCTGCGGTATTCCGGTATCTTTTTGATTTACCAAAGCATCTTTACCAACAAACTCATCCTTTTTAAACCGCACGAAACGACTTAATCCAGCTTCCAAAATCGAGTACTCACGAGTCAAATCTGTTCCCCACATACGGTACGATTTTTCGATGCGCATTGACTCCATGGCGTACATACCGAAATGCTTCAAGCCAAACGCCTCGCCTGTCTCAACAATTGCGTCAAACAATTGAACTTGTTGATCAATCGGATGGTGCAGTTCCCACCCTAGCTCTCCGACAAAGTTCACACGCAAAGCAAGCAAAGGTATTCCTGCAACAGTGATTCTCTGTGATGTGAGCCACGGGAATCCGTCATTTGAAAGGTCGGCATCTGTTATTTTGGAGAGCAAATCACGTGACCGTGGCCCGCAAACCACCAAAGTTCCGTGGTCGAGCGTGGTGTTTTTCAGAGTTACAGTACCATCGCGTGGCAAGGTGCGCAGCAAAACATCGTGGTCGTGACGCTCGGCCGCCCCTGAACTGACGGCATAAAACATGTCGCCGTCATGGGTAATTGTGAATTCTGATTCAACTCCTCCGGAATAAGTGAGAGCATGTCCTAATACAGTGCCTCCCTGTTTGGATGGCAAACGGTTGGCGATCATTTTGTTTAAATAATCTTCGGCTCCGGGGCCAGAAATTTCGTGTTTGGTGAAAGGGGTTAAATCGAGCAAACCGACTTTTTCGCGCACAGCTTTGACTTCCTGCCCCACGGTTTCAAACCAATTAGTGCGCCGTGTGTGAAAACTGTATTCGTTGAATGGAGCAGTTCCTTGCTGGGTAAACCAGTTTGGACGCTCCCAGCCATAACGCTGTCCAAAAGCAGCATTCAGTGCTTTATGCCTGTCGTAAATCGGACTTGTTTTTGCGGGCCGTGCGGCGGGACGCTCTTCAAAATCATAATGAATGACGAAGACGTGTTCATAACATTCTTCGTTTTTAGCTTTGATGAAGTCTCGAGTGGATTGAGCAGCGCTGAAACGGCGCGGATCCACTCCCAGCATGTCGATGCTCGGCGAACCTTCGATGATCCATTCAGCAATGTGTTTTCCTGAGCCACCGGCGGCGGTGATGCCGAAACTGTGTCCTTCTGAAAGCCAAAAATTACGTAATCCCCATGCTGGACCAACCATAGGATTCCCGTCCGGAGTGTAGGGAATGGGACCGTTGATATGGTCTTTGATTCCGGCAGTTTCAAAAATTGGAACTCGCTTGCCTGCCGCAATAATATGCGGTTCTAGACGTTCTAAATCTGGTGGTAAAAGCTCCTGGCCAAAACCTTCCGGAACGCCGTCCAATGCCCAGCACGGTGCTCCTTTCTCATACGGTCCGAGAATCAAACCGTCTGCTTCCTGGCGCATGTAATACGAGGCGTCGCTTTCACGCAAAACTGCCATTTCCGGATTGCCGCTTCGGTTGTATTCAACCAATTCAGGAATCGGCCCGGTAACAAAAAACTGGTGTTCAACAGGCACAACTGGCAATTCCAAACCGACCATGCGTCCAGTTTCACGCGCATAATTTCCAGTGCAGGAAACCACAACATCGCAGGTAATGTCACCTTTGTTGGTGCAGACCACCCATTCATCGTTAGGCTTTTGCGCCATAGTGGTCACCTCAACTTCTGAATATGTCTCTGCACCGTTGGCCCGTGCGCCTTTGAGCAAAGCCATCGTCACATCGACCGGAGCAACGTGCCCGTCATCTGGATGATAAAGTGCTCCAACTAGGTCATCCACTTTTGCAAACGGCCAGAGTTTTTTGATTTCAGCGGGGCCAATCATTTCAAACGGCACTCCAATAGTGGAGGCGGTTCCGCAGTAACGTTTATACTCGTCCATTCGTTCCTGATTGCGCGCCAAACGTAAATTTCCAGTTTTGTGGAAACTGACATGCTGCCCGGTTTCCGCCTCAAGAGTTTGGTATAAATCAACACTGTATTTATGGATTTTTCCTACGCTGTAACTCATGTTAAACAATGGCAACAATCCAGCAGCATGCCAGGTCGAACCCGAGGTATACTCGATTTTTTCTAAGAGCACCACATCATTCCAACCCATTTTTGCCAAATGATACAGTGTGCTTGAGCCTACCACCCCTCCGCCGACCACGACGACTCTGTAATGTGATTTCATTTTTTCCTACTCTTGCTAATTAAATTGATGATTTTTTAATAAAATATTTCCATAAAATGTTGAATTAGTTTTAATTAATCAATCTCATTTTCTGACAATTGAATTAAAATACTACTTTTTTATGAAACAACGGTAGAACCAGTATAATGGCAGATTCCATTTGATCAGTTTCAATTTATTCAATTTTTGACCAATATCCAACAAGGTTCAATGAGTGCCAACATTTAGCTAATTGAAATAAGCAGAATAACAATGAGAGCAAAGAGAATTTAAATTAATTTTGTTATCATTACAATTTTTTTTGTAGGGAGCTCAAATAGTTTTGAAAGCCAAGCTATCCCTTCAACTTTGCAATTTCTTCGCGGAAAATTGGAAGGGCTTTGAAGAGATCACCGACAATTCCGTAATCTGCAACTTTGAAAATTGGAGCTTCTGGATCTTTGTTGACCGCAACAATGACCTTTGAACCTGACATCCCGGCTAAGTGCTGAATGGCTCCGGAAATACCAAGAGCAAAATAAAAATCTGGATTGACCATTGTTCCAGTTTGGCCAACTTGGTGTTTGTGCGGCAACCATCCTGCATCACAAACTGCTCGTGAGGCACCAAATGCTGCGCCTAAATCATTGGCCAATGGTTTGACCGCATCGCAACCTTCTGTGCCACCAACTCCGCGTCCCACAGAGACCACGATACTGGCTTCATTAAGTTCAACTTCGTCGCTGACCTCGACTTGTACATCAATGACTTTAAGTTGCGGGTGGCCTTCTGGAATTAAAAGCGAAACAGCATTTGCCTTTGCAGGAGATGTTTCATCTGCTGCAAAAAAACCACTGCGAATGCTGATGACTCGCAAACCGTCTTTACTGAATTTGCATTTTTGAATAACTTTTGTTGCCATGCAAGGTCTGTAGGCCGTGATTTCGTCAACATTGACTTCCAATTGTGTTACATCACTTAATGCTCCCACACCCTGCCTTGCGGCCACACGTGGGGCAAGGTCACGTCCCAATTCGGAAGACGAAAGCCAGACCTGTGTTGCTCCAGACTTCTCAAGTGCGTCTGAGACCAAGGCAGTGTATTGCTCAGTGTTGTAAATTTCGAGCGAGGCATCATCCCCTAGATAAACAGTAGATGCACCTTGTCCTGCCAATACATCTGCCTGTCCGGAAATTCCGGAACCTATCAAGACAGCATCACTTTCTAATCCCTGCGACTTGGCAAAGGACAACAATTCCAAAGAGTTTTTTTTGACTTCTCCGTTATTTACTTCTGTAACAATAAGAATTTTTGACATTTTTTAGTTTAATTTCATGTTTATATAAGCCGCAGAATTTCGCAGGAAATAATGGGATTGCTTTTTGATTCTATGTTCATTTAAGCCGTAAGCAGCAAAAAAATTATGCCAAAAATTTGGCTTCGCTGACCAGCAATTCCATTGCTTGTTTGACGGTATCGGCCTCTTCTCCTTCAAAGGTTTTTCCTTCTTTACGTGAATCAGGTTTTTCGTATTGCAGAACTTCGGTCATCGAGGCTGGCGCACCACGCATTTCGGCAGAGACACCAATTCCATCCAAATCCACTTCTTCAAGCGGTTTTTTCTTTGCCATCATAATGCCGCGCATCGAAGCCAAACGTGGTTCGTTGAGGCTGTCATTGACAGTTACCACGCCAGGGAGGTTCATTTCTACAACCTCAGTACCGTGGTCCCCCATGCGATGAAGAGTGATTCTTCCGTCTGAGACATCGCTGAAACGGATAATATTTGTCACTTGCGGAAGCCCAATAAACTCTGCAAGCATTGGGGCTGTAAGGCCTGCATCAGTATCTTGAGCTTGCTTTCCTGTCAGAAGCAGATCATAACTGCGTCCTTCTAAAGCCTTTTGCAATATTTTTGCGTAAGCAAATGAGTCGGTCTCTTTTGCGTCGTCGTATTTTACGTGAATTGCTTTGTGAGCTCCAATTGCCAAACCTTTGCGCAGAGACTCTGCGGCTTTTTCAGGTCCGATTGTCAGCAAAGTAACTTCACCGCCCACGTCTTCAGTAATTTGCAAAGCTGCTTCCAGAGCAGTTTCATCCCAACTGCTTATCACATAGCTTAAGCCTTCTTCAACAATGGCTCCATCTTTAACTTTAATATTGAGTTCTACATCCGGTACTTGTTTAACTGGTACAATGATTTCCACTTATTTCCTTTTACTAGAGATTATAAATAGTTCAACCACAGGTTGATTGTAGCACTACAGTTCAAAAAAAGTGTTCCTCCAAATAATTGATGATAGTTGGTGAAGCCTCCTAACTTCCTACTGATGCCGCCGCTTTTTCACCTAACAGTCTGTTTTCTGCAAAGCGATTGTAGCGGAACGGCTCAATCATTTTTGGTGTTTTTCTGTCTGCAACCATTTGAGCTGTATTGAATCCACTGGCAGGGGATGCTTTAAAACCATAAGTTCCCCAGCCACCATTGACATAGAATCCGTCAATTTCATCAATTGGAGAAATGATGGGACTGTAATCAGGAGTCATATCGCACAACCCAGCCCATTGCCGTTGAACTGCGACATTGTGCAAAACAGGAAAAAGTTCCAGAACATGTGCCGCATAACTTTCTAAAAAGCCCAAAGTTGAACGCATGCCATAATGCGGATAGGTATCAATTCCATTTCCACAGACTAGTTCTCCTCGGTCTGTCTGGCTGAGATATATGTGCAGCGTCCCACTGACAACCACTTGATTCAACCAAGGTTTGTAAGACTGAGTGACAAGGGCTTGCAATGGATGTGTGACAAAAGGCAGTTTGACGTTTACCTTTCTGCAAACTTCAGAGCTCCAACCAGCAACTACGGAAATTAATGTACCGCAGTTAATCGTGCCTTTATTAGTAACGACACCAGTGGTTTTTCCATTTTCTACAAGAATGTCCTTTACTTCAGTCAATTGATGAATGTGAATGCCCGCATGGTCAGCACCTCTTGCATAAGCCCAAACTACTGCATCATGTCGAATGATTCCGCCGGGGGGGTGGTAAAGTGCACCCATTACTGGGAAACGTGGATGATCCGAAATGTCAATTTCCGGAAGCATCTTTTTTATTTCTTTTGGATCAAGGACATAGCTGTCAACACCCAGAGCCTTGTTGTTTTCTGCACGGGTTACTAATCCGGCAATTGCAGCAGTTGAATGTCCAAGAGTGAAATGCCCCTGCTGACTGAACATTAAATTAAAATCCAGTTCTCCGGCCAAATCTTCGTAAAGTCCCAGGCTCTGGTCATAAAATTTGATTCCTTCTTCTGTGCGGTAATTTGATCGGAGAATGGCTGTGTTCCGTCCGGAACCACCATAACCGATGAATTTCTGTTCCAGTACAGCTACATTTGTGATACCAAGTTTCGCCAAATAATAGGCAGTTGCCAAGCCGTGAGCTCCTCCACCGATGATTACTACGTCGTAATTCTTTTTCAGTTCGTGGTTTTGCCACATTCGTTGAGTCATTATTTCCCCTCTTCAAAAGAAACCGGGACAGTAGCAATCCCAGCCGGAACTAATCCAACTCCAATGCCCACGTCCATCAGTGCATCATAAAGTGATTCCGACAAATGTCTGGGATGGATGATAATCTCAAAATTTTTAGTGCGGTACAATGTCATATTTATTGTATGAATCGATGATTGAATTACTGAACCTGCCGTCACTCTGTCACGCCGCAAATCTACGGCTGTGGAACGTTCCAAAACTTCATTCCGTCGAGGACCTCCTAAAACGAGACAACCTTGCGATCCAGTTTGGTCGGTGATAGTGGTGATTTCTGAATCTAGTTTTTTCAGCAAATCTGTTTCAGTTCCGGGTTTGCACAAAATAAAATAATCGTTTTGTGTTAAACGCAAAACGGCCGTGTCTGGACTTGACAAAGTTTTGAGAGGTTCAAGCGCTGAAGCTTCAGGAAAAACCTGTTTCACAGCTTTTGCTGCATTGCCCAGAGAAAGGGAAATTTTGCCGATATGCGACCAATCGACCAAGACGCAATCATGCAGCAAATGTTTATTGTCACGCTCTTCATCTCCAAAATGTTCGGCAATTTGCCATCCGGAAACCTCTGTCAATTTCACCGAATGGTTGCGGTAAATCCCGGAAAGTGGACTGGTTTTAATCACTTTTCTCTCGACTTGTGATTCTATTGTTTATGCTTTTGTGACATATTTTAAAATTTCCACGACCTGATCGGTTGTAGTCGCCCATGCCATTGCAGCGGCATCGACTTCTTTCAAGGGATGTACAATGTCTCCCGAATGCAAAGTGACATAAGTTTTTCCCTGAGCAGCACAATAACCCGCGTCAAATGCAGCATTCCACTGCTTGTATTCGTTCCCAAAGCGTACGATAACCAAATTACTTTTTTCAATCAACGTTTTTGTGCGGATGGCGTTTACTTTTGCTGATTTGTGGTCGTGCCAGAACGGATTGCTTTCGCCCCCCAAATGATCTCCCGCCGCGTCGCTGGCATCATGATCGGTTTCTGCAGAAACAAACTCAATATCAAGTCCGTTTTTTTGCGCGCCTTCTTTGATCTCGTTGCGCCATTCGGTATGGATTTCTCCGGAAAGATAGACTGTGAAGCTCATTTCATTCTTCTTTATTTAATAATTTGACATCAACTTTTGAAGCGACTCCGGAACTTATATTTTTTATCGCAATCGTGAATCTGTTTCCGGATAAAGATACTGAGTTTTGATGGGAACTATTCCAGCCCAAATTGGAAGCTCATAATCTTCGTCATCATCCACCGGTGGCCCATTCCGTGTTTTTGCGGAAGCCGATTCAATTTCAATGGCCACGACGCTGGTGGCCCTAAGTTCCTTCTTGTTTGGCTCTCGCGCCTCATCCCAACGTCCGTGAATCAAGTTTTCTGCGATGGCCATGAGGGCTTCTAATTTTTCTTTCGCATCAGTTACCAAACGCCCTTGCCCGAACACGATCGTAGAACGATAATTCACGCTGTGATGAAACAGAGAGCGAGCAACAACTAAACCATCGAATAATGTCACGGTAATGCACATCGTAATTCCGGAAGCCGACTGCTTTAGTTTCATGCTGGATTTTACACCATGACCGAAAAGCGTATCATTTACCCGTGCGTGAATGGTTGGTATCACAAACGGTTGCCCGTCCTCATCAAAACCCAAATGACAAATCGGCGCGGCATCAATGATCGGATAAATCGTTTCCTTTGAGTAACTTGCCCGTTTTGGAATACGCCGTATTTTGTTGCGTTTGTTTTTTTCAAAATCAGACATTTAAGATTAAGATTCATTTCTTTTTTTCAATAATTTGATTCAAAGCTCCTTCAATTTTCTCCACCGTCCGCCCGACATTATGCAACTTATCCAATCCGAAAAGCCCCAAACGGAAGCTTTGGTAATCCTCCGGCTCATCGCATTGCAAGGGTACTCCTGCCGCAACTTGAAAACCAATTTCCGCAAATTTTTCTCCTGTTTGGATTCCCTTTTCTTCAGTATAACTAACTATCACTCCTGGAGCTTGAAAACCTTCTGCCGCTACGCTTTTAATTCCTTTAGCTGCCAACATGGTTCTTATTTTATCTCCAAGTTCCTGTTGCTCATTACGGACTTTTTCAAAGCCGTATTCTTCCGTTTCTTTCATGATATCCCGGAAACGCCTAAGTGAATCGGTGGGCATAGTGGCGTGATAGGCGTGTCCGCCATTTTCGTAGGCCTCCATGATGTTTAACCACTTGCGCAAATCACAGGAGAAACTACTGCTTTCCGTGTTTTTAATGCGTTCTTGTCCCAAAGCACTTAGCATCACCAATGCACAACACGGTGATGCGCTCCATCCTTTTTGAGGTGCGCTGATCAAAATATCGACTCCGGAAACTTCCATATCAACCCAAATCGTACCGGAAGCGATACAATCCATTACAAACAATCCTCCTACCGAATGAACAGCATCGGCCAGTGCACGAATGTAGTTATCAGGGAGCATAATACCCGAAGCCGTTTCCACGTGCGGAGCAAAAAGTACATCCGGTTTTTCGGATTTGATGGCCACAACCACTTCCTCAATTGGCGCTGGAGCAAAGGGAGCTTGCGGGGCGTCATGGGTACGCCGTGCTTTGAGAACTGTCGACTGTGCAGGGATACTGCCCTTTTCAAAAATTTGTGTCCATCGGAAACTAAACCATCCGTTCCGTATGACCATGCACTTTTTACCTGAAGCAAACTGCCGCGCTACCGCTTCCATGCCAAACGTTCCGCTTCCTGGAACCACAGCCACAGCCTGCGCGTTGTACACACTTTTCAATGTCGCTGAAATGTCATTCATCACTGCTTGAAACACTTGTGACATGTGATTCAAAGAGCGGTCCGTGTAAACTACTGAGTATTCTAAAAGACCCTCTGGGTCAATATCGGGAAGTAATCCTGGCATAATATATTATCTAGTAAGTATTTTTTGCAGCACTCCTTTTTCGCTGTTTGATAATTTTCATTAATTGTACTCTCAACTTTTTAAGCGCAAACCTTCCGGATCATAAGCCGCATGATCCAGCACTGTCGCTGTTACATCACGTCCATTTTCTAAACGAATCGTGAAATTGTTGCCTAAATCAGCCATGTCTTTGCGTACCCAGGCCAAACCGACACCGCGTTTCAAAGTTGGACTGAGACGTGAACTCGTGACACGTCCGGCGATTTTGACATCAGCAGCGGACTTTCCGATTTCAAGAACGGCAACTCCGTCTTCAGGAATAGGTGCATCAGGTTCCAGTTGATACGAAACCAATTTGTTTTCAATGCCACGTTCTTTAAAATTCTGCGAAAATGCTTTGCCGATAAAATCAGCTTTGTCGTCTTTGATCGCAAAACCGACTCCAGCTTCATACGGGCTGCTCAAAGCATCAGTGTCTGTACTTGGAATCAAGTGTCCTTTTTCCAAACGTAAAATGCGTTGAGTTTCCACTCCAAAAGGATTTAGCGCAAATTCTTCCCCTTCTGACATCAAATGGTTCCACATCGATTCTCCATATTCTGCAGGAAAGTGAATTTCATAGCCCAGTTCTCCAGTAAAACCAATTCTGAAAAAAGAGACTGGAACACCTGCGATGCTGGCCTGACGACAGTGCATGTACGGAAAGGCTTCATTTGACATGTCAATCTCGACGATTTTCTGCAAAAATTCCCGAGATTCTGCCCCTGTTATGTTCAATGCTGCATAGGCCAAACTGAGATTTTTAACCTGCACATTAAAGTCTTCCACTAATAACCACCATTGAAATAGATAATTGATTGCATCCTGATTACCAGTGCTAGTGGTCAAATAGTAACGTCCCTGCTCAATGTGGGAAATTGTACCGTCCTCAAATAGTATGCCGTCTTCTCCAACCATGATTGAGTAACGTGTACGCCCCACCATAAATTTTGCATATTTCCCTGGAAGCATAAATTGCAGAAAATCAATTGCTTCTGGTCCGCTGATTTCAATTTTTCCGAGTGTACTGACGTCAATCATGCCCAATCCATTGCGTACAACTCCGACTTCTTTTTGTGGATCGGTGTATGAATCAGGACGTTTCCATTGACCTGCATTCAAAAATTTTACACCCAAGTCTATGTGACACTGGTGAAATGGTGTCCGACGAATCGGAGACAAATACGGAGCACGTCCTGCTAAAACACCAAATGTTACCCCGGAAAAAGGGGGACGTACCGTTGTTGGTACAGCATCAAGTGCAGACAGACCTGTATCTTGTGCGGCCAGACGTGCAACAGCCTCATGACAGGCTTTGCCTTGACAGGGCCCCATTCCCATGCTTGAGTAACGTTTGAGTGTTTCTACTTGATCGTAGCCTTCGTCGATTGAGGCGCGTGCTTCTGCACGGGTAACGTCCATGCACTTGCAAATGAAATGATGCTTGCCCCCTGATTCAATGTCAGCAGGCAAAGCCATGATGATCTCATCCGCATTCCGCTCAGTTTCATGAGGATTTTCATCTGACACCGAACTGTCCGGTTGTGTTGCAACTTTTCCGATTTTCACTCCTTCTGCGTACAAACGGGCAAATCCGGCACATCCGTGAACTTCTCCTGTGGAAAACGTTCCGGAGGGCAAATCTGTGACGCGCAAAATTTGACGTGCAGGATCCCATTCCGGACGTTTGCTGCCCATCGAGAGTAAATTTACTTGAGGCTTAAATCCGACTGCCAACACCAGCAAATCGCAATTAAAAGAATGATGAGCGTCCCCTCCGGACAAAGGGCCGATATCAACACGCTCTATTCGCTTTCTACCGTGAGCAGCATGAGCTGTCAGTCCTTTGTAAACAGGGATACCCAGTTCAAGGATTTTCTGCTCGAATTCTCCCTTTGCATTCCCTGATTCACGTCCATCGACCACTGCTGCGACTTTTGCTCCTGCGCCTTCCAGAAGCAAGGCCGTATGAAAACCACCATCATGTGTAGTCACTACAACTGCTTCTTCTCCTGGAGTTACGGCGTGGCGCATTATCAACCTTTCAACTCCGCGGGCGGTCATGATTCCGGGACGGTCGTTGTTCTCAAAAATCAAATGCCGGTCAGTTGCTCCAGGAGCCAGTACTACGGACTTAGCACGTATTTTAAACAAATCTGCACCGCATTGCGCCGCTATTAAATTGTCTTCATATACCCCGAAAACGCTGGTGTTGACCATTACTTCCAGATTCGGATATGCAGCCAGTTCGTCAATTAGTCTTTGAACCGCTTTATTTTCCGGAAAGCCGTTCAGTTTTTCATTTTCGCAATTTGAAACCGGAGCAATGCTGTGCAAAGCATGACCGCCGAGTTCCGGATTATCGTCGATCAGAAGAACTTGTTTGCCTCCATCAAGTGCACCTTGGGCCGCCGCCAACCCTGAAGGACCGCCTCCAACTACACAAACATCCGGAAAACGGTAGCGTTTTTCATAGCGCCGATGGGCATTTTTTCCAGCAGTGTCTATTTTTCCAAGGCCTGCAACCTTACGAATTTGATGTTCAGCAATTGGCCAGATCCATTTTGGTTTGTGAAACATTTTGTAATAAAAACCGTTTGGCAGCATCGGTACCAAAAAATCGTTGAATTCACCCAGATCAAATTCCAGGGAAGGCCAGGCATTTTGCGACAGTACGACCATTCCGTTCCGTACTTGAATTCGATCAGCCAAGATATTAGGTTCGTGATCGACTGTTACCAAAGATTCGTGGCCCTGCCCATGAACATCGTAGGCTCCGCGAGGGCGGTGATATTTAAAACTCCTTGATATCAGCGATGTCCCAGAAGAAATTAACGCAGAAGTTATGCTGTCATTGGCATAAGCCGGGATACGTTTGCCATCAAAGGTAAACGAAATTTCCTCACCCAAATTCGGAAGCTCGCAATATTTATGTGTAGTGATCCGTTTTGCCATCAGGCTCCTCAGTTGTTGTCCGGTTGTTCCGAATCGTTGTACCAAAAACTTCGGTGATCGGTGTTATTCGTGGTATCCCGTTCGACCAAAAACCAACTTTGGCATCCGCTGCTGTGAAACCACCATTCAGTTTGTGGACCCATGTTGTTTTCTCTGAAATACACATAATCAGTCCATTCTGAAAAATCTGCATCTGCAGCAGGACGAGTTTTAAGTTCGCTTTTGAAAGTAAATTCACTAACGGCACGCTTACCGCAGTTTGGACAATTTAATTGAAAGCTCATAGTTTTTTTTTGATATAAAACGCACAGGTCAAGCGGAGGTAAATGAGAAAAAGAATTGCCCATTTTCTGCTCCACATTGTACTGACTAAGTGGCATCATTCATGAGTACCTTACATTTTTCTTTTATTTCTTCATGAAATAAATAGGTCACACTTTTTCTCTATGTATAGTGTATAGCAATCAGCTCGGCAGTAGCAACTTTTGTCTCTGTATCAGCATTGTACATAGCATGGTAAAACCTGATCAGTTTATCCTTGATTTCGAGAATTTTTGATTTTATTACGATCAGATCCCCGGGCAGGGTTCCCTCTTTATATTTCATAGTCTGTTCTAAGGCCTCCATGCCTTTATTGTTTTGGCGAATTAATCCGTTGTGATCCCAACCATTGAAAACAAATACCATGTTCCTTCATCGAAATTAGACTTATACCAGTGTACATTCATATGATCCAGATGATCTGTTTGATGAGGAAACCACAACTCGGTAGGTTTCTATCATAAATACGCATTCATATTGTCAGCAGGATTTTTCACTCAAAATGCTCTGCTGATGGGGAACGAATCTAGATACTGAAATAATTTGATTCATCCTTTTTCTGTATTTTTGATTAAAATCAGTTAGCGATTTGCCAGATATTCTGTCGGTCAGTTAATGACAACGTCCTCTAAATCTATGGGAAATTCTGTCAGCGGCTCGTACCCGTCTTTCGTCACGATGAAGCTGTCTCCGACCTGTGCCCTGAAAGTTTTTTTCACACTTACTGATCCATCTACGGCCAGCACCATTCCGGGTTGCAGTACAGTCTTGTCGCCGAATACCAACTGGGGTTTTTCCAAATAGCTGAATCCGGTTCCACGTCCGCAGCGGAAAGGATATTCATACCCTGCACATTGGATGACTTCGGCATAAGCCGCATGAACTTCTTCAGCCATTACCCCGGGGCGAAGCATGGCCAATGCTGCAAACTGACTCTTCACTGCAAGCTGATAAACAGCCTCCTGAGATTTGTCTGCGATTTCGCCAATCCAGAATGTCCGGTCAAACCCGAGTTTGAAACGATGAAAATTGGTCATTCCGCAGAAACAGAGAAACACTGGTTCTCCCCTCTGCATTATGCGCGTAGATGCACGGTGGTGAGGCATGGTGATTTCATTGCCTGAGGCCATGATTTGCAAAAAGTGAGTATTGGGCGACATTCGCGAGTCTTTGTAATATGCATCCAGCAACTCCGCAGACTTGCGTGTTCCAGCGGCAGAAATGGCCAAAGCAGCTTCGTATTCCGGAACCCCGTCCCTAATCGTATCGTATCCGGCCGCCATCATCGTCATGGCAACTTGTCCCGCATGACGCGCCAATTGCAATTCCTCCTCGGATTTGACCATCCGCATATCTGCCACGATAAAAGTCACATCACAGATTCGGGCTTTTTCAAATAGTGAATCTAGGTAACCGCGCACCACCGGAGGCATTTGTTCCTGCTCAATCGCGATACGCCCGGCATCCGCTAATACTGTAGATAATGCCTCTCGCCATTCATTGCCCATTCCGTCATTCCAGGCCTCGATTCGATCTACGGCCGCCGCCTCTTCAGCCATGTCCATTTCCATGGATGGTGTGATTAGCAGGCTTCCTCCGTCGCTAGGAACCACCAGGATCGTTGGCCGCCCGAATTCCATGTGCAGGTAATCGTAATAACCCGTAAAGTAATAAACACTATCGTCATCGGTGATCAACGCCACACCAACTTCAGCTTCCGCTAACCGATCTCGAAGTCGTTCCATTCTTGCAGCAAACATCACAAAGAGCTTTTGGATAATTGTTGTTCAACCAGTTGTACCCAGAATGACGATCCTACAATTAATGCTTCGTCATTGAAGTCATAATCAGAGGAATGTAAAGGCTGTGCATTCGCATCATCATTCCCATTGCCCATCAGAACAAAACAACCTGGTCTGGCCGCAGCCATGTGTGCAAAGTCTTCGGAGAACAACTTAGGATCGCAATCTGTGTCAACCGCTGCCGAGTCAACAACTTCAGATGCGGCTTGTTGGGCAGCACGAAAAGGAGATGGCGTATTGATTACAGAGGGGAATACGGTCTCATACTGAACACACGCACTGACAGCGTGAGCCAGACATACTCCTTCTACAATTTGCCTCATGCGTGCTTCTATCGTTTCGTTGACCTGCTGGCTAAGCGCACGGGCATCTCCGCGCAATGTCGCAGAGCCTGGCAATACATTGCGACTGCCGTCAGTGATAAATTCAGTTACGGAGACCACTCCGTTCAAACTAGGGTTCAGTTTTCTTGAAACTATAGTTTGCAGAGACTGCACGATTTCTGCGCCGACCATGATAGCATCTACTCCCATATGCGGCAAAGCGGCATGTCCTCCCTGTGCTTTGATGTTGATTTCAAACAAACTTTCACTTGCCGTAATTGCACCGGAACGCATCGCAAAAGACCCTATCGGCATTCCTGGTATATTGTGAATTCCATAAACATCATCAACATTAAACCGCTCAAACAGTCCATCTTTGATCATTGCAGGAGCGCCTAGTCCATGCTCTTCGTTGGGTTGAAAAATAAAAACAACCCTTCCATCAAAGTCTCTTGAATCTACGAGATATTTAGCAGCTCCAAGAAGCATGCTGGTGTGGCCATCGTGTCCACAGGCATGCATTACACCAGTATGTTGCGAACTGTAAACGGATGATCCTTTCTCCTCTATAGGCAAAGCATCCATGTCTGCCCTGAGTCCGATACTCCGTTTCCCTTCTCCACTTTGCAAAATGCCGACTACACCGGTGCCGCCGATTTCCCGATGAACTTGAATCCCAAATTCTTCGAGCAGATCAGCAACTTTTGCTGCAGTCCTGTGTTCCTCAAAACCCAGTTCCGGATGGAGATGGAAATCATGTCTCCATCCGATCATTTCGTCCTCCAAGTGTTTGGTTTTCAATGTTCTTTCGTATTTCAAGTCAGCCGTTTACTGAAAAACTGCTGTTCGGATTGATTTCACGGTTGCGTGAGTAGAAACCCATATTGAGTTCTAAGCCGGTGTAAACCGTTTTGACTTTGACTGGATCGGCATCGTGATCATGTCCTTTTTCGCACGCATTGATTAATTCCGCCATACAGTGACCGGCGACCGGAGCATTTTTGAACTGGTTTCCACTGGAACCGATGGCCATGTAAAACCCTCCGAGCACGGATTTGTCATAAATTGGAATCCAATCATCGGAAACGTCATATAAATCAACCACGCCGCGTGTGCGGGAAGGAATTTTTAAGTCCGGAATCCGGCGAGCCAAGCGGTAAACCTGCGCTTGCCATTGCGATTCAGTGACTTGATTATTGTACTTGTCCGGATCGGCAATCCATTCTTGCGGATCACATTCAGGGTCTTCGCTGCCGATGAGAATCGTATTTCCGACTTCCGGACGGAAATAAATTGCATTGTCTCCATCCGAAGTGTGATAACCGTCTTTCTCAAAATCGAAGCCGTCCGGCGAAGGTACATGATGCACCTCGTGGCGCAGAGCCTTGGTTTTAATGTTCATTTCATCCTCAACACCTGCCATTTGGTTGATAATAAAAGAATGCGGCCCGGCGACATTGACAACAATCGGTGCATCAATTTGTTCTCCGCTTTTCAGCGTTACGCCGATGACTTTTCCGCTTTCTTGCCGGATTTCGGTAATTTCACTATTGAACAAAAATTCTCCGCCTTTGGCTTCGGAGGCAACTTGCAAATTATGCGAACTCAGTTGTGGATCGCTGACGTATCCGGAACCCGGTGTGAATAAAGCACCTTCAATCTGATTTCCGGATTTGTCCCAAAAATGTTCATCTTCATCCGGACGGGTGGTTCCCCCGTATTGATCATGAGAAAAAATGGGCATCTTTTTTTTCAACGTCTCCAAGTCCCATGTTTCATATTCAACTCCAAGTTCATTAAATAATTTCAGACATTTTTTACTGTGATCTTCGCCTTGAAGTTTGAGAAGAATGGAGCCGGTTTTCATATATTGAATCATCCCACGCTCGTCATTTACTCCGAGATAATTCGCCCAATCATCCCAGTAGAAAAAACCTTCGTATGCCATAGCCACTCCGTCTAAAGTAGAATAATAGGCACGAACAATGGCGCACGAATTACTGGTCGAGCCATATCCGGAAGTCGGCAACTTGTCGATATTGAGTGTTTTGTAACCCCTTTTGGCCAATTCAAAGGCTACGGCAGAACCTATTACTCCAGCTCCAACGATAATCGCATCTGCTTTCCTGTTCATCTCTCTCCTTTTTGTTTATTTATTAAAAAATCAAATCACTTTCTAATCTTTTCGACTCCATCGCAAAAGACAAAAAGGGATGCTAAAAGCTAGACTCCCCAAAAGCAAAAGTATCAAAAATCCTTTCCAGCCCGGTGACTGGAGTTTTGCTATGGATATAAGAAAACAAAGTAAATATAAGTAATACAAATGCTTCTATAATGAAGGTCATTGCATATAAATTGTTATATGCTTGACTAACCTGTTTGGTTCGAAAAAAAGTTGCAAATAAAAATAAGCCGTTAATCCCGAAAAGTCCTATCGCTGCTGCATCCCACAAAATATATCTTTGTTTCTCAGTAAAGTTCATCGTTCAATCACACAAGCAGGAACCTCAATTAACTGTACCCTATGGCCGGTTTTTTCCAAAAAACGTTCCATACTTTCACGTGGAATGACCAACGTGGAGGTGTTTACCAAAGGATGACAAAGAATCGCAGTGTCTTCCCAAATTTCTCTGTCAATAAAAACTTCTACATTATTTTCTGTGTCATTGACCAAAGCCAGCAAACTCACTGAACCTGGTTCAATTCCCAAATGAGTTTTCAAACGTTCAGGTGATCCAAAGCTTAAACGGGAAGAATCCAGTGCCGAAGAAAGAGCCTTAAGGTCCACCTGCTTGTCTTGTGGAACGGTGACTAAGAAATTCCTTGATCCTTTCTTATCTCTCAAAAAAATATTTTTCGTTGCTGCGCCAGCTAGTTTGGGAGAAAGCAGTTTTGCCTCCTTAACTGTAAAAACAGCAGGGTGATCGTGACGTTCGTAAGAAATGTTTTTGGAATCAAGAAACTCGTAAATGTCTATCACAGTCAAAGTTTGTAAATAGATTATGCAGATCCTGCCTGCCAGACCACTTCAACTTCCACATGATCCAAAATACCTTGGATAGGTACTGATGGTTTGCGGATACGGACAACTACGATGTCTACAGAATAGCGTTCCCGCATTTCTTCGATAATCCTGTTGCCGAGGGTCTCAATCAAATTGAAACTTTGCTCTGCACAGACTTGACTGATAATATTGTGCGCATTCACATAAGAAATAGTAGAACGTTCTTCATCTTTCCATGGATCAGCAGGATTTTTCAGACGGTACTCCAAGTCTATTTCAAAGCGTTGGCCAAGAGTTTTTTCCTCCGGATGCACTCCATGAAATCCGTAAACCACGATGTTGCAGAGCCGGATTGTATAACTTTGTATACTGTTCATTATATTTAGTTGAAAAACGTAGTTATTCGTCTGTTAAAATTTGCAGCTATTAAATCAAGACAGTCCGGAGATGTGTCCATCCGAATCAATGTTAATACGCTGCACTGCTGATTCTCTGGGCATTCCTGGCATCAGCATCATTTTTCCGGTGAGTGCCACAATGAATCCTGCACCATTTGAAACCTTCACTTCACGAACCTGAAGGCGCCACCCACGCGGAGCATTGCGTTTTTTAGGATCATCTGAAAGAGAAGCCTGTGTTTTTGCCATGCAAATCGGCCATCCGTCTAACCCATTTTCTTCCAAACGACGAATTGAAGATTCTGCTTCTTCTGTGAAATCCACACCGTCTGCCCGGTATATTTCACGGGCGACAGTTTCTATTTTGCTCTTAATTGGATCACTGTCTTCATAGTAATAATTCGGTGTTCCTGGAGCTTCGTCTACAACACGCTTAATTTTATTAGCCAAATCCAAACCGCCTTTGCCTCCTCGTGCGACTACTTCGCTCAAAGAACTTTCGACTCCAATCCCCTCGCAAAACCTACGTACAATGTCCAATTCTGCCGGAGTGTCTGTTGGAAAACGGTTAATGGCCACAACCACAGGCAGTCCATATTTCTGAACATTTTCTGCATGTGTCTTTAGATTCTCACAACCTGTTTTCAAGGCCTCAAGATTTTCAGT
>JAKUUI010000039.1 GCA_022448485.1 SAR324 cluster bacterium
CTTGTCTCCTGGAATGTGACTCCCTTGATAATCATATTCTGGATCTACGGTCTGCTGATGGCGGGCAAGATTTTTTGGCGTGGAAGGAATATGTGGCAGGAGTTGAAGGTATTCTGGATTTGGTGGAATGAGCGCTGAAGCATACCATTATGATCAAAGCAACCCTTGGAAGACCTCTGCCCTGTATATTTCTCACCCAATGTCGGTAGTTTAAGCTTTTTCAGATCAACTTTGCGTCCTTCTCAGGAAGTATCGATCATCATGACTAAATTGCACAATGATGAAAAAGATTAAGGATTTCAAACTTTGGTCCCAACATCAGATCAAAAAGCAACTGGAAATTCAGCGGGTAAGCATGCTCATCCATTTTTTTGGTTTTCCTATTCATTAAAGTACCGTTGGCCTTCAAGAAGATCATATTGTATCAAATCATAATCTCTACATACTTTTTTTAGGTGTTCAGGCTGATTTTGTCTTTCAAAAATCTCACCTTGTTTATCCTGTATGTAGCTGGAATAGACATCAACTTCCTGATAAAGGGACTCAACAACCTGAAAATAAGGTGGGAGATGATAAGTTTTAAGGTCCAGGAGATGTAATATCAGTAAGGGCAAAAAATTTGCTGATACGATTCTATCTTCTTTAGGAATTTCATATGTGCTCATTATTCTTAAAGGAGTGTGAAACTTCGTCCAGCTTTTGTTTCCGGTGAATGGTTGCAAATCTTTGAATACACTGCTCAAACCTGGTAAATGGTCTCCGAAAATCAGGAAGATGGTGTCTTTGGACTTCCCTTGAAAATACTGCACCAGATCCTTCAGTGCCTGATCGGCATGATTTATGGCGGAAGCATAACGTTCCAGCACATCCCTCGTTTTTTCTGAAATGTTTTCGTTCAAAACTGCAAATTCATCCTGTTTCTCCCAATGATCGTAAGACGCATGGGTAGAATTATTGAGGAATAACCCGAAAACCGGTTTGTCATCGGATGGGATATTCTCCTTGATTTTCTTGATCAGGTAATGGTCTGAAAGCAAATGGTTGACCTGTTCCCAATCTTCTTTCGGGTAGTCCGACTCCAAAGCGATAAATCTGTCAAAATCCAAAATAGGATAGTATTGCCTTCTCTGAAACTCATTTGCAGAAACCGCTTGCACTCCAAGGGTGTAGTAACCCAGGTTTTTAAGAGTACTTGGTAAAGCCGGAAAATGATCGTATTTGTCGATAATATGTATAAAAGGATTGGGTACGCTTAGTTGATACTGGGAGAGACCGGTCAATAATTCAAACTCTGGTTGTACGGTTTGTCCACCAAAAGTGGGAGAAACAAAAAAACCCCTTCCAGTTTTTTGTCTCAGGGTTTCAAAGAATGGCATGGGGTGGTTCTTCAACTGCACACCCAGGTTTTCAAGGTCCATCAATGATTCAATGCTGTAAACAATAATATTCGGTAGGTTTTCAGGGAGCATTTCATCCTTCTGCATTTCAGAAACTCCATGAACGGTTTGAATAGCTTTAATGGTAACCTGGCTGTATTCAGCCGGTGGGGGACTCGATTTAGAATATCTAAAGGTCAAAGCTAGAAATGGGAGCAGGCCTGTTTTAAAAACCACTGAATCGCGATAACTGTTGGCTGGGAAAAACTTTTTGTAAGGCACTTTAAACAGAAGAAATCCCAACACTGAAATAAACAAGAATGCCAAAAAGAGAATAACCCTTTTGCTTAGTTCCAAAGAATAAGACTGCAATTGAAAAATACCGTAGAAAACAAGACAGATTGATAGAATGCCCAATGTTATCAATATCCAAGTCGTTTTTTTTTGAATCAGAGTTGGAAGGTAGAGCAGAGGTTCCTTTAGTATAATGTAATCCCAGAAAAAGAGTGGAATTCCCAATATCTTAAATTTTGCGATATGGATTCCTGCAAGAGTTGAGGTGATGACATAAGTCAAAAAAGCGGACAGGAATACATGATTGAAGAGAGAATTGAATAGGGTTATGAGCGTCAATGCTATTGAGATGTTGAGTATGAACCATGGTCTCATATAGCTAAACAGCTTTTTTAGTCTGCCATCAAGAAAAACCCAGATAGCAATCTCATCTGTTACAACAATTAGCAGTGAAAGGTATAAGATGATTTCAAGATGTGTTTTCAGGTCCTGTAAAAAAAAGCCTGATACGAAAGCGCTATTCATTGTGGATACAACTATGTAGTGAAACTAGTGTGAATGATCATTGAAGAATACCTGATTTAGAGTATACATATCAAGGCACTTTCTAAGACGGTTTTTATTTTGTTCATAACCCCATGGACTTGTTTATCAGTAATTCCAGTGATTATGATTTTAGTTTTGGTATCTTGGTGATGATGAAAAATATTTAATGTGTTACACTTATCTCGTGTTTTAGTCTCACCATCATCTCCTGTGGTTCTGAAAGTGGTATGTCACATAGTACTTTCGACCATTCGGAACACGGATCGGATTTGTGTGATGGAGCATGGACAGATTGTAGAACAAAGTACTCACGATGAATTGCTTTTGGAAGGAGGCCATTACCAGCAACTTTATGAAATATAGTTCCAGGATCAGCCAAATGGAGCAGTTTCTGAAGAAACCAGAGGACGGCTGGTGTCATAAATCACGATGAAAAAATCCTCCTTTTCAAAAATCAGCACAGCTGTTATTCTTGCAGCAGGAATGGGAATCCGGTTGCGGAATGTGATTGGAACCTGTCCAAAAGGCTTGCTAGAAATTGACGGAAAATCACTGATTATCCGCTCGCTGGAGCGCTTGAAAAAAGAAGGAATCGATCGAGTCGTGATGGTGACGGGCTTTCAAAAAACAATGTACCACAAACACCTTCGGCATGAAGCTAGCTTGCCTGACATTGAATTTATTCATAGTTCCCGTTTTGCTGAAACCGGCAGCATGCATTCACTTTTTGTGGCCCAGGATGTTCTGTTGGATGATTTTTTGTTGTTGGAGTCTGATTTGCTGTATGAATCTCGCGCTTTGCCCTCAGTCTTAAATTATGAGGGTCCGGATGTTGTGCTGGCTTCAGGAAAAACTGGTTCCAACGATGAGGTTTACATCTATGGAGAGAATCATGGAGAACGTTCTGAGTACGAGACCTCCAGCAGCACTGTAAGCGGAGATATTGCGGCTATTTCAAAACAGCCCCGACGACATTTGCAGGTTCAGGGGGAGTTAGTTGGCATTTCCAAAATATCTCAGAATTTGCTCCGAACGATGTGTGCACATCATGAAGAAAATCTAACATTTCCGTGCAGCAATCACTATGAGGAATGTATTTCTGAAGTAAGCTCAGAACAGGTAGTCCATTTTTTGCGGGTTGATGATTTAGTGTGGACTGAAATCGATGATCAATCTCATTACGATAGGGCGGTAAAAAAAATATATCCTGGAATAATTCGGCAAGAAACCTTAAGTTAGGCAGAATGAGTAGCTCCTACGTTTTACTGCAGGCACCGTTTGTGGTAACGACAACTGACGGCAAACTGACTGAAGAGCATGCTGGACGTGTTGTCAGCAACTAGTCCAAAGAGAGTGTTGCTCATATGGTCGCACCACCAGGTTGGAGTGAACCGCATCAGAATCCAGAATTTGATGAATATATACTGATGGTCCGTTGTCGTAAACAAATTGAGATAGAAGGTGAAACCGTGACACTTAAAGTCAGTGAATCACTGCTTGTCCGCAAAGGCGCTAGAGTTCGTTTATGGTGTCTGCCTATGAATCTGCAGCTCTGTTCCTGTATGTGTTCGTGAATCTTCTCAAAATCTGCCCCTGCTTGAAACAGAGGAGAATATATATTGCATTCATTACTAATCCCTCCAATAGCAATGCATTTTCGTTTGGCCATATAAACTTTACTGGCTTTGCTGCATCGGGCTTTCGCGTAACACTTGTTCCAGCTCTCCAAGTAAATGTTGTGCATCAATAAAGTTGAAAACCATGGGTGGTTTGAATTTCAGAACGTTGTGTCCCGGTCCCTCAGTACCAAGCAGAATCTTACGTGATTTCAGCCTTTCAACCAGGTAATTAGCATGAAGCGGAGCCGGTTCTCTTGTTTCAGGTTCAAGAACCAATTCAACTCCCAGAAAAAATCCCTCTCCGCGTACATCTCCAATCAAGGGAAAAGAATTTTTCAGTGCTTCAAGATTCTCTTTCAGCCAGCTTCCTGTTTCCAGAGCATTTTGCCGGAGCCCTTCTTGTTCCATTACATCCAGAACAGCCATACCCACAGAGCAGGAAACATGGTTTCCTCCGAAAGTATTGAAATATTCCATGCCGTTGGCGAATTCTTCTGCTATTTTCCGCGTAGTAATAACCGCGCCCAAGGGGTGTCCGTTACCGATTGGCTTACCGAGAGTGACAATGTCCGGTACCACGTCCTGCAGTTCAAATGACCAGAAATGTTTCCCTGCACGTCCAAAACCTACTTGAATTTCATCGGCTATGCACAGTCCTCCGTGCTGCCTCACATATTGGTAGGACTGCTGCAGAAAACCCTCAGGTAGAGGAACATGCCCCCCGCAACCAAGCATGGATTCACAGATAAATGCTGCTGGTTTTTTTCCCTGTGCAGAAAGTTTTTCACAGATTTTATGGACCTCATCAGCATAAAGCTTACCAGCACTGGCAGGATCTCGGTACAGACCACGATACAGATAAGGCATTGGAATCTCATGAACCCATTCCGGCGGTCCATTTCCACCGGGTCCGTTGTGTTTGTAGGGACTGATATCTATATTCGCTCTTGTATTGCCATGATATGCTTCCTCGAGAACGATCACGTCTTTTTGTCCGCTAACAGTGCCGGCAATCCGCAAGGCCAGCTCGTTGGCTTCGCTTCCGGAACAGACTAGGAAACAAGTGTTGAGTGGATCAGGAAACAGATCACAAAGACGCTCTGCATACTCAATATTGACTGGGTTCAGATAACGCGTATTAGTGTTCAAAACATAAACCTGATTGCTCTGTGACTTTGCAATACTGGGATGAGAATGTCCTACGTGGGCCACATTGTTGACGCAATCCAGATAAAACTGTCCTCTGGAGTCAATCAGCGACTGCGCCTGACCTCGAACAATGATGAGCGGATCCTGATAAGACAGGCTCAGTGAAGGGCCAAAAACATTTCTGCGCCTGATGAGTAGTTGTCCGGAATCAATTTCCTTCGCCATACTTTCGCTGCCGAGTCCCAGCATCAAGCCGGGATCAGGGCAAATACTGGTCCAGACCTTATGCTGGGATGGAAGTGCCACTCCAGGGTAATTGCCGTCAAAATCAAACAGATCCAGGATTATCTGAAAATGAACATGAGGAAGCCAACCTCCATTTTCGTTTGAGTACCCGGTTTTAGCTAGGGCCATGCCACCACTGATATTTTGCCCTATTTTCAATTGCTTCAGACACTCCCGGCCCAAATGACCATAAAGGGTATAAAACACGGGACCATCTACCGGTTGATGCTTGAGTATCACCGTAGGTCCGTAATCAAGCTTACTGTGATTGTCTTGAAGCTGATGAACTACACCTTCGATTGGAGCATAAATTGAAGTTCCAGCAGGTACAAAAACGTCAATGCCAAGGTGTATTGTCCTCTTCTCTTCACCATCGAGAGAGTTATTTAGAAATTCCTCAGCTGCATAGAATGACCGTACTTCTGCATACTTTCCTAAACCTATCTCAGCATTCTTTTCGATTAGATATGCATCAAAATTTTTTTGTTGTTCATCAAGAGACATCCCTTCAGATTTTGCCGAAAAAGAACTGCCAACGCTCAAATCAAGTACCGCTGTTTTTTTAGCATCAAGAGGACTTCCCAGAAGGCCGTGAAATAAACCAACTGTCTCTTTTTGCCACTTCCTGAACTTTGATGTCCACGGACATGCCTCCATATTGCAGGCATCCCTGAAAAGATAGTGTGCATAGCGGGGGTTAACATCTTGAAGTCGTTCCAGCAATTCACAGGCAGGTTTTTGACTGACTCCCAGATATTCGTTTTCAGGGTCATTCTGCTGTTGGAATGCTCCAAGAGTTACGCTCAAACAAAGACGCATCAGCACCATCGGAAAAAGTATTTCAATCTCTTTTTCTTCAAGTGGAAAACGGTTATGAAATCCACGTATCAAGTGAACCGCTGCCTCAAGAGGATCGGGCTTGTCCAACATTGCGTAGGCACAGGCTACAGCAGGTTCAGCCGCCAAGTAGGAATGGGTCATGTCGCCAAAATCGATCAAACCTAAAGCAGGAGGTCCAGCGAGTTTTGGAACAACGAGAACGTTGTAATCGTTGAAGTCATTATGAATCCAGCCACGCCTCAACTTGGATTCCACAGGTACCAGTGACTGGTTGTATAAATCCAGCGACTGGCTGGCCCAGTTCCGCAGTTTTTCTTCATTGATCCAGTGCATATATTCATACAGCGTTTCCTGCACATTGTGAATTTCCCATAGAAGCTTGCGAGCAGGTGGCTGCGCTGGGCAGTCTTGAAGTGCCTCTGTCACGGTTCCGCACATTCCGCCAAGTTCTTCCAGAAGCTCTTTGGTATGCGGACGGTAATCCGCCATAGGCAGTCCATCAACATAACGAACAATACGCATCCAGTGTGGACTGCCACTTTTGGACCGGACACGCGAAAGGGACTCTCCATTTTTGTTCGGATACACCCTGGGGATCCTTCCTTGTTCAAGCAGCTTTGCCGTACTTTCAAGAGCATAATTCTGCACCTCCAGAAATTCGAGCGTTTCGCAGGAGTTTGAAATCTTCAAAACGTAAGATTCACCATTGTTTTCTCGAGCCAGATAATTACGGTCCCTTTCGCCGGGTAGTTCTTCCAGTGTACAACAAAGTCCGTATTGTTCTTCTAAGAGGTGAACTGCATCTTGCACTGAAAACGCTGGTCGGTCCAGTTCAGGGAGTGAATTTTTCATGTTATTAATTGGATGCAAAATCTTAATATTAACGGGGATTACTCAGGTAAGTTTATTTAAATGCTGTTCCACATTTTAAGAATCTCAATATCTGCATTAACAGTATATAAGGACACGTTAAATCAGTTTCATACAAATTGTCACATCAACTATAAAATTCAGTCTGTTGACGGAGTTTTTGGCAATAGTACTAGAGGCAGGCTAAACTGGATAATGGATTAAAAAGATCAATTATATGGAAAGTAGTTTGAAGCCTATCTCCTAAGCAACGGATTATCATCGAATCCAGTGTTTGAGGAGTTGAAAAAAAGCAGCATATCTGGTTGACTAAAATCGCCAAACTTCAATCAACCATTTAAAAGGATATACCACCGTTGACAAGAATAGCATTTTAGTTTTCAATAATAAAGAGAGTGTTTCAGATGTTCTGAATTGACAAAATATTTCATTATTTGAACGTCAATTATATTATTGCTATACGTGCGATACAAAAGTGTGGTGGAGACGAGGATTGTCTGACTGTCAGAAATTAGTGGTGGTCAATCACAGGAAAGGAATACAACATGTTCAAGATACTTCCCTGCATTGATTCGGTTGAAATGGCCGCATCCCGGCGACAGGAATTGGACATCCCGAGAAATGTGGCGGCTGAACTTGGCAGGTCAGCAGTAGAAGCCGCCGTAGAAGGTCAATATGTCTACGGAGATGGCAGGAAAGTTGATTGGAGTCGCTATGTACAGGCTGCTTGTTCGTCAAAGGTAAGCATTCCTCCGGGCGCTTTTCTGCCGTCGCATGAGTGCATTCCATTCCCCGAGACACGGATCCAAGTAAGTAACGAAACAACACTCGGAGCTTCCAAGCGGCTCGTTGAAAACGGATTGTGGCCACTTGCTCTAAATTTTGCCAACGGTGTTCATCCCGGTGGAGGCTTCTTGAGTGGCGCTAAAGCCCAAGAGGAGGTGCTTTGCAGATCTAGTGCTCTATACCGGACAATAATTGACGATCAGATGTATATAGAACACCGCCAACGCTCACGATCGGATTCTACTGATTGGGCAATCTACTCACCTGATGTTCCCGTCTTTCGAACAGACAACGGGGCGGAGCTTGAACAGCCCTGGCTGCTGAGCTTTATTACATGTGCCGCTCCATATGCACCTGCCATTGGCCAGCCGGAATCAGCAGACCTCTTGCAGAAACGTATTCATCGGGTGCTTGAAATCGCAAAGGCGTATGGACATTCCGCCTCCGTTCTTGGTGCATGGGGCTGCGGTGCTTTTGCGAATGATCCTCGCCGCACTGCTACCGATTTTAGGCATGCTTTGGAAAACGACTTTAGCGGAGCGTTCTCCGACATCGTGTTTGCCATCACAGATTGGTCGCCGGAGAGGAAATTCCTTGGGCCTTTCTGTGATGTTTTTGCTAAAAAATAGAAGTTGGAGAAGAGGATTTGTAATAAATGACCCCAGCTGACTATAGCTGACTCCCCAAGCCGAACTCGAACCGGCAACCCGATGATTACAAATATTTATTAGTTTTAATGTTAATGTAAGTCAAATATATTTTTGCTATCATTCTGGTTTAAATACACAATTATTAAGAATTATAATGAAAACTCAGGCACAAGTAGTAGTCATCGGTGGAGGAGTAGTTGGATGTAGCGTTATATATCATCTCACAAAACTAGGATGGAAAGATGCTGTCTTGTTGGAGCGTTCCGAACTGACTTCCGGTTCTACATGGCATGCTGCAGGTGGTATGCATACCATCAACGGTGACCCGAATGTGGCAAAACTCCAGCAGTACACGATTAATCTTTATCAGGAAATTGAAAAAATTTCGGGCCAGGAAATAGGACTGCAAATGCCGGGTGGCATTATGTTGGCGGCGACTCAGGAACGCTTTGAATGGTTGAAAAGCATTCACGCCAAAGGTAGTTACCTAGGCATGGAAACCGAAATCATCACTCCCAAAGAAGCTTCCGAAATCATGCCTCTTATCAATCCGGATCATTTTGTGGGAGCCTTGCATGATCCGATGGAAGGTCACTTAGATCCATACGGAACTACTTGGGCTTATGCCAAAGCCGCTAAAAAACAGGGTGGTGAAATCTATCAACATGTGCAAGTGACCGACCTTCAGCTTCATCCAAATGGCGGGTGGCGTGTAATCATGGAAGAAGAGGAAATACATGCGGAACACGTAGTAAATGCCGGAGGTCTTTGGGCACGGGAAGTCGGACGTATGGTCGGTTTGGAATTGCCGGTACTGGCCATGGAACACATGTATTTTATGACTGAAGATATGCCGGAAGTCATTGCTTTTAATCAAGAAAAAGGACATCAAATCCCACAAGCAATGGATTTTGACGGGGAACTTTATTTACGTCAGGAGCAGCAAGGTATGTTGATGGGAACCTACGAAAAAGCGTGCAAACCTTGGTCACCAAAAGAAACTCCGTGGGATTTTGGACAAGATTTATTGCCTCCTGATTTAGATCGAATTGCACCGTCTCTTGAAGTAGGTTTTAAACATTTTCCGGCGATTGCAAATGCTGGGATTAAAAAAGTCATTAACGGCCCATTTACTTTTGCTCCAGATGGGAATCCATTGATTGGCCCGGTTCGAGGACTTCCCGGTTATTGGTGCGCTTGTGCCGTGATGGCCGGATTCAGTCAGGGAGGAGGCGTTGGGTTGGCACTTGCGAATTGGATGATCAACGGTGACCCCGGATTTGATGTGTGGGGCATGGACTTAAGTCGCTTCGGTGATTGGGCTACGATGTCCTACACCAACGTTAAAGTGCGGGAAAATTACTCCCGCCGCTTTTCGATTCGCTTCCCAAACGAAGAGCTTCCCGCCGGACGACCGCTCCGGACAACTCCGGTTTACGACCTCATGATAGCGGCTGGGGCACAAATGGGAAGTGCTTTTGGACTGGAAGTCCCGCTTTGGTTTGCTCCGGATGGAGTACATGATAAATTTTCATGGCGGCGTTCTACTGATTTTGAGCACGTTGCAGAGGAAACACAGTCTGTGCGTAAAGGTGTGGGCTTGATAGAAATTTCCGGTTTCGCCAAATATTCTGTCGTCGGGGAAGGAGCTGTTGTCTGGCTCGACCAAATTTTTACTTCCCGAATCCCCAACCCAGGACGCATGACGCTTGCACCTATGTTAAACAAAAACGGAAAACTCATCGGAGATTTCACTCTGTCTAATCTCGGTGATGATGAGTTCTTCATTGCCGGCTCTGGAATTGCGGAAGAATTTCACTTGCGTTGGTTTGAGGAACATCTTCCTGAATTAAGAAATGTTGAGGTGATTTCACATGGAAGTGAAATTCTTGGTCTTTCTATTGCCGGACCAAAATCCCGCGAATTGTTAGCAAAAACAACGGATATTGATGTGTCCGCTGAAGCTTTCCGTTTCATGGACGTCAAGGAAATTGACATCGGTATGGCCTCCTGTATGGTAGCCCGCGTGAGTTATACCGGAGACCTGGGTTATGAACTGTGGATGACACCGGATAATCAACGTTATGTGATGGAGCTTTTACAAAAAGAAGGAGAAGAATTCGGAATCCGCTTGTTCGGTCTTCGTGCTCTGAATGCCTTGCGTTTGGAAAAAAATTACGGTTCATGGGCCACAGAATACCGCCCGCTTTACGGTCCGCTTGAGGCCGGACTAAGTCCTTTTGTTGCCGTAAAAAAAGAAACTGATTTTATCGGAAAAGCCGCCGCAATTCAGGAAAAAGAAGATGGCGGGAAACTGCGTTTGCGCACTTTTGTTGTCGAGGCGAATGATGCGGATGTAATTGCCGACGAGCCGATTTGGTTTGGTGAAAAAGCCAAAGGCTGGGTGACTTCCGGAGGCTACGCCCACAACTCCGGTGTCTCCGTTGCAATGGGTTATGTGCCAAAGGAAATTGCGGATGAAGTCCAAGGTTGGTCTGTCGAAATTCTTGGAGAACGCTGCTCTGCGACCTTGCAACTGGAACCACTATTTGATCCGAAAGGTGAGATCATGCGCCAATAATTTTTTTATTTTTCATTCAGTTTGATAGACAGTTTACACAGGACATGCATAATAAAGGACTGGAGTTATTTCTCATTTCAATCATTCGATTTTGATTATGAAGAAAAAGAATATGTCAGATTGATTGAACCCGGTATGACCCTTTGTGTTGAATCCTTCATAGGGTCCTAAGGAGGGCGTGAAGGTATGAAATTGGAAGAACAAGTTTTAGTTACAGAAATCAGTGCGGAACGGCAGTCAAGTTATCCGTTTCAAATGGAAATGCTTTGATTGACAAAACGGGAAAGGAAGTAAGTGGATAGAAAATCAAAACACAAGCGTCGTGGCCGAACACAGTCCCGAACCAATAACGCAATCGAACAACTGCCATGGAAACAACCACGGAATCCTTATCCACCTTTTGAAATTGTGAGTGCCGATCAGATTGAGGAAATTCATTTAGCGAGTTTGCGAATACTTGAAGAAGTTGGAATTGCTTTTTTGGATGAAGAAGCTCTTGACATTCTCAAGGAATCCGGTGCAGAAATAGAACGATCAACCCAAATGGTCAAGTTTGCTCCTGAACTGATTGAAGAATATCTTAAAAAAGCACCATCTCAATTCACCCTCCATTCACGCAATCCAGTACACAATTTGGAAGTAGGAAAAGACTGGAACATTTTTTCCATGGTGGCCAGTCCACCAAACTGTTCTGATATTGACAAGGGAAGGCGAGCTGGAAATTTTGAGGACTTCCAAAATCTGGTCCGGCTGTCACAGCATTTCAATACTATTCACATGACCGGAGGCTATGCTGTAGAACCGGTTGATTTACCTGCAAATACAAGACATTTGGATTGTGCTTTAGCCCATCTTTTGCTAACAGACAAAGTGTTCGGTGCATACTCTCTGGGACGGCAGCGCATCTCCGACACTATTGATATGATCTGTATCAGTCGTGGAATAAAAAGGGATCAACTAAAAACTCAACCAAGTCTAATTTCAATCATAAACACCTCTTCTCCGCTTAGGGTCGATGGAGTAATGATTCAGGGAATGTTGGAAATGGTAAGAAACGGACAATCCATCTGTGTGACACCTTTTACTTTGTCCGGGGCAATGGCCCCTGTGACTTTGGCGGGAGCGTTGTCGCTACAAAACGCGGAAGCTTTGGCTACACTGGCTTTCACACAAATGGTGGCTCCGGGATCCCCAGTTGTTTATGGAGGATTCACCTCCAACGTTGATATGAAATCAGGTGCTCCGGCTTTTGGAACACCTGAGCTTGCCAAATCCACTCTGATTGGAGGCCAGCTTGCACGACGTTATGGACTTCCCTATCGTGCTTCCAACGTAAACGCATGCAACATTGTCGATGCCCAAGCAGGTTATGAATCAATGATGTCACTTTGGCCGACAATACTAAGCCACTGCAATTTAGTCAAACACGCTGCAGGATGGATGGAAGGCGGACTTTGTGCTTCATTTGAAAAAGTAATTGTAGATGTTGAATTGTTGCAGATGATGTCTTCCTTTCTGGAACAACTGTCTTTTTCCGGAGAAGAAATGGCCTTTGATGCCATTGCCGAAGTAGGTCCCGGAGGACATTTTTTCGGCACTCAACACACTTTGGAGCGCTACGAAAAAGCTTTCTATGCTCCAATTCTTTCGGATTGGAGCAACTTTGGTATGTGGGAAGAGAAAGGCACAAAAACGGCTTTTCAACGAGCCAATCATATTTGGAAACAAGCACTTGAAGAATATCAGCAGCCAACGCTGGAAGAGTCTAGGCTGGAAGCGTTAGAATCATTTGTCTCAAAACGAAAAGAAAATCCCGGAATTCCTAACTATTGAAACAGCAGTTTCGATTCCCACATGCCACTCTTCCGCACTATGACATTTTCCCCTTGTCCCAACTCTTTTTAGTCAGCCAAAGATAAGCTGGAAACTCTGTGAATGAGTTCCGCATCAACTTCAACACCGTTATCTTCATGGAGCTTTCTTTGTGCCCAACGGCGACTGCCAGGAATTCTTGATCCAGATTGTTCTTCAATGGCATTCACCAGGGAATGCAACCTTTGGGCATAACCCCCCCCGGAAAACGCTTCAGCAGAAACAGCAAAAAAGAACTGTCCCGTTCTTGGAGGACCACCAGCAGTGCCAGCAAATGGACTGGCATCTTTTCCAAGAGTTGCACCGGCTAGGACCGCGGCGAAGAGTTCTACCATCAGTCCGTTCCCAAAACCCTTATAACCTCCGGCAGGAGCCATACTGCCCTTCAGCGCTTCACTAGGATCTGTGGTAGGATTCCCTTGGGCATCAAGAGCCCAGCCCTCCGGAATCGACTTGCCAGCTTGAGCATGCATCTTGATTTCACTTTTTGCAACGACACTGGCCGACTGGTCAATGACAACGGCTGCGATACCTCCATCGTCCGGAACAGCAAGGGCAAAGGGGTTGGTCCCAATAACTGGGGTGGTTCCCCCTACCGGCATGATCGAAGCGGGTGCATTAGTGAAACCAAGACCCAAAAGACCCACCTGTGCCAAACGTTCCACGTGGTGGCCTAGAACCCCGCAGTTGTAGGAGTTCCGAATCGCCAGACCGGCACATCCCAGTTTACTTGCGACGGGAATCAACTCCAAGAATCCTGCATCGATGGCGGGATGGGCGAAACCACTTCCTGCATCAACCACCACTGCAGCCTTGGCTGGTCTTTCGACTCTTGGAACTGCAGTACCAATCACCTTGCCACAGCGCAGATGTTCACAATAAATTGGAACATAAACCAGACCATGGCTTTTGATTCCATCCATCTCCGCAGATGCTACCGCGCGGGCCAATGATTCCGCAGCATTAGAAGTAGAACCGAATGCAAGAAGGGCCTTTTCAGCCAGTTCTTCAATTTCCCTACGATTCAAAATATTAGTCTTCATCAGATTTTTTCAGTATAATGATTTAGTCGGAATCAACTAGGCCGGCACCCGCACCTGCTTGATGAGAACCATCAGTAGATGGAACAAGGCAGCGCTTAAAAAATGAATAGATGATCGGCCACGATTCATGGACCGCAACTCCGGTTTCCAGTACAACTGCCGCATCTTCACTTGAACGATGCTCCCGATGAAGCCAAACATCCCGATCTGGTTCACCGATGTCTGCCGGAGTGATCTTCAACCTCCCTGGGCCGGAATTTTCTGGAACCACCCTATCACTCCAGAAAGCATCCCAGCTTCTGTTTTCTTCGTAGTTAATCAGGAAACGGTCTTCCGAGGAAGTTTCCCAAGAGATTGCCCATCCGCTGCATCCTGAGGCTCCAAGTGCTGCCGCAACCAGGAAAGGGTAGTCAACATTTTCAGCAGACAGATAGGAATTCTTGCCGGATTTTTGTTCCATTGGCACAATCCAGTCGCTTGCAAATGATCCTGCCTGAATGGCAGAAAGCAACTTATCTGGAGGAGGCTTTAGCAAAGCCTCGCCGTTCCATTGATTCAGCTTTGGATAAAGGCTGCTTTGTCCACTTTCCAGGGATTGCAGCACCGGCGCACAGATTCTGGCAGGATCCAGTCCACTGCAAGCCAACCAGGATACAGTGCGACCAAAATCCTCGGCAAGACCGAATGGAACTCCAACACCCACCGCAGCACGGGTGAAGTAGAATCGCACTTCATTCAGGGACAGTTTCAGTAACGATACACTCATTATTCTATGACGGCTGAACCGGAAAGGCCCAGTCATCAGGATCATATTCGTCTAGTTCTTCCGGGAGCGGTGCTCCCTGAAACATGGTGATACGAGTCCAAAGATCAGACTTCGGATCAAATTTGGAGGCTCCAAAAAACGCCAATTTGAAGCGTAACAGATCAAGGGGCCTCATTCCGTCCCCAACGAGATTATCCCGAATTTCCGCATATGGAAATCCTACAAGAGACTGAACTCTCCGGACAATATGACGAAACTCTGGTCGATCAATGACAAATTCTCCCACCGTTTCTTCTGCTGATACCTTGTTGAGTATACTGAAAAGCAGGGAAACATCCCGCCCGACAGCTAAAGGCATTTCATGTTCCTCACCTGGATCAACTTCACGATTTCCGAAGCGAGGTTCTAATTTTTCCTCGGAATAATACCAGAAATGCCGCTGCGCCTCCGGGTCTTCAAAATCAATTCCTAATGCCCACCCATATTTTTCCTCAATTAGTTCCTTAAGACATTCAACGCTCATCGCTGGGTTGAGTCTCAATTCATAGGAAGAATGCATGTGGTCCGAAAGGTCGTCCACCAACTCACCATGTGGTTCGAGCATCAGAGAAACAGCAAGTTCCTGACCCTCAAGCGAGAAGTTTGTATGTGCAAAACAATAAAGACTCTCCCAAGGGAATGGCTGATGGAGATTCCCATCTTCCCGAGTCCATTTGATAAGGCTTTCCAAGTCCTCTCGAAGTCTCGTGATTCTGGCCTTCTGCAACTTATCCTCCACCTTCCATTCCTCGACATGCTTAATGGCACGATCCACTAATTTAGTAAATTTCTCGATGGTTTCGGAGGAAACCGATTCGAGACTACCGACCCTTGCAAGTGCTGTCTCACGGGCTGAGACCCACTTATGGATCAGTACCGGGTGATTGATAAGAAACGGAGCCATCCCAAGACCAGTGGCATTACCGATACCGAGAAATCTCCTAGGTTCAGGAGCCAGTGGAACGGCAAAGCTACCTCCCTGACAGCGGGCGATGTGTTCTACCAGATCTATGGTGAACCAGCGGATCAGATAAACACACAACATTTCAACCTGGAAAGCACCCCTGGTTTCCTTTCGCCCGGAGATTTTTTCCCTGTCAGCACAGCCGAACTTACCACTTCCGTAAACAGCAGTAGTGCGCATCAGGTAACCCACAGACGCCAGTAGTTTGAGATCAGGTTGCCGACCCTGTGCGAGACTTGATACCACATGTTCGAACAGCCGGAGGCTTTTGTTTGCGCGCGCAAGCACCAGTTCGCTTGGGCAGAACCGTCCTGCCTCTTGTTTCGGAGTGTTAGCCCTCAACCTTTCAGTGTCCTCTACAGAAGGAATTCCGTCGAAGAGACTGAAGGTCGCGTCCCATGCTTCGGCTATCACCCGATCAGACCGCTCCTGCGGGTCCAGTTCATTAGTAAATACCACCAGAGAGTAGGTGCGCTCAGGGGTGTGTGCGGCATAGATTGAAACTCCATAACCATCGTCATCCACCTCAAAACGCAAACGATCAAAACTCCATCCCTCGCGTGACATCCTCCTGATCAGGCTGCGCATAAAACTAAGGCGTGTCGGAAATGATGATCCCATCCTGTCCAGACGCATGACCTTTTCCGGTGGACGAAGGGCAAAGTTCGTTAACTCAGGAGATTGGGAAACTCCACCAGCTGTCAATGGCATGATTCTTCTCCAAAGGAGCGTTCAATAAAACTCAGCCAGTTCAGCCCGGCAATACGTCTTACCTCTTCCTCTGAAAATCCCACTCTACACAGACCATCAAGTATTTTACTGAAGCCCCGATTGTCACGGAACCATTCTGGCTGTTCTGGAAAACCTGCTGCATTTTTAGATCCTTCACCAAAGTCGGTTTCCCTGGTCCAACTCCCGTTGCGCATCCACTCCACCACAGAGTCGGGCTGATCCTGACAGAGATCGCTGCCAAAGCCAAGATGCTGAACACCCATAAACTCTGCTGTACTTGCAATCATCTCACAGAAACTTTCGAGTGTGCAGTCAGAGCTGTCCTTGAGATGATGAGGATAAAGAGAAAAACCGAGCATACCTCCACTTTCTGCTAGAGCCTTGAGTACTTTTTCCGATTTGTTTCTCAGAGCAGGATGCCAGGTGGATGGGTTTGCATGGGTGATGGCAATCGGACGCTTGGAGAGTTCAATTGCTTCCAAAGTAGATCGTTCTGCCGAGTGGCTCATATCCACCACCAACCCAACACGATTCATTTCGCGGATCACCTGCTTTCCCATGCGGGTTATGCCGGGATCATCCGATTCGTAACATCCGGTTGCCAGCAGACTCTGGTTGTTATAGGACAATTGCATGAAACGTATCCCGAGCTGGTGTAGTACTTCAACCAGCCCTATATCGTCCTCTATGGGAGAACAGTTCTGACAGCCGAAGATGATCGCTGTGCGCCCATCACGTTTTGCCACTCGTATGTCTTCGGCGTTTTTTGCAGGCATGATCATTTCCGGAAATCGTTCGAAATAACCGTTCCATTTGATGATATTCTCCACTGTCTCCCGAAAATCCTCATGATAGCAGACAGTGACATGCACCGCAGTGACGCCACCTTCACGCATCTGACGGAAGATGTCTTCAGACCAGTTGTTGTACTGTAAAGAGTCAACCAAAAAAAGAGGCTCTTTCATAGCTTTTCAAAGGAAGGTTGAAGAGTTAGCGGTAGGTATCTGATTGCCCTGCTTTTTCTCTCGGCCTTGCGATCGCGGTAGTCATCTTGCCGAGTTCAACTGAACCGATGGATTTGCCACCCTCGGTAACGGTCGCTTCGAATACGCCTGCTTTTGAAAGAATCTGGAGCGCATCTTCGAGAACCATGTTTCTTTCGATCTCAGGTCCGTTCTTCAATTTCTTGCTATCCATAATGGATGAAACCCTGAGTACTCGTCCACGATTAATGTCTTTGATGAAATCCGTCACATATTTATCTGCAGGATTCAGGACGATTTCCTGCGGAGTTCCTTTTTGAACGACAAATCCATCACGGAGGATGGCTATATTTTCACCGATGCGCAATGCCTCATCAAGATCGTGAGTGATAAATAAAATGGTTTTGTGAAGTTCTTCCTGAAGACCCAGAAGAACATCCTGCATGTCCGTTCTAATTAATGGATCCAGGGCAGAGAAAGCTTCATCCATGAGAAGTATTTCAGCATCTGTGGCGAGTGCTCGCGCCAAGCCGACACGCTGCTGCATGCCTCCGGAAAGTTGGCTCGGGAAATGTTTCTCATACCCTGTCAGACCAACCCTGTCAATCCATTGCTGACTGCGTTCTGCAGCTTCCTGCTTTGGCACTTTCTGAACAGTCAGTCCATAGCTGACATTATCCACGATTGTATGATGCGGCAAAAGGGCAAATCTCTGAAAAACCATAGATGCCGTGTGTCTCCTGAATTCACGCAGTTCTGTTTTACTCATTCCCAGTACATTCTGGCCGTCTACAATAATCTCTCCAGATGTGGGCTCAATGAGCCTGTTGACATGCCGGATCAGGGTCGATTTACCAGATCCGGAAAGGCCCATAATAACCTGGATACCCCGGGCTGGAATGTCGATGTTCACATCGTTTAGTGCTAGTACAGAGCCATATTTTTCTAGAAGTTCCTTCTTGGAAATACCATTCTGGACATGGTTGATCATACCAGCAGGATCCTTCCCGAAGATCTTATAAAGATTTTTGATGGCTACTTTTGTTTCAGACACCATGGGCACTTTCCAGGTGCTTCTGCAACCGCTTACCAAATGATTGTGAGATCCTGTCAAATATAATAGCCAGTGCAACTATGGCCAGACCGTTCAACAATCCAAGAGCCAGATACTGGTTGGAAACAGCACGCAGAACTGGTACACCCAGTCCTTTTACACCTATCATAGAAGCTATTACCACCATTGCCAAGGCCATCATAATGGTCTGATTCACTCCAGCAAAAATATTAGGCAAAGCCAAAGGAATCTGAACACCAAAAAGTTTCTGGTTGTAACTCGCTCCAAAAGATTCTGCGGCCTCCAGAACCTCTTTGTCCACCAGGCGTATTCCCAAATTCGTGAGCCTTACTATAGGAGGTATGGCATAGATGCAGACTGCTATAAGGCCAGGCACCTTACCTATGCCTAAGAGCATCACGACTGGAATCAGGTAGACAAAACTTGGAATAGTCTGCATCACATCTAATACAGGTGTGACCATGGACTGCAAACGATCTGAGCGTGACATCAATATTCCAATCGGTATTCCGACTGAAATACAAAGCAATGTGGAAACTGAAATAATAGCCAGCGTTGACATTGTGTCTTTCCACATGCCGAAATACCCGATTACAAGAAAAGAACAAATTGTACCTGCTACTACTAACCAGCTTCTAGAGCCAATCCAGGCCAATATAGCAATCACAAGTATAATCAGCGGCCAGGGGGCATTGATTAATAATTTTTCGAACCAAACAAGGAAATAAAGCAATGGATCAAAGAAGGTCTCGATACCATCACCATATGTTCGTGAAAAATCCTTAAAACTTATATCAATAAATTTCTTTAAGTCACGCAATTCCTGACGCTCCATTGTCGGAATATTTTCGTACCAGCTCATTGAAGTATTTTTTGGATAAAAGAATTAACGGACCCGCCGATAAATATAAAAGTCAGGTCCGTTAATTTTTTATTTGAGGGAGGCTTTTACTTTTGATATTACACTACCTGGAACCCACTTGAACCAAACGTCTTCGTGCTTCTGTAGAAACTCTACTGCTGCATCTGCACCGCCAGCTTGATTATCTGCCATATAAACCAGCATGCCATTCATAACAGGACCTGGATAAACACGCTTGGTAAAATAGTCAGCTGCGGGTCCACCAGCCTTTTTGAAACGATCCGTAACTACAGTATTTACTACAGATTTGGTCCAAGAAGAAGGCTTTGGGTTTGCACACTCTTGTTCCGGCTTAACGATACAGCCATCCCAGTTTTTGCTACCTGCATAGGGAACACCAAAATCAACTGGAACCATGTTATACTTTCCAATCATAGAGGTTGGTGACCAGTAATATCCAAACCAGTTGTCACCTCTCTCAACA
>JAKUUI010000004.1 GCA_022448485.1 SAR324 cluster bacterium
GTTTATTGTGAGGAAGGAATTATTCAAGCGGTTGGCCCTGACATGGATGCTCCCTCCGGAGTGGATGTAGTTGAAGCCGGAGGATGCTATGTCATGCCCGGTGGAATAGATCCGCATACACACATGGAACTCCCTTTCATGGGAACTGTTGCTTCGGAAGATTTCTTTACTGGAACTACAGCGGGTGCGGTTGGTGGAACCACTATGATTATTGATTTTGTAATTCCCGGACCACAAGAAGATGTGTTGGAAACATATCACAAATGGCAAGGATGGGCTGAAAAGGCCTCTACGGATTATAGTTTTCATGTGGCAATCACATGGTGGGATGATTCAGTTCATGAAGCAATGGGAACACTGACCCGTGACTATGGTGTCAATAGTTTCAAGCACTTCATGGCCTATAAAGGTGCAATAATGGCAGATGATGAAACGCTGGTCAATAGCTTCACCCGTGCCCGTGAACTGGGTGCACTTTGCACCGTCCATGCGGAAAGTGGTGAACTGGTTGATCATTTCCAAAAGAAGATTTTTGAAAGCGGAATCACTGGTCCAGAGGGACACCCACTGTCAAGGCCTCCGCAAGTTGAAGGGGAAGCGGCAAACCGGGCAATTCGTTTTGCGCAAATGCTGGATGTGCCTTTATATGTGGTTCATAATACATGCGCCCATTCTCTCAACGAAATTGCTCGTGCTAGGCGTGAAGGACAGCGCGTGTTTGGAGAAGTATTGGCTGGACATCTATTGGTTGATGACAGTGTTTACCGCCATCCTGATTTTGAATTTGCGGCAGCACACGTGATGAGTCCACCGTTCCGCCCGAAAGCCAACAAAGAAGCCCTTTGGCGTGGTTTGCAGTCAGGAGATTTGCAGACAACTGCCACCGATCATTGCTGCTTCATGGCGGAACAGAAAGCAATGGGTAAAGATGACTTCCGGAAAATTCCAAATGGAACCGGAGGTATCGAAGACCGGATGCATGTGCTCTGGACACATGGTGTCAACACTGGCCGTTTAACAATGAGCGAATTTGTGGCAGTTACTTCCGCAAACACTGCAAAAATTTTCAACCTTTATCCGCGAAAAGGGCTGGTTGCCGCTGGGAGTGATGCAGATTTGGCGATTTTTGATCCGCAGGCCACTCACACAATTTCTGCAAAAACTCATCATCAAAATGTTGATTTTAATATTTTTGAGGGCATGGAATTAACTGGAGTCAACGTGGCGACTGTCAGTCAGGGAAAAGTGGTTTACGAAGACGGTGATGTCCGTACAGAGCGAGGTGTTGGCCGTTATGTGGATCGTCCTTGTTTTGCTCCATACTATGGGGCAGTTGAAAAACGAAGTCTTGCCACTGCTCCAACTTCCGTGGAGCGGTCATCGTAATGAAAGATGGCGCCCTGGTTGTTGAGGCTCATAAAATTGACTTGGTCTTCCAAACAGCAGACGGCCCTGTCCACGCGCTGTCTGAAATTGATTTGGAGATCAAAAAGGGCGATTTTATTTCACTAATAGGGCCCTCCGGTTGCGGAAAAACGACATTAATGCGAGTGATTGCAGACCTGGAGAAACCTAACGGAGGTGAGATCAAGGTTAATGGAATGACTCCGGAAGAGGCGCGTTTACAGCGGGCATATGGTTATGTTTTTCAAGCTCCGGTACTTTACCCGTGGCGTACCGTTGAAGGTAATCTCAAATTGCCTTTAGAAATCATGGGCATCGACAAAACGGAACAGGTTCGACGTTCCAAAGAAGTTTTGGAAATGGTCGATCTTTCCGGGTTTGAAAAAAAGTTCCCCTGGCAGCTTTCCGGAGGAATGCAGCAACGCGTTTCTATCGCACGGGCCCTTACGTTTTATCCTGATTTATTGCTGATGGATGAACCTTTCGGGGCACTTGATGAAATCGTCCGTGACCAACTCAATGAACACTTTCATAGACTTTGGGAGCAAACTCACAAGACGGTAGTCTTTGTTACTCATTCCATTCCAGAAGCTGCATACCTTTCAACAAAAATTGTAGTCATGTCTCCCCGACCGGGAAAAATCATCGACATCATTGAAAGTCCTCTTCCGGAAAAGCGTACCCTTGATATGAGGGACACTCAGGAGTTCCTTGAGCTGTCTCAAAAAATACGTAAAGGTTTGCGGGCAGGACATAGTTATGATTAAGCAGCTGAAATGAACTGGATTCGTAACTCATCATTTGTTTCGATTACAACCGTGCTTGCCTTCATCACCGTTGTTTGGTATGGAGCGGCGGTCTATCTCAATTCGGATGTATTGATCGACAAATACGAGCGTCAAAATATCGAGTGGAATTTTTCCAAGCTGGTTGATGATTCATGGGCCATGAGCCGTCCGATTATACCGGCGCCACACCAGATTGTTCTTGACATGAACAAGTCGATTTTCGGTCACAAAGTAAATTCCAAACGCAGTCTGGTTTATCATAGCTGGGTAACAATTTCTTCAACCATGGTTGGTTTTGCCATGGGCGGAGTTTTAGGAATTTTACTGGCAGTAGGAATTGTTCACGTTTCAACACTCAACAAAAGTGTTTTACCCTGGATAATTGCCTCGCAAACAATTCCGATTTTGGCGATTGCGCCGATGATTATTGTTGTTCTCGGGGCAATTGGCGTAACAGGGCTTTTGCCAAAAGCAATTATCTCCGCTTACCTTTGTTTTTTCCCCATAGCCATTGGCATGGTCAAGGGCTTGCGCTCACCAGATCCGATGCACTTGGATTTGATGAAAACGTATAATGCCACACAAGTTCAGGCATTCTGGAAATTGCGCTGGCCAGCCTCCACTCCTTTTCTGTTTGCCAGTTTCAAGGTTTCCATTGCCATCAGTCTGGTCGGAGCGATTGTCGGTGAATTGCCTGCTGGAGCGAGAGCCGGCCTAGGCGCACGTTTATTGACCGGTTCATATTACGGACAGACTGTACAGATTTGGAGCGCATTGATACTAGCCTCGATTATCGCTGGAACACTAGTGTTTCTGATGGCTGTCTTGGAGAGTAAGGTTCAAAAAAGAATGGGGGCACAGTTATGAAAATTTCCGGCATCCTCTACTGGTTTTTTATTATCTGTTTTGCAATCCAGGTCCTTTTTTCCAGAGACTGGATGTCACTCGGAGAGAAAACTCTGCTTCTTGCTCTGATACCTTTGTTAGGTGCATCAATTGTCCTTTTTCGTAAAGGGACAACAGAGAAAATGTTCGGTAAAATTGTGATCAGTGTCTTTATTGTTTCCGGATGTCTAGCGACCTTAAACAGTGTACATTTTGCAGACTCCAAAACAGCATCTTGGGGGATCTGGCTATATACTGCGTCCCTGTTGGGGCTTATCTGGGAAGTAATGGGATTCTGGTCGAGAACAGATGTCCGACTCAACAAAAAATCTGGAAATGCCATCAATTTACTGGTTCCTTTTTTATTTGGTGGAATGCTGCTTTATTTGTGGGAAATGTTCACTATAGGTTTTCAGGTTCCGCAAGTTTTGCTGCCTGCGCCGTCTATGATAGGAGTCGCGTTCGCAAATTCACTTGGAATGCTCTGGGCTGATTTTCAACAAACATTTTTGAAAGCAGTGCTGGCTGGTTTTTTTCTGGGTTGCTGTTCTGGATTTGTAGTTGCTATTTTGGTTGATAAAGTTCCTTTTCTACAGAGAGGGTTGATGCCGCTCGGAAACATGGCGAGTGCCCTGCCAATTGTTGGTGTAGCACCGATCATGGTAATGTGGTTTGGATTTGACTGGCATTCCAAGGCTGCGGTTGTGGTCATGATGACTTTTTTCCCGATGCTGGTGAACACTCTTACTGGATTAAGGTCCACGGAGCGAATGGAACTTGACATGATGCACTCGTATGCTGCAGATTATTGGCAGATGCTTTTCAAGGTGCGTCTTCCTAATGCGCTGCCTTTTATTTTTAACGCATTGAAGATCAACTCTACTTTGGCCCTGATTGGGGCGATTGTAGCGGAGTTCTTCGGTACACCGATTGTCGGAATGGGATTTCGAATTTCTACCGAAATTGGTCGAATGAATGTTGACGTCGTATGGGCATCCATCACGGTGGCGGCATTGTCTGGGTCGTTATTCTATGCCCTGCTGGCTTTTTTAGAGCGGCAGCTCACAGGATGGCACCCTTCTTTCCGAGTCAGCTAACTTGTTTTTTGCATTAACAATGCTGGCCTATTTATATTTTCCAATGGAGTGAAAAATGAGAACAATGAAAAAATTAATAATGTTAATGCTGACATTCGGGTTGGCATTCTCTGCACAAGCGGCAGACAAAGTGACCATTCAGTTGAAGTGGGTCACTCAGGCACAGTTTGCAGGCTACTATGTAGCTCAGGATAAGGGCTACTATAAAGCCGAAGGGCTGGATGTTACGATTAAACCAGGTGGGCCGGACATTGCTACCCCTCAGGTGATAGCTGGAGGAGGAGCAGATGTGATCATTGATTGGATGCCTTCCGCACTGGCATCGCGTGAAAAAGGTGTTGCACTGGTAAATATAGCCCAAATTTTTAACAGATCTGGAATGATGCTTACTTGCCGAAAAGATAGCGGGATTAGATCACCTTCCGATTTTCGTGGAAAAACGCTGGGTGTATGGTTCTATGGAAACGAGTATCCTTTCTTGAGTTGGATGAGTAAGTTGGGTATTCCAACTACCGGAGGATCAAATGGAGTGACTGTTTTGAAGCAGGGTTTTAATGTAGATCCCATTTTTCAAAAACAAGCACATTGTGTTTCTACCATGACTTACAATGAATATTGGCAAGTTGTTGATGGTGGATTGAGTCCATCAGAATTAGTTGTTTATAAATATGAAAATCAAGGTGTAGCCACTTTGGAAGACGGCTTGTATGTAATGGAAAAAAATCTGAATAAACCTGCTTTCGTGAATAAAATGGCTCGCTTCCTCAGAGCATCAATCAAAGGTTGGAAGTATGCTGCAAATAATCCGGATGCCGCTGCAGACATCGTCTTGGAAAACGACGATACTGGCGCGCAGACAGAGAAACATCAGCGCCGGATGATGCGAGAAATCAACAAGTTGGTTGCCGGACAGCCTCAAGGTATTGGTTATCTGGTACCTGCAGATTATGAGCGAACAGTCAGCGTTCTGATGTCCTCCGATTCCACTCCTGTGATCACCAAAAAGCCTCGCGGTGCATGGAGTCACAAAATTTGGGATGCAATGTAAGCCCATCTTATTTTTTTAGTTTGGAAGCACTGCAGTCTTGTGGTGCTTCCGGGCCCTTTCATCTGATAAGCCTCAGCAGTGAATTCCCCGCTATATATTTAAAAGATAAAAACTGCCATCAATTTTTGCTCTCCTAGTGTTTGGCCAGCTTTTCATATAAAGTTAATTCCCCTTTTCTATTTTTTAATATCATTCCTTCTTATTCCAGTTCAACTGGCAACTTTTTGAATTTTCCTGCAACATAGCAATCAAAAAGTTAAACCATTTCAAGCTTAATAAAATTTTTTATAACAAGAACATTTTATGAAAACCAAAATAGAAATTACGCGGGATTGGCTTCCGCGTTACACTGGAACAGCAATTGGTGAATTTGGTGAATATATTTTACTGACGAATTTCAGTAATTATGTAACCAAGTTTGCAAATCGTTTCAATTGTGAAATCAAGGGGATTGGCTGCCCAATGCAGACTACCACAAATGACAATGGACTGAGCATAATAAATTTTGGTATCGGCTCCGCAAATGCAGCAACCATCATGGATCTGCTGACAGCCTGTAATCCCAAAGGAGTTTTGTTTCTAGGCAAGTGCGGTGGGTTGAAGCGAACTGCGGAAATTGGACGCTTTATCTTGCCTATTGCAGCAATCCGCGGAGAAGGAACCAGCAGTGATTATCTGCCTCCGGAAGTTCCAGCTTTACCATCATTTAAGCTGCACAAATTTGTCTCTGATACACTACTCGATTATGGCCAGGAATATCGAACCGGAGTTATTTATACCACAAATCGTCGTGTCTGGGAATGGGACAATAAATTCCGGAAGCGGCTGATCAATCTTTCTGCCATTGGTATTGACATGGAAACCGCAACACTATTTATTGTGGGTCATGCAAATAAAATTTCCCGTGGTGCAATTCTTCTTGTTTCAGATATGCCCCTGATGCCTGAAGGGGTAAAAACTCAGGAAATGGACAAAAAAGTTACTGCAAAATACGTGGATATGCACCTGGAAATGGGAATCCAGGCCATGACGGATATTGAAGAAAAAGGAGAGGAAATTAAGCACTTCGGTTATTAACAGTTCAGTGTATGAAAATTGTGAGGGAAACAATGATTACTGAAAATCCAGCAAAAAATATTCGCCCTCCTGCGGTGGCTTCCATGTTCTATCCGGGAGGTACTGCAGAACTCAGGGATACAGTGCAAAATTATTTGCAAAGTTCCGGCGTAGAAGAAAACGTTTTTCAGTTGAAAAAGGGTGAAACCTCTGAATTACGTGCGCTGATTGTTCCTCATGCCGGTTATATTTATTCTGGGAAAGTAGCGGCTTCAGCATTTAGACTTCTGCAGGAAATACCTAAACGTTTTAAGCGGGTTTTACTTTTAGGTCCGGCGCATCGTGTCTGGATCCAGGGTGCGGCTTTTCCGGGGGCAGATTACTTTGATACTCCGCTTGGTGAGATTGCTCTGGATAAAGTGCTGATGGAAAAATTGTTGGGAGATTATTCCTGGATTTCTGTCAACGATGAGGCACATGCCGAAGAACATTGCCTAGAAGTGCAACTGCCTTTTTTACAAGAAACTCTCTGCAAATTTGAATTGTTACCGCTGGTTGTAGGAGAAACGAAAACTGAAGAGCTTGCAGAATTGATTCAGCAATTTAGTAAAGACGAGGAAACGCTGATCGTGATCAGTACGGACCTCAGTCATTTCCATGATTATCAAACAGCGCAGGAAATCGATGCACGCACGGCAAATGCAATTGAATTATTGGAACCTGAACAGCTTTCAGCAGAAGATGCTTGTGGAGCCTATCCGCTAAGGGGAGCTTTAGTGGCCGCTTCCCAAAATAATTGGCAAGTTCATCGACTTGGCCTCTGTAATTCCGGAGATACTGCAGGAGATCGCGGACGCGTTGTTGGCTATGGTGCGTGGGCGCTGTCTGCTTGAAATGGATTTACAAACATACCGGAAGCCTCTTTGCACCCCAGTCACCGTGCTGTTTTTCAAAAAATCCGGGACATTCCGCTCCGCAGGAAATACAGTGTCCTTCTTCATTCAGATTCCAATCGCTTAATTCATACCAGTCCCTGCCGATTAATAACTCTCTGCACTGATGGCAATATGTACTTGATCCGGGTTTATCATGAACATTTCCGAGGTAGACATAACGAACTCCATTGCTCAGTGCAATTTTCCTGGCCTGCCGTAAAGTGGAGTGCGGAGTGTTTGCCTTGTCACGCATTTTCCAGTCCGGATGAAAGGCGGAAAAGTGCAGAGGAACATCCGGACCTAAATGCTCAACTATCCATTCTGTCATTGCCTGCAGTTCTTGTGGAGAATCGTTTTCTCCCGGAATTAGTAGCGTAGTCAATTCAAACCAAACCTCAGTTTCATGCTTTAAATATTCCAGTGTTTCCAAAACAGCAGCAAGTTCTCCTCCGCAAATCTTTTTGTAAAACTTTTCACTGAAAGCCTTGAGATCAACATTTGCTGCATCCATGTTTTGGAAAAATTCAGCACGTGCTTCAGAAAGGACATAGCCTGCTGTGACTGCTATTGGACGGATATCCAACTCTAAGCAAGCCTGTGCAACATCAACGGCATATTCAAGAAAAATCACAGGATCATTGTACGTGAAGGCTACACTGCGGCAGCCATTCGCTTTTGCCGCATTGGCAATCATTTCCGGAGAAGCTGTTTCGGTGAGTCGGTCAAATTCACGCGACTTGCTGATGTCCCAATTCTGACAAAATTTGCAGGTGAGATTGCAGCCAGCGGTGCCAAACGAAAGAATCGGTGTTCCCGGAAGGAAGTGATTCAGAGGTTTTTTTTCAATCGGATCAATACAAAATCCGCTGGAGCGCCCATAGGTCGTCAGCACAATTTGGTCTCCTTCTGCCTGGCGCACAAAACAAAGTCCTCGCTGCCCATCGTGTAATTTACATTGTCGCGGGCATACGTCACACTGCATCCGGCCGTCATTAAGTTTTTGCCAGTATCGTCCAGGATAATCCATCTTGTTCTCCCTCAAGTGGTTGTATTTGAGTATAACATAAATCTTGCTTAAATTTTACTCATGGACGTAATGAGATCGTATTGCTTAGGGAATTGACAAACCCAGGTGGAGTTATATCGGTACTGCTAGAAACTTTTCCACTTTCCACTTTTCACTTTATGCCTGTCCCTTTATTATTTTAGAGCATGGCCGGAAGCGAGTTAAAATGACATGTAGTGTGGAACTACGCTCGCATACAGAGGTGAGGTAAAGTACCCGTCATTATTTTAGCAATTGACATGCAAGATCAGAAAAAAAATCAGGCAGTAGCCATCGTTGGGGCAGGATTAGCAGGATCAGAAGCGGCATGGCAATTGGCTAATCGGGGTCATGAGGTGCGCCTGTTTGAAATGCGTCCTGTTCGCATGACCGCAGCCCACAAAACTGGTGAATGCGCTGAACTGGTTTGCAGCAATTCCTTCAAAAGCCGTTCAGTAGAAAATGCGCATGGTTTGCTCAAAGCAGAAATGGCTTTGTATAAATCCATGATTTTGGAGACTGGGGAGCGATTTTCTGTGCCTGCAGGGCAAGCATTGGCAATTGACAGAGAGGCCTTTGCCGAATCTGTGAGTGCACAATTGAAGGCACATCCGCTGATCAGTTTTTGCAATGAAGAAGTTGCTGATGTAGAAAAACTGATAGGCTCTCATTCTCATGTTATTTTTGCAACAGGCCCGCTAACTTCTGATATCCTTGCCACTTCTCTCCAGGAAATTCTGGGCACACAATATTTGTCATTTTATGACGCGATTGCTCCAGTCGTCACTGCAGAATCAATCAATATGAACATTGCTTTCCGAGCTTCTCGTTATGGAAAGGGTGATGCAGATTATATCAACTGTCCCATGCAGCGTGAGCAATATGAGGATTTTATTGAAGCAGTTTTGAATGCTGAAAAAGTTGAGTTACATCAGTTTGAGGACATCCGTCCTTTTGAAGGTTGTCTGCCGATTGAAGTAATGGTTGAACGCGGAGAAGAAACTTTACGCTTCGGACCGATGAAGCCTGTCGGTCTGGAACATCCTGAAACCGGCCAACGTTTCCACGCGGTTGTCCAGCTTCGACAGGAAAATGCGCTTGGAAGTCTTTTTAATCTGGTCGGTTTTCAGACAAAAATGACATGGTCGGCTCAGAAAGAGGTTCTGGCCATGATTCCCGGACTAGAAAATGCAGAATTTGTCAGGCTGGGTTCTGTCCACCGCAACACATTTATAAACAGTCCTGCTCTGCTAAATCCGCAATTGAACCTGAAATCCCTCCCCAACATTTTTTTTGCAGGACAAATAACAGGTGTTGAAGGTTATATGGAATCCACTGCGATGGGTATTGTAGCTGCACGGCAAGTTGCTGCAAGTTTGGAGGATCGAGAAGAAAATGTGCCTTCTACGGAGACAATGATTGGTGCATTGATCCACTACATTACAGAATCGGATTTTTCCTCCTTCCAGCCGATGAACGCAAATTTTGGTTTGCTTGATCCTCCAGAAAAAAAGATGAGCAAATCAGAGAGAAAAGCATGGTATGCTGAACGTGCTCTGAAAAAAACCGCGGATTATGCTAATCGAATGCAAAAGTAAACAGTTTTGTTTTTCTTTAATTTGTGGCTGAAACATTAAATTCATGAAGTAGAAATGTTTGATAAAATTCTGATTGCCAATCGTGGTGAAATTGCCTGTAGGATTATCCGGACCTGCCGCAATATGGGGATTCGCACAGTTGCCGTTTACTCTGCTGCAGATGACAGTTCGCTCCATGTTCAGCTTGCGGATGAAGCCTGTCAAATCGGAGAAGCTCCACCTGCTGAATCATATTTGCAGATTGAAAAATTGCTTAATGCTGCCAAAAAATACGGGGCTCAGGCAATTCATCCAGGCTATGGTTTTTTAGCAGAAAATGCAGAATTTGCCCACCAATGTGCTCAATCCGGAATAGTTTTTATTGGCCCGTCAGTGGCAACAATCGAGCAAATGGGTGCCAAAGATCAGGCCAAAAGTTTGATGGAAAACGCCGGAGTTCCGGTTGTTCCTGGATACATCGGTGATGAACAAGGTCCGGAAACTCTGTACTCAGAAGCGGAAAAAGTAGGCTATCCATTAATGATAAAAGCTGTACTCGGCGGTGGCGGTAAAGGTATGCGGGTGGTGCAGAAAAAAGAAGATTTCTCTGTTGCTTTGGAATCTGCACGGAACGAAGCCCGGAAGGCATTTGCAGATGAACGAGTTTTGTTGGAGTGCTTAGTCAGTAGTCCGCGGCATATAGAATTTCAGATATTTGGAGATCAGTATGGTAATGTAATTCACCTTTATGATCGCGATTGTTCTCTGCAGCGCCGGCACCAAAAAATCATTGAAGAATCTCCTTCGCCTTTTCTTGATCAAAATCTGCGGATGCAAATGGCAGCCACAGCCGTAGCAGCAGCAAAAGCTGTTAAATACATGGGCGCCGGTACAGTCGAGTTTATTGTTGGAGACGATCGGGAATTTTTCTTCATGGAAATGAACACCCGCCTGCAAGTGGAACATCCAGTGACAGAACTGATAACCGGACTTGATCTGGTCGAGTGGCAACTACGGATTGCGGCAGGAGAGAAACTACATTTAACACAGGATGAAGTAAGACAAACCGGTCATGCAATTGAAGCTAGAATTTATGCAGAAAATCCTGAAAGCGGCTTTTTACCCAGTATTGGTACCTTGCATCGCTTAGCTTTTCCGGACCTTTTTCAAAAAAATCATAAAGTCAAAGACGGCACCAGCCAGCCATTGTCATCTATCAGAATCGATACAGGAGTTGAAGAAGGTGGAGAAATCAGCATTCACTATGATCCGATGATTGCAAAATTGATTGTACATTCAGATTCACGTAAACATGCTATTGATGCAATGAAATCTGCACTTGCTCAATCAGGTGTTCTCGGGATTGTGACCAATCTTGGGTTTTTGCAGACCATTATACAACATTCGGATTTTGACGCATGTAAGATAGACACGCTTTTTGTTGATTCAAACTTAGAATCTCTGCTTTCTGAAAATAAAGTTTCAGCTGATTGGGTTTTTTGGGGAGCTGCTATTTCCTGTTTGCTAGAGGATTTTGAACAGGCAGCATTGAAAGCACAAAAATCTATGGAACCATGCTCTCCATGGAACAGTCTGGACAATTGGCGGGCTGGAATTCAGCAACCTCATAGAATCCTGTTGCGAGATGTTCAGGGCAGAGACAAAGAAGTTATGATAATTAAAGAAAAAAATGTTTATCGGATCATAAGTTTAACAGAGGAGATATCCGTTTCGGTCTCTGTCCACGGAGATTTGCTGGATCTAAGTTGGAATAGTGCAGGTTTGGAAGAGTTTGGACATCATTTGCTGGTCCTTCATCATGAATCACAAATATTGGCAGTTCATGCACAGGGCCGGGCTTTATTCACCCGACTTGATCCATTAGCTTTTGAACAAAGTGAAGAAAAGGATGATTTTCGACTTTCTGCACCCATGCCCGGAAACGTAATCCGCGTTCTTGTGGAATCCGGAGAAAAAGTTAGTTCCGGGCAGCCATTGTTAGTGATGGAGGCAATGAAAATGGAACACACAATTGTGGCTCCTGCAGATGGGATTGTAGAAAAAGTACTTTTTCAAGATGGAGATTTAGTATATAAAGATGCAGAGTTGGTTAAGTTATCTATACTCGCGTAATAAAATAATATTACTTATCCTGCAAATAATAAAAATAAATTTAAGAAGATCAAATAGCGGAGAAAAAATTATCAATCTTTGAGCGTTATCTTATAGCATGGGTCTTGGTCTGCATAGCGGGAGGGATTTTTTTGGTGAAAGTAGTACCAAATGCGGCAACAGTGCTTAATGATTTTTCGATTTATCAAGTATCTATTCTTATTGCAGTTTGTTTGTTACTAATGATGTATCCCATTGTGGTTAAAATTGATTTTTCACAGGTTATAAAATCAGCCAAAACGCCAAATCTGAACTGTTTTTACACAACTAATTATTGATAGGTTTGAGTTTATGCGAAAAGTTTACACCTCTTCGGATTTGAACTTAGTACAATATGCAAGAAGTGTCCTTGAAGGCCACAAAATTGAAAGCGTGATCCTGAGAGAACAACTGGCAGGTGTGGTGGGTGGAATTGCACCTCTTGATGCATGGACTGAACTATGGGTGCATGATGCAGCGCGCATAGATGAAGCAAGACAATTAATTGAGTCTGCTATGAAAAAAACAGAAACACAGCAGCAACCATGGCATTGCCTAGGTTGTGGTGAAAATATTGAAGCGCAGTTTACACAGTGCTGGAAGTGTGAAACAGAGCGTAAGTACTAACATTGTTAGTAAGTCTGTTATTCTGTTTTTGTCTAAGCAGCACTTTGAAAGCGGTTTGACTATTGCATAATTATTAAGGGTCAGAGTAAAATTAACCAGAAAATAATCACTTCAGGAAGAGATGGCACGTCTGCAAAGAGCGGCACCAATTGGTGTCCCTGTGCATTTATTACAAAGAGGAAACAATCGACAGAAATGTTTTAACTTTAATGGAGACTATGCAGCATATTTGTGGTGGCTCAGGGAGTACTCTGAAAAATATCAGGTTGAAGTACACGCTTGGGCACTAATGAATAATCATATTCATTTGTTATGTACTCCTCAGCTAGAAGGGGGATTAAGCCGCATGATTCAATCTATAGGGAGGCAATATGTGCGTTATTTTAATCAGCAGAACCATCGAACAGGTACTCTTTGGGAAGGCCGCTACAAATCGTGTTTGGTCCAGCCGGAGCGCTATCTTCTTGAAGTATCTCGCTATATTGAGCTGAATCCAGTACGTATGGAGTTAGCTGGTAAACCCAATGAGTATGAATGGTCCAGTTACCAGATTAACGCTTTTGGCAAGCCTTCTGCGCTTTGCAGACCCCATGCTGAATATTTGAAGCTGGGGGAATCAAAAGAGGAGCGGATAGAAAAATATCGTGTAATGTCTGAAAGAAGTTCCGACGATTATTTGCTTAAAGTAATCAGAGACAGCATAAATAAAGGATTGGCCATTGGAGATGAGAGTTTCAAGACAGAGGTTGAAAAAATGACAGGCCGCAGAGTCAGATCATTGAGAAGCGGGAGGCCTCTCGGTTGGCGTAAACAAAAATAATGTTTAAAAACGATTACAGAATATATGTATTTCAAAGTTCTTAAGAAATGAAAAAATATCCAAATAAACCAAAACTGTCTATTATTTTGCCACCTGTTTGGTGGAATTGCTTTGTCCAAAGGCCGGCATGGCAGGGATCAAACTTACCACCTTTATTGAGTTTTAAGATCATTCTTTGCATTCCAGACTAGCACGGGTGTATGGTCCGAATTCTTCTTCCTGCAAAACTTTAAAATCACCGAAACAGTGCTTAATTGCACGTTCCTGCAACTGATCTCGTACTCCTGTTTTGAAAAAAATGTATTGTGGCTCGGTGCTGCAGCTTGAAAGTAACAGCAGATAAAACAGGGTTACCCAGAGGAACATTATTTTGAACATCCTCAGCTTATGTGGCATTTCAGTTTTTTTGGCTCAGTTGCATGAACAGGATAACACTGCGCCAATCCACTACTTTTCCTGCAACTTCACTCCGGAAAGTATCCCGCAATTCATTAAGCTGTTCCGGAGTAAAATGTGTTGATAAGTGCTGAACATAGCTGGAATGGGGACTGTCTGGCTGAGCGGGAAACCACTGTTCTATTTGTTTTGTTGGAATCACTGTTGGAGTGCTGAACTCTTTTACTTGCCAGCGTCTGATGTTCCAATTAGCAGATTCCAGTTCTTCACGCAGTGTGGATGGAGTCCAGTTGCTGCGTGTAATTGCAGAATCGTGGTAAATTTCTTCTTCCGCAGTCTTCAAAGTTCTAAGAAATTCATAATCAATCAATTCTTTTGGAATCAAATCTGAAAGACGTTGACATAATGCAGGAACGGTTTCTCCAAAAACGAAAAAACCTTCCGGCAAAATCCACGATTTCAGTATTTCAAGAAAGGCAGCTTTGTCGACGTGTTTTTGCAGGACATTGCGGCCGACAATTCGCTCAAAGAGTAAATCAGTAATCTCAAAAGGCTCTGGATTTCCGGAGCTTCCCACAGCAATTTTCGGCATTATTCCGGAGGCAGGTTTATTGAACAAACCGCTAAGTAGTTGTTTCTCTTCTGTAGTTTCAACAAGCGCATGAACATTCTCCTCAGAAATACGACGAAGAAATTCACCGAGCAGCAAACCATCTCCTGCATTGAGCACCAGTGCCAAAGTATTGCGTGAAAGTTCTGACCATTCTGCCAAACGATCACGTAACTCATTTAGCAATTCTCCGGAACTGCCAAGCGTTCTGGCTTCCCAATAATTTGAGCCTCCGTATTGTTCTGATGCAGATTGCGAAAAATATGCTGCCAGTTGAGCTTCCCTATGCCTAGCCACAGTTTCCTGAATGGATGCTTCAAAACCTTGTTCTGAAGGCTGATAAAAAATCCGGCCCTGCAAAACATCTGGAAGATATTGCTGAGCTATCCAATGATCACGGTAGGCATGCGGATAAAGATAGCCTTCTCCGTGTCCAAATGCCTTGCCGTCTCGATTTGCATCTTTGAGTGCGTCAGGCACTTCATCTGTCTGTTCTTTGCGTACAACAGAAATTGCATCAAAAAATGCAAAAGCAGAATTGCTTTTTGGGGCAGTGCTTAAATACAAACAGGCTTCAGCCAAGTGATAGCGGCCTTCCGGCATCCCAACATAATCAAAAGCTTGTGCCGCAGCTGAAACCACACACAAAGCATGCGGATCAGCCATCCCAACATCTTCACCAGCAAAAATGAGCATTCGCCGAAAAATAAAACGCGGATCTTCACCTGCTTCCACCATTTTTGCCATCCAGAAAAGTGCTGCATCCGGATCAGAGCCTCGCATCGATTTTATAAAAGCGGAAATGGTATCAAAATGCGCGTCTCCGTCTTTGTCATAAAGCACGGCTCGCTGCTGAATTGATTCTTCTGCAACTTCCAATGTTATTCGAAGAACGTCCTCTGAGTCAGCTTCACTTGTTAAAACTGCCAGTTCCAGTGCATTCAAGGCCGCTCTTGCATCACCTCCAGCCACATGTGCCAAATGACGGCGAGCCTCAGGTGCCAATACTACTTTTTTGTCTCCAAATCCCCGCTCCGAATCTGTCAGTGCCTGGTCGATGATTTTTTCCACTTCAGAAGATTCCAGTGACTGAAGTTGAAAAATTCGGGAGCGGCTAACTAAGGCTTTGTTGACTTCAAAATATGGATTTTCAGTTGTTGCGCCAATCAAAATTACAGTACCATTTTCAACATGCGGCAGGAGCCCATCCTGCTGTGCTTTGTTGAAACGATGCACCTCGTCCACAAACAACACAGCACGCCGCTGTTGTTCGGTACGAACTTTTCTTGCTGTTTCGATGCAGTTGCGAATATCAGCAATTCCTGCCAAAACTGCATTGATTGAAAGAAATTCTGCTTGAGTTGTATTTGCAATAATTCTGGCGAGCGTTGTTTTTCCTGTTCCAGGCGGTCCATAAAAAATCAAGCTCGACAATTGATCAGCCTGGATAGCACGGCGCAAAAGGCGTCCGGGAGCCAAAATATGACTTTGTCCGACAAATTCGTCAATTACCCGTGGACGCATCCGGTCTGCTAACGGAGCTTCTTTGCAGATTTGTTTTTCGTGTGTGTGCTCAAATAAATTCACTTGATCAGCTTCTTATTTTAGAAATGGATGGAACTTTTCCTACTGAGTTTATATAGTGTGTGGTACATCTCAAGCTGCCATTGAAAAAGAAAGATTATCTATCAATATTGTCTGCAAACGGATACTTCTAAAATATGCCTTCAGGTTCTACAACTCAAGCACGGATTCGTGAACTCAGTGCCCTAATTCATCAGTACAATTTTTCGTATTATTGCGGAAATAATACTGAAACAAGAGGAATCAGCACTGACGATGAAACTTACGATGCACTGGTCTATGAGTTGAAAGCACTGGAAATTCAGTACCATGAGTGGATGCTGGAAGATTCTCCCACTCTGCAAATAAAAAGTAAACCAAACTTTGCTTTTCCCAGTAGAAAGCATCTGATCCCGATGCTTAGTTTAGGAAATGTATATTCATTGGATGAGCTGGAGAATTGGGATGCAGGCGTAAAAAAACTGCTCGGAGGACAAAAGCCGGAATACGTTTGTGAGTTAAAAATTGATGGAGTGGCCGTTTCTGCAATTTACAGAAGCGGAACTCTCAGTGCCGGTGTTACCCGAGGGGATGGCAGTGAGGGTGAGGAAATAACACCAAATATCAAAACAATCAACTGCCTGCCTTTAAAGCTAAACGATGAACGTGATTTGGAGGTGCGGGGGGAAGTTTATTTGCCACGGAAAAATTTTGAAGCTCTTAATCAGCAGCGCGTCAATGACGGCGAACCGCCTTTCAAAAATCCACGAAATGCCGCCGCTGGTTCTTTACGGCTGCTGGATAGTACGGAAACCCGCCGCCGTCAGTTAGCTGCTTTTATCTACACGATTGCAGAGGGTGCACCTCAGGAAACCCATGCGGGCAATTTGGAATTTCTGCGTCAACAGGAATTTCCAGTCAATCCGGAAACAAAAAAAGTTGGTTCTATCGAAGAGGTGATGGAATATTGCCGCAGCTGGGAAGAACGTAAAGAGGAACTGCCTTACGATATTGACGGCATTGTGCTTAAAGTTAACGCTCTCAAACAGCAGAGGCAGCTCGGCTTTACCTCAAAATCACCACGCTGGGCTACAGCATTTAAATTTACTGCGGAACAAGCTGTGTCCGTGCTGCGGGAAGTGGAAATCGGTGTGGGGCGCACAGGGAATTTAACTCCGGTGGCAATTCTTGATCCGGTGGAACTGAACGGAACCATAGTAGCGCGTGCAACCCTGCACAACTATGATCAGGTGAAACGTTTCAACTTGCATCTAGGGGACCATGTAACCCTGGAAAAGGGTGGTGAAATTATTCCAAAAATTGTAGCAGTCGATCCTACTTTGCGTCCCACAGATGCACAAAAAATCGAGCCTCCTCAGATTTGTCCTTCCTGCGGAACATTGGCAATTCGACCTGAGGGTGAGGTCGAATGGCGCTGTTCTAATCCGGAATGTCCGGCACAGCAAAAGGAGCAAATTTTACATTTTGTTTCACGCCGGGCAATGGATATTGACACAATTGGACCGGTTCTGATTGAACAGCTGATGAGCAAAAATCTGCTGCAAAATGCCGCTGACCTTTATTTACTACGCCATGAAGACTTGTCCAGACTCGAGCGCATGGGTGAAAAATCTGCGGAAAACGTGCTGTCAGGCATAGAAAAATCTAAACATTGTGAATTGGGGCAATTCGTTCATGCACTTGGAATTGCAAATGTTGGAGAAAAAACAGCTCGCATCTTAGCCCAGCATTTTGGTACGCTCGAACGATTGATATCAGGTACAGCAGAAGAGCTGGTGAAGATTGAGGAAGTTGGCCCTGTGATTGCGGAAAGTGTTTTTGACTTTTTCCAGAATTCGGAACAGCGTCAGCGAATTGCCGATTTTCTGGAGCACGGTGTTTCTCCTGCAGAAGAAGAAATTCAGGAAATTGCAGTCACTCCATTTACCGGTAAGATTGTAGTCTTGACCGGAACACTTTCTGAGCCCAGGGATGTCTGGAAAAAACGGCTGATCCAGGCTGGGGCAGACGTCACCGTCAGTGTTTCCAAAAAAACTGACTTTGTCCTTGCCGGAGAAAATGCCGGTTCAAAGTTGGAAAAAGCTGAAAATCTGGGGGTCTCCATCATTGACGAAATCATGGCGCTAAATTTACTGGAAAATTTCAGCTGACTTCTCATGTTTGATGAAAACTAAAAACATAAAAATGATAATAGAAAACAGATAACTGACCATGAAAGGTGTTATTTTAGCAGCAGGCTATGCGACCCGTTTTTTACCTGCATCAAAAACAATTCCTAAAGAAATGTTCCCGCTGATTGATCGTCCGGCCATTGATTTCATTGTGCAGGAAATGGTTGATTCCGGAATTAACGACATTTTACTGGTTTCGTCACGTAGGAAAAAAGTCATGGAGGATTACTTTGATCGAGAGGTTGAGTTGTCTTCCGCATTTTCACAGTCCAACGAAATCGAAAAACTGGAAGTAATAAAACCGATTGAGGCCAATATTTTCACTTTGCGACAACAGCATATGATGGGCACGGGGAATGCCTTGATGCTGGTTGAACCTTTCGTGGACAATCAACCTTTTGTGGTGGCCTACCCGGATGATATTGTGCTGGGTGAAAAACCGCTTTCCAGGCAATTGATCGAAACTTGGGAAAAAACCGGCAACACGGTTTTGGCTGTCAAAGAATTAGAGGAAGATCAATTATATCGCTATGGAGTGATTGAACCGGCTGATTCTGGAAAAATAATGAATGTTAGAAAAATGGTGGAAAAACCAGATCAAGGTACTGCTCCCAGCCGTTTTGTTTCGTATGGACGTTATCTCTACACACCGGATCTTTTTGAAGCACTGCGAAACAGCGACAGAAGTCACTCTGGCCGGAGCGAATTCACTCAAACGGAAGCAATCAATTATTTGGCTGCAGAGGGGAATGTGTCTGCAGTGCAGTTTGAAGGAACGCGTTATGATTTGGGAGAACCGCTGGGTTTTCTGACTTCTGCTTTGCAAATCGGTTTGCAGCGTCCGGAATACAAGGAATCCTTGCTTGATGAAATACGTAGACTCCTCGAATTGCATGACAGTCCTGACAATGAAAACAGCGGCTAAATTCATCTTCCTGATTGTCCTGTTCCCTGCTTTCATCTCTTCAGTTTCCGGAAGTGAGCAGTGTGGAAGCTGCCACACTGAAACCACAAAATTCACATAGTTTCATAATCCGCTGGAAATCGGTTGCACTTCCTGCAATGCAGGTAATGCATCCAAATAAACAAAGGACAAAGCACATCAAAACCTGGAATCATATCCAGGAAGAATGGAGACTGTCGAAAAATCATGCGGACAATCCGGATGCCATCAAAACCTGATTCCGATTGTGAGTAATTCACTGATGAACACAGTAGACGGAATGCAGATTATAAATAAACTTCTTAGCATTTTGAAAAAAATAAGAAAAATCTAAGCGAATCTAGCTGTTTTTAGCAGCTATGACAATAAACATGAAACCGGACAATGATGAAAAAACTGAGCTGATTTTGATTCGCCATGGTGAAACTGAGTGGAACTCACAGCTTCGCATGCAGGGGCATTCCAACAGTAATCTTTCTGCAGTGGGGCAAGCACAGATTCGGGCATTGGGGCAGTGGATGAAAAATGTGCCTTTCGACCATATTTACAGCAGCGATTCTCTGCGTGCCCGGCAAACAGCTGAGGCAATCACACAGTTTTCAGGACATACGCTGCAGTTTGATCAGCGTCTCCGTGAGAAAAATCTTGGCATTTTTGAGGGCTTAACAACTGAAGAAGCTAGGGAGCGTCATCCTGAAGTTTTCCGTCTTTTCAAAACAGCAGGCTCGCAATATGTTATTGATGAAGGTGAAAGTACACAGCAGCTTCTGGATCGCGCATTGGAAGCAATAGAAGTAATTCGTCATCGGCATCATCAGAAGCGTGTCTTGCTAGTTACACATGGAGGTGTGGTACGGGTTCTGATGAAGCGTACTCTGGGGCTTGAAATTGATGCCCCTACACGTTTTTTGATACAAAATACAGGACTGTTCCGTTTGGTCTGGGAAGACAAATGGATGGTTGCACAAATGGGCGGAGTTTCACATTTGGAATAGATGAAAGAATTGGTTTTGTATGGCCGGCATGTAATCCGGCCCTACAGGGCAACTTTGAAGCCTTTACTGGTTCGACCGATAAGCATTCCGGCCCTGGCGCTCAACTTTGGAGTCTTAATTGGTTTGACCGGCATATAAATACATGTTCGACCGGATTTTCTGGCAGGAAATTCGTGGATATGGTATTTTCTGGAAAGTAACTAGGCGTTGCCTTACTGTTTTTACCCTTTAACCTTGAATCATAATTTTTGAATCTACTAAAAATACTCAGCAAAAGTAGGCCTGAACGTTTGATTTGGGAATGTGAAAATTCGGGAGTAACGGTCCAAGTTTGGGATAAACAGGATCGCCGTGAGTTACGTTTTGGCAATCATATCATGCAGAGTGTTATTTCCAGAGCCCATCCTGATCAGCTGGTATTGCCCTACACTCGTTTCATGCTGCTTGGGCTTCTCTTCTGTCCGAAACCCAAGTCAGTTCTGCATATCGGGCTCGGCGGTGGCTGTGTTGCCCGTTGGCTACACTGTGAGTTTCCGAAAATTCAGCAAACTGCCATCGAACTAAATTCTGCAGTAATCGATGCGGCCCAACGCTTTTTTGAGTTACCACTAGATAAACGTTTGAAGGTGTTGCAGGCAGACGCAACGAATGTTATTCCAACTATGACAGAGAAATTCGAACTCATATTTTTGGATGCTTTTAGTGATTTTGGACCCCCGGAAGGGGTGATCAACATCGAGTTTTTAGAAAACCTGCGAGGATGCCTGGATTCTGAGGGCTGGCTTGTCGGAAATGTCTGGACAATTACAGGAGATTTTATGGAACAGTGCGAGCATTGGAAATCAATATTTACTCAAGTTCTGCAAGCACGCGCTAATCACAAAGGTAACGTGATACTTTTTGGAAGCCAAACTTCAAAATTTTCAGATCTGCAAAAACTTGACGGAATATCAAAATTGCTGCTAAAGCATCATCGAATTGACTTCCACAAAATGTTCAGGGAATTGCAGCCCGTTTTATAAGCTATTTTTAGACGTTTTTCACAATGCTGGATGCTGATGAATGAAAGGTCGGAATGCTAACTGGAATTCCTATGTATATGTGATACAGCCATTTTGTACAGATACACTTGAATCCCAAAATTATTGGCAGGCAGAAGTGGATTTTGTTTTTAACCTATTCTATTCAAAAAGGTGGGTTTGGGTGATCAGAAAATAGGATCAGCTTAAGCAGCAGCAATTTATGAGCTGTAGATTTGTTTATAAAGTTTGTAGCTCCGATAAACCCGCTTGACGTATTTTCTAGTTTCTTTGAATGGAATTTGTTCGACAAAGTCATCCAGCGATTTCCCATTCCAGCGGTTGATCCATTTGCTCATATTTTCAGGTCCGGCATTATAACTGCCCGCAGTGTAAATCAGTTCAGACTTGAATTTGTTGGCAAGCCTTCCCAGATAAAATGTACCAAGTTTTGTATTCATTTCCGGATCAAATATTTCTTCTCTTTCTTTTAGTTTAATTTTCTTTCTTTTGGCAATATCTTTTGCTGTTGACGGCAGCAACTGCATTAAGCCGATGGCTTTGGATGAAGACAAGGCCTGCGGATCAAAGTGGCTTTCCTCGCGCATAATTGCCAGAGCAAAATATGGATCAATTCCTGCTTGGTTTGCATAGCTCTTCAGTTGGGACCAGTAAGGTCTCGGGTAAGCCAATTCCCAGAGTGGATATTCTCCAACTTCAAGCGAAATCATGTGCGGCAGATAATAATTGGCAACAATCCTGAGCAATGCATGGTGCTCACCTCTACGATGAAGCATATGGCTCACATGCCAGTTCCTCGTGCTGTTTTTATAACGTCCCAATCCAGCAAATAATTCTCTGAGTGCTTGTTCTGGTTCAGCGATATCAAAGAGAAACTCAGTTCTCTGCAGTAATTCTTTGGTTTTTTCGCTGATGGGCTCAGTTGGTTCGGCGTACAGTTTAGCTTTGCGGGATTTGACCACTGACAAAATGCTTTCTGGGATATTTTCTGCAGACATCAGGCGCATGCCGTAATACGTGTTTGGCTGGCGGAGAATCAGCTTTTTGAAGCTTTTATCAGCAAGGTCTGTCCTGCCGGTTGCCTGCTGTAATTTGCCCTGCCAGTATAGCAGCTTAGCTTTCATTTCAGAATTGTAAATTCTTGTTTTAAGTCCTCGTTTCAGGAATGTCAGGGCTTTATCAGTATTTTTTTGCTGCAGGTGTGACCAGGCTAGCTGCCATGCGGATTTTGCAGCCAGGTTATGTTTGGGAAAATGACTAAGCAGGCGCTGCCACCAAAATTGTGATTTTTCAATTTCTGAATCCAGCATGTAGCGTGTGGCAAATGTGTCAAATAATATTGGCAGGCGCTCGGCTTTCGCATTATGTCTTTCAAGTTTATAGATGATACTTCGGCCAGCTGCTATGTTTTTACGTTTGATATAGGAACGAGCAGTCCAGTAAAGCTGAGATTCTTTCGAAAGAGCCCATTTTTTTGAAAGCGTACCCTGTTTATGAAGTTTTATAATCCGGGCATAATATGTTTCTGCAAAGAGAGCTTTTAAATAGGCTTCCCCAAGTTTTTTCAGCACCTTCCTGCTTTGCCATTTTCTCAGTTGCGGGAGGTGTTTTATCAGGTATTTGTTAAGACCTAGTCCGGACAGGATCCGGACACGTTTGTGGACTTCTGCCGGAGTCATTATTTTGAAGTCAGAGGCTGTTAGCATTTTGTGTGATTGGCGGGCGGTTTTTTCATCATCGGGAAACTGCCAGCCCAAAACACGATATTTATGTTCAAGTTTTACTCCCTTTAGTTTTGCTCCACGGAGATAGAGTGCATGTATTTCGTAATCCGTGAGGAACAATTTGTAGTGTTTCCTGGTTTCATGCAACAGGGGGAAAATTAAGCGAACCTCATCATCTGTGCGGAATTCACTCTTTAAATTTTCACGAAGCGGCCGGATGTAAAATTTCATTTTCGGATGCAGAAGCAATTTGCGGATGCTGGTAATTGCTTCCCGGAGTTTATCAGACTGAAGTAAAACGCGGATTTTTTGATAAATCCAAGCATCACTCACTTCTGATTCAGCAGTTTGTTTGAGACTATTTAGTGCGGCATTGTAATTACCAAGCTGCAGCTGACATTTGGCATTCAATATTCTTGAACGGCTCCACATGCCGTTGTTTGCCCAATCTTTTGGTTTAGAGATGGGTTCCAGCTGGCGAATGAGCACCTTACAGTCCCCATTTTCAAAGAAATTAATGTATGGTTTCCATGAGGAAGGTTTGTCTGCAAAGACGGAACTGATTGGGAAAACCAGGAAAGTAATAAATCCAACTGCCGTTGTCTTGAAACATTTGCTTATGCTTATTTTGTTCGCAAAATTGATGCAAGATTGAGGACGGAGGGTAGTCTGAAACATGATTTCTGTCAGGTGGTATAGTTGGTGCTTCTTGTTCACTATGGTTATTTAATTAAGACTGCTCTTATAACTCTCAAAAGACAAGAGCAAATATCTTGCCGGAGAGATTCAAAAAGTTTTGTTTTGAGGAAAATAAATGGAGAATGAGGTAAATGAAGTTGAGAAACCGTCGTTTATGAATGAGAAAAAGGATGATTCGCAGGATTCATTTGAGGCTGTTCAACCTCAGCCGCTGATTTTGAAACAGGATTCGAAAAACACAAAGGGAATTAAGTCAATGCCTTACGATTTTGGTGCAGAAACTTATGAAGTTTACAGCAATCCCAAGAATCCGTTCATGGTGGGCATTCTTGCTGCAGAAACAGATCGAATTCAATTGGACCCGATTAAAACCCAGAGTCTTTTTGAGCAATATGAAAAAAAGTCACCATACACACTTGAATTTCCGCATAGTATATCTGCACATCGTAAACGAAAGCTTAGTTCTTCTCTGAAATTTTCTGCAAGGGAAGCTGATGCTAAAACAAAAGTTAGTGACAGTAAACTTAAAAGTGTTTCATCGGAATATCTGCCTAGAGAAAAATTGAAAGAAGACAAACGTAAACTTCAAGCATATATGCAAGGATTCTTCACACAAGTGCTGAAACGCCTCGGCGAAGAACCAGGAGGGCTTGCGGTCATCATCAATGAGCTCGTTCCTTTATTTGTAGAGCATCAAATTCGAGTTCGTTTTTATGAGGCATTTCGTCAAATCCGAAGCATGGATGATTTAAGAATCACCCTGAAAAAGATCAGTAATGATTCAGAACTGGAAAACTTTGAACTTTTCTGCAGTGCACTTTTTATCTTTTACAGCTCTCAGGGGGGCTAGAAGATTGAGGTAATCAACCAGAACCTCTAGCCTTGAACCTCAAACCTCTTTTTTTGATGCGGCCTACCTTTATTGAAGTCAGTCTGGAAAATTTAAGATATAATCTCGAGCTGATCCGTAATCACACTAACAACCGTCCGCTGATGGCAGTTGTCAAGTCGAATGCATACGGTCATGGAATGCTGAGGGTCGCAAAGCTCTATGAAAAACTAGGCGTGAACTGCCTTGGTGTAGCTTTGCTAGAAGAAGGAATAGTCTTACGGGAGTCCGGCATAACCCTGCCGATTGTTGTCTTTGGAGGAGTGCTGAAAAAACAGATTCCTGCTTACTTGGAGTGGAATTTAGAATTTTTTGTTTCCTCTTCTGGAGTTTTGCGAGAAACGGAAAGAATATGCAAATCCTGCGGACAGCAGGCAATAATTCATCTCAAGATTGATAGTGGAATGGGCAGGGTCGGCACCATAGCCGCAAACTCTGCAGGTTTTATTGAAGAAGCAGTACGTGCACAGCACGTAACGATTAAAGGGGTTTGTTCACATTTGGCCTGCGCAGATGATCCGAAAGACCCAATGACCATAGAGCAGGTGGACAGGTTTTTAACAGCAATTTCGGTTTTTGAGCGGCTTGGTGCACCGATGCCTTTACGTCACCTTGCCAATTCAGCAGGTGTGCTTTATTTTCCCCATTCACACTTGGATCTTATCCGTCCGGGAATTTTACTCTACGGAGTATATCCTGAATCATCCTGTCCACATGTTCTGGATGTGCGTCCGGCTCTCCAGCTCAAATCCCAGGTTTCTTTTCACAAATCTGTTCCGGCTGGATTTTCTGTCAGTTACGGTGCAACTTGGACTTCCAACAATTCGGTAGAAATATCCACCATTCCACTCGGTTACGGCGACGGTTATCGGCGGCACCTTTCAAATCACGGTGAGGTTCTGATACGTGGAGAACGCAGGACCATTGTGGGACAAGTTTGTATGGATCAATTTATGGTAAACTGCAAAAATGATTCTCTAGAAGCAGGTGTTGAGGTAGTTTTGATTGGTGAGCAGGACAATCAGCGTATAACTGTTGAAGAGATGTCCGATTGGGCAAAAACGATTCCATATGAAATTTTGACAAACTTGAATGATCGTATTCCTAGAATTTACACAAATGAATAAACTCAATTTTTCATTTGCATTAATTTATATAATCTACTATCCTTATTCCCCTTTACTATGCAGAGAAATTAGCACATAGTTAGTGGCATCTTAATAAAATAGTTTTGATTTTTCAGTCTTTTATAAGCTGCAAGAAATCTAATCAATAGGTTGGGGTAGCAATGGATGGAAATATAATAGCAACAGTTTTTGCAATTTTAAACATTCTCTGGGTTTTGCCGATAGGTTATTTTACACTAATGGACATTCTGAATCGCTGATTATTTTAACTAGTTTTCAATTATTTTTTCCAGACATTCAATTCTTGCCGTGTCTTCCTCGTAGGAGAGTACCCGGTAGTGTCTTCCACAACGTTCAAAAGCATGTATCTTGAGCTCTTCAGTATTTCTGGCCTTTACATAAAAAACTGGCAGTTTTGTCTCACAGGCGCCTGTCAGCCAAAGGGGCAATAGAAAAACCGCGATCCATAGACTTTTCATAGTAACTTTTCCGTTCATGTTCAATAGAGCATTGGCGGTTTGTCCTTGATAATTTTCCCTGCCCGTATCGTAAACTATTGTATGGCTCTCAGAAAAGTATTTATTTACTCATCCCGGACTTGATCCAGGATCCAGTACCCCTGATCAGATTGAGGACAAGATTATAAACCACCCTTCTGGATTTTGGCCCCTCGTTGCACTTCGCTCGGAATGGCAATGGAGAATATTCGAAAGCGACAAATCTATTATCCACGTGAAGACGATTCGCAGGATGAGGAATTTGTGCAACCGTTGTGCAGGTTTTTTGTGCGGTTTCAGGAGAAACACTTGCCCATGACATACTGAATCGAATAACTACTTGTTGAAATTATTGAATAATATTTCAGCAAGCCCTAATGCAATTTTTACTAATTGTTTTCAAGTTAAGGTATAAGTCAGACTTTTAAACGACAACTCAGCATTAATGTGCCCAGCGATTTTTTCGGGTTAAATCATAAGCAACGCGATCCCAAGCCAGTAAACGAGCTTCTAAATCGTCAAAATATGAATCAGGTACATTTTCGGCCAGCCTTCCAAACTCCATTCGGCGACTCAAAGTGTGTTTGAGATAACCTTTTTCTGTGATAATTCCCACTAAAGATCCTTCCTTTACAAGCGCTAGAGGCTCTTTTTTTTGGAGCAAACTAGTGCCAAGTGCTGTGAATTCAGCTTTCAATCCCATGAATTCAATAAAGGTCGGCATTAAATCCAGTTGAGAAGAAACGATCTCAATTTCCGTAGGCTTCAACAATTCTGGAGCATAAAAAATCAACGGAATCCGAAACCTTTCTAGAAACCCTCCACTTTGGAAATGAGCCAGAACATGATCTGCAGTGATGACAAAGATTGTATTTTTGAACCAAGGCTTTTTTTTCGCTTCGGACATAAATTCGCCGATTGCCCAGTCTGTATAATGCAGTGAATTCAGGTAACCGCCCTCTTTGGTTACATGATGCGGGTAACGATTAAATGGAGCAGTAAATTTTGGGAAAGGTGTATGATCTGTACTGAGACCGATGAATACCAGAAACGGAGTTTCATAGTTATTAATTTTTTCCAAACTGAACATCAATGTTTCATAGTCCCACCCCGAGTCTCTATCCTTTTCTTCAGGAAGATAATCCAGCAGCAGTGGCATATCTTCTTTTCCGTAATATTCACGAAAACCAGTAGAACCGGCAATAGCCTGGGCTAGGAATGATTCGCGCAATGCGCTGTTGACAAAAAGCGTTGAAGCCCCATTCTGCTCGGCCAGTGTTGCTATTTTAGTATAATTTGCTGAAAGATTACTTATTGCCGGAAGTCCAAGCACAGACGGCAGTCCAGTCAGGACAGATTGAGCACCTTCGATGCTGCGCTGGCCGTGAGAATAAAAACGGTTGAACTTCCATCCTTCTGCACTCATTTTGTCTAAATTCGGTGTGATTTTGTAATTATTTCTGCCAAAACTGTCAAGATAACGAGGTGACAGGCTCTCCACAAAAAGGACAACTAAATTGTATGATTCACCCGAGTCTGATTCATTTCTTCGCGCGAGAGGAAATGGCTTCTTCCAAAAATCAAGGGGTAAATCCAAAGTATTTATGATTTCTGTTTTTGAAAGTGGCAGACGTTCCACTGGAGCCGAAAGGCTTGAATGAGATGCAGAAAAAACTCCGTTCAGAACTAGGTTAGCGAAACTGGTGCTTCCGGAAGAATACGCATGGACGATGGCCAGAGGCTTCATGCCGATTCCGCCTCGACCTGCAATTCCAACGAAGACTATAAAGAGGACAAATTTAATCCAGTGAAAGCTCACCGGCCGCAATTTTATCAGGACAAGCCTTACCCAGAAATATAATGCCAGACAGACCAGCCCCAGCCAGGCAGCAAAATATCCGGAGTTTGCTGCTATTTCATTAAATAAATAATTAATATCTTTTGCTAAAAAAAGTAACTCGTTTGTTAGATGACGTTTTACATAGCCGAAATATACAAGATCTCCTACCAGCAACGTGCTTTCTATCACCAATAAAAAAAAGACCAGCAGGGAAAGTGATCCGTGCCACCAATTTGAACTAGCCCAGCGAAAAGGGAGTACCAATAACAGCAGTGGTATTCCTGAAAACACTAGCAAAGATGCCAGATCAAAACGGATCCCGTAGAAAAATCCCAGAAATACTTCTCCAAATGTCAGTGAACTAAAGTTCTCATGGTGAACAGCAAATATTCCGAGTCGGGCTAGCATGAAGACAGCCAGCCCGATTCCGAGATAAGAAAAAATTTTGTGAAAGATGCTCATTATCAGCTGTGTCTGCAGATTTGTTTTAGTTGTGCCTGATTTTATATGGTGTTAAAATTATAGAATAACTCATAGTTAAGGTAGAGCTTTGCAGCACAAAATTCAAGAATAAAGCCCTACTGAGTGCAAGTGGTTTGACTCTTATGTTCACAGAAATTAGGCATATTCTTTACCTTTCAGCTGTAATATAAATAACAAATATACTCGAAGAAGAATAAACCCTCTAAATTAGCCAGATGTTAAATTACTTTTTTACCCAGTCTGAAAATCTGACTGTCGGCATTTCATTGAAGAATTGCGTTGACTGATTAGTGAATTCAGGTTAGCATCAGCATTAAACTTTTTTTATTAACCCATCCTCTTGATGGATGATAGAGACATGTCACAAAATCAATTAGCAGCGAGTATTCGCAGCAAAAAAGGGAAATCGGCCAATCATAAATTGCGACAATCAGGAAATATCCCTGCAGTTCTCTACGGTCCTCGTGGAAACATTATGCTGGAGATGGTAGAAGAGGCTACCTGCCACTTTCTCGAAAAAATGACTGGTATGCACGAAATTGTACCAATTACTATTACAGACTCTGCAAGTGGAGAGAGCAGGACAGCGCAGGTTTTGTTGCGGGAAATTCAGAAGCATCCTTACAAACACAAAATTACTCATCTTGACTTTTGGGAACTACCTGAAGCTAAACCGCAAACTTTCAGGATTCCAGTACATGTGATTGGTGAATCGCCGGGAGTAAAAAACGGGGGTGTACTGCAGATGGTTGTCAGGGAGATCCCTGTTAGCTGTCTTCCCTCAGACATTCCGTCTTTCATAGAAGTAAATTCCTCTGCTTTGGAGATAGGTGATTCGCTTAGAATTCAGGAAGTTGAGTTGCCGGCGAAAGTTTCTCTTAGTACTGATGAGAATTATGCAGTTATTTCAATTGTTGGACGTGCAAAAGAAGAAGAAGAAGAAGAAGAGATTGTAGCAGTTGAAGAAGGAGAAGAAGGCGAAGGCGAAAGCGAGAGAGAAGATTCTGCTGATGAAAAGGAAAAAATAGAGGAAGAGTAAACATTAGCAAGTTCTGAAACAGGAAAGGGCGGGCATGAAACTGGTGGCCGGTTTGGGAAATCCGGGCAGGGAGTATGAAGGTACGCTTCACAATGTTGGGTTTCAGGTTGTAGATTTACTCATGGACAAGCTGGGGATATCTGGATTTCAGCAAAAGTTTCAAAGCCAGTTGTGTCGAACATCGGTTGAGGGAGAGGCTTGCATTCTGATCAAGCCTCAGACCTACATGAACAGATGCGGGCGGGCTGTCGCGGAATGCGCTGGTTTTTACAAAATTCCTGTAGAGAACATTGTTGTCATCTCTGATGATTTGGATTTAACGCCGGGCCGGGCTCGTTTTCGAGACGGTGGAGGACATGGCGGACACAATGGACTCCGCTCTATTATTGACTCATTGGGCAACAGGCAGTTTCGCAGAATTAGATTTGGTGTTGGTCGACCTACCAAGAAACAGGATGTTGTAGGGCATGTATTGAGTCGTTGGTCAAAAACTGAAGAAAAACTTGCTCGAAGTGCTATTGATTTTGTGTTGTCTGAGTTGATCCGGTTTTTGGTGACGTCGCAGTTTGAGAATACTTCTTTTTCTGCTCCGGAATTGGCATAAGTCTTTGAAAAAATATTGAACAAAACGCATAAAGATTCCGGAAGCAAATGGCATTAGAAGTTGGAATTGTCGGTTTGCCAAATGTTGGGAAATCCACACTCTTTCGTGCTTTGACCAAAGTACAAGCAGAAGCAGCAAACTATCCGTTTTGTACTATTGATCCAAACATTGGAATCGTTCAACTGCGGGATCCGCGAATGGCCCGTTTAACTGAACTGGTCAGTCCGGATCGTGTTGTTCCTGCCACATTGCGGATAGTGGATATTGCAGGACTTGTAAAAGGTGCCAGTCAGGGTGAAGGTTTGGGGAACCAGTTTCTGAGCCACATTCGGCAGGTTCATGCGGTGGCACATGTGGTACGGTGTTTTGAAGATGAAAACGTGGTACATGTCGATGGTAAGATTGATCCGGTTGGTGATGTCCAGGTCATTCAGACAGAGTTAATATTGTCTGATTTGGAGCAGACGGAACGTAAGATAGAACGTCTTACCCGCCAGATAAAAAGTGACCGTGCTCTAGCAGCAAAATTGATGGTTTTTGAACGACTGCGCGATCATTTGAGTGATGGCCTCATTGCAAGTAAGTTAGCTTTGAGTACAGAAGATAAGGAGCGGATCTCTGAATTAAGTTTGTTGACTCTGAAACCATATATATATATTGCAAACATCTCAGAGGATGGACTCAAGAATCCGGAAGTTCATGAACAACAGCTGCGGGAATTAGCCAATGAAGTGGGTGTAGAAGTTATTCCGATTTGTGCGCAGGTTGAATCCGAACTATCAGAGATGGAAGATGTTGAATCGCAGCTTTTCATGGAAGAGCTGGGTATTGACAGTTCAGGACTTGATCGGCTAACGCATTCTGGATACCGGATGCTGGAACAGATCACATATTTCACTGCGGGAAAACAGGAAGTACGTGCCTGGGAGATCCGAAAAGGATCTACTGCCCCGGAAGCTGCAGGGAAAATTCATACAGATTTTGAGAAAGGCTTTATCCGCGCCGAAGTCTTTCATTTTGATGACATAGACCAGTTGGGTTCTCAGTCATCTATCAAGGAAGCCGGACGCTGGCGTCTTGAAGGGCGGGATTATGTGGTGCAGGATGGAGATATCATGCACTTTCGCTTTAACGTATAGCATCTTTTATTGTGTAAATGCTACGATGCTTATATACGAACCTTTGCAGATTCCTTGTTAACTTAGGTGAACTTATTGACATTATTCAATAATCCGAAAGGAAGATAAATGACAGGATATGAACTAGTGTTCATTACAGATCCGTCTCTCAGTGATAAAGAGATTGAATCTGTGTTGAAGAAAATTAAGAAAAGTTTTACCAAATCAGGTGGAAAACTTATTCATGAATATGTCTGGGGACGCCGCCGTCTGGCTTACGAAATTTCAGGAAATGATTTTGGTGTTTATCACGCCTGGTACTTCACTGGTACAGGAGAAACAGTAAACGAGTTACAGCGACAATTTGGTTATTCAGATGATGTTTTGCGTCATCAAATAATGAAGACAGATGACCTTGATGCAGAAGCAGCATTTTTACAAAGCTTAATACCACCTAAAGAGGAAACTAGCGAAAAAGAGAAAGTTCCAGAAGTCTCTGCTGATGTTGAAAAAGAGCCGGTAAAAGAAGCAGAGGCAAAAACTGATAGGAAAAAGTCTGTGGCTGATGATCCAAAAAAAGTTGAAACTGAAACAGAAGTTAAAAAGGAAAAACCCAAAGTCGAAGACGAGAAAACTGAAACAGCAGAGGCTTGAAATACTGTGCCTTTCAGCAAATAATGGTGTTACACCTAACTCTTATGATAAATAATTTATGTTAAAAAAACGAAAAAGATCACATTTACGCCGTAAACGTATTCCTACAAGTATTTTGCTGCGTAGTAAGCTCAAAGTCTGCCCATTCAAGGAAGCTGGCATTAATCGTATCGATTACAAAGATGTTGAAATGCTCAAAAATTATGTGACTGAAGGTGGAAAAATTATCCCAAGTCGTATTTCAGGAGTTTGTGCAGCAAATCAGAGAAAATTAAAAACTGCCATTCAACGTGCTCGCAATCTGGCACTGCTTTCACCAATGAAGGGGTACGTGCCTCAACAAGTAAATGTAGTTCGAAGATTTTCTGAGTAAACTATTTCTTGAACATCTTAATAAATTGTGGGTGAAATTATCCTGGAAATTTACAAAACTAATTACTAAGAACAAAAGGAAATACCGTGAAGTTGATATTAACTGAAGATGTACCCAGTTTAGGTTCATTGGGTGACACAATAGATGTAAAACCCGGCTACGGACGCAATTACCTGCTCCCGCAGGGAATCGCACTTTTGGCTACAGGCAAAGTCTCTAAAGAGTTGCGGCACCGTCTTCAACATATAGAAAAGTTGCGTTCAGGAAAAATCGCGGTAGCACACGAAGAGGCAGAAAAACTCAATACCGTTAATCTAGAAGTCACCCGTAAAGCTGGACCAGGCGGCAAGTTGTTTGGTTCAGTTACCAACCGGGATCTGAGGGATCTGTTAAAAGAAAAAGAATTTGATTTTGAACGCAGAGCTATCCAATTGAGTTCGCCTATTCGAAATGTTGGCAACCATGAATTTACTATTCGGGTTCATTCTGAGGTTTCGGTGACTATGCAAATTAAGGTAATTGGAGATTCTGACAAAACTGCTGTTAAAACAGCAGCAGTCGATGAACCGACAGAGAAAAGTGAAGAAGAAACAAAGATAGACAACGAAGAACTCGAAAAACTTGAAGAAAATGAGCAGGTTTAAAGATTTCAGCTGTAAGTCTCAAGGAACAGGAGAACATTCCTGCTTTTTGTATTTTACTATTTTCAGATGAGTCCTGAGTCTCTCTTACTACCTCCAGATACTTGATTGCCGTCTCCATACCCGGAGTTTCAATGCTGTCTTCAGAAAACAAATCCAAAAAACCCAGGGTTTTTGAGCGTACAAAAAAAGTACGTCCGCAAGCTGTTGGCCTTGAGGAATTACTCCCTCACGACAGAATGGCTGAACAAGCTGTGCTGGGTGCAATAATCATTCAGAACTCAATCCTTCTGCAAATACTGGATATCCTTAACACAGACGATTTTTTCTCTCCCGCCAATCAGCATATTTTTGCAGCCATGCAGGAAATGGCTGCGCAGGAGCCACCTGTTCCTATTGACGAACTTACCTTGCTGAGTCAGTTGGAATCAAAACAGCAACTTGAACAAACAGGCGGTGTAGATTATTTGAATGAGCTTTCACAGAAAACACCTGTTGCCGAAAATGCTGAGTTTTATGCTCACATTGTACGAGAAAAGGGGCAGTTGCGTGACATTATCCTCACCGCTCATGAAGTTGCAAAGCGTGGACAAGAGGAAAATGCAGAAAATATTTCGGAATTCATTGCAGAGGCCACCGACCGTTTGCAGTCCATCGATGCTCGTACCCGTCTGAAAAGTTATTCTCATCTCAAAGAAGTTCTTGCAATCAATTTCGAAGAGTTGGAGAAGGTTTCTGAATCTCCGGAAAATGTGACTGGAGTACCAACTGGTTTTACTGAGTTGGATGATTTGACACGTGGCTTGCAAAAGGGTGATTTAATTATTATTGCGGCTCGCCCTTCAATGGGAAAAACAGCACTTGCCATTAATATGGCACTTTATGCTTCAGGACATGCTCAAATTCCAGTACTTTTTTTCAGCTTGGAAATGCCCAAAGAACACATTGCCATGCGCTTGATTTGCAGTGAAGCAAAAGTAAATAACAGAAAATTGCTGGTTGGAAACCTGGAACAGGATGATTGGGACAAACTGATGGAAGGCACAACCCACATGATGGAAGCACCACTGCTAATTGATGACAGGTCTGCAATTAGTCCAAACTATATCAGAAAGGTTATTAGGCAGGCAAAAAAGGAATTTCCTGCGCTTGGCCTTGTTGTTGTTGATTATGTGCAGCTGATGCAAAGTAACTTGAGGAACCCATCACGTGAGCAGGAAATGTCAGAAATTTCACGATCATTAAAAGCTATTGCCAAAGAGTTTTCTCTGCCAATGGTTGTCCTTTCACAACTGAACCGAGGCTTGGAAAGACGTACTGAAAAACGTCCAATGATGTCAGATTTAAGAGAATCAGGAGCATTAGAACAGGATGCAGACGTGATTTTCTTTATTTATCGTGATGAGGTTTACAATGAAGATACTGATGACAAGGGAATTGCGGAAATTAGTATTGCAAAACATCGAAACGGTGAAATTGGAATGAGACGTCTGGCTTTTATAGGACAATACACAAAATTTGCCAATTTGGCTTTGGGTTCAGGTAATTAGGCATCAGAGCAGGTGGTTGAAGGAAAGCCGTTCTAACTGCAGATTTACTGAGTTTAAACGTCAATTATCATGTTCTTCAAAGAATATCAGGGTCTTAAATATACTTAGAATTTTGATTCAATTAGAAAAACGTTTGTTTTATCTTCAGACACAAGTATTCCAGAAAAAACGACACTGATGCAAAACGTAGAAGAACTGCAACAATACGTGACTGGTCTGACGGATGAATTAATTTTGACCGGGCAAACTGTCGTTGCTGCACCGGGATGCCTGCCCACACCGTGTTTTCCTGAAATTATTGAGAAAGTTTTGGGTGTGGTGACTGAGCGTGAGTGGGATGATCTCACAGATCGAGCTAGGAATTATCTGAAATGGATTACGGTAAAAGCGGAATCAATTGACACCCTTGCACCACGAACTTTGCAGATAACTACGCGAGGCTTTGAGTTGTTGGCAATCGACAGAGATGGAAATAGCTTTGGTGAAATAGTAGAGCGATCGCAGGAGCTAGGTATTCCCTCCGTTCTTGTTCGTTTTGCTTCGCTGATTGCTACTTTTCTTACAGTACGTCTCCTTCGTCAACACATGGAACATGATCATGAAGCCATGCCTTCGCTGACATTCTCCCAAAATGTTGATGCAAATTATTTGAATTATCCGCGTACTCTAAAAATATTACTGGAGTTGTTTCCGGAATATCAGCAGATGTTTTTTTTTGAAATCAACGAAGAAGTAACCGAAGATTACTTAGCAACCATTCGTTCGCTTGCAGAAGACTTGGGTATTCGCTTAGCTCTTGATGATACTAACAAAATGGATGTTCATGTCCATCATAAATTGTTGGATCTGGCAGATTGGATCAAGATTGACTTTCAAGCGACAGCTTACCTAGAAGAGCAGTTGCTGGCAGGTAACGGAGATAATATCATAGAGCATTTTCAAGAATATGCACATGGTGCACGATCTCCTGTCATTGTTTTTGAAGGCCTTACTGAAACTTCTCCATTAAAAGCGTTCCTTGAAGAACGTTGGAAGGTAACCAACACTGTGCTTTATTACCAAAGCAGAGAAAGGACACCAGTTCCACCCTGGAATAAATATTTTGGTTTGATTCAAGATTATCATAATGATAAATATGGTCTTTTTTTTAAAGGCTTGATTAATGAAAAGTAACCCCTTACCTAAAATTCAATTTTGGTCCATTCTTTTATTTCTGCTGGTAAGTTTTGTAACAATCTTTTTTGCTGGATGCAGCTCTTCCGACTTACCGGGACAAAACAGCGCAGGTCCTTCAGTTGTTACCGGGACCGTTTTTGAAGCACCGTTGGAATTTGATGCGGGCGAAAACCCACTTGGAATTGTATCTGGTGATTTCAATGGAGACAATAAAACAGATTTTGTTGTAGCCAGTTCTCGGAAGCAAAATGGGATTTCCGATACTGAAGACGGAACCCTAACCCTCTTTCAAAATAACTCTTCATCCAGCAGCCGCTTTCCTTTTACATCCAGCACCATTACACCTGCAACTGCAGAATGGCGACAGGATATTGTTTCCGCAGATTTCAACGGAGATGATCAGACCGATTTGGTGGTTACGCATACCGATCAAGACAAAATAAAGTTATTACACAACGATGGCACTGCAAATTTTAGTGATAACGGAAGCGTCACTGTAGGCGATATGCCGCTCAATCTTGTTTCTGGAGACTGGAACAGCGACAATCAAACCGATTTGGCAGTTGTAAATCGTGATAACAGCAGTGTTTCCATTCTTCAAAACAGCAGCGGAGTTTTTTCTGTTTCCCAAACGCTATCTGTTAGCGAGCATCCAATAAAGATTGCAAGCGGAGATTGGGACGGTGACACGGATTCTGATTTGGCGGTTTTATTAAGAGACAGTACCTTGGTTCAAGTTTGGCTCAACGGTGGAACAGGATCTTTCAGCAAACAAAGCACCACATACACAGTAGGCAGCTTACCAGTCAGCATGATTTCCGGTGACTGGAACTGCGATGGAAAACAAGATCTGGCAGTGAGCAATTCTGGAGACAGTACTCTTTCTCTGATTTATGGGAAAGGTACTGGAGATTTTGATATACCTGTCACAATTAGTTCAGGACGAGGTCCGGGAACACTGGCTGCGGCAGATTTTGATAACGACAATAAAATGGATTTTGTGGTTGGACACAATTTTCTTGTCACTACTTCAGGAGCCTCTCTCCTTACCGGAGATTTTTCGTTGACACTCAGCGATGCCACTTCCAGCACTGGCTATGCCTCACCGACATCCTTTGCTGCAACCTTATCGAAAGACGGTGCTTCACCAGCAGCATTTGTCATTTCAGACGTCGACAACGATTCAAAACTGGATGTCCTTGTTACGCTGCCTGTCAGTAAAAAATTAGCGGTGCTTTCCGGAAAACAATATTCTGGTAAACTTTCCTGCCCTTGATCTTCAAAAAATCAGATTGACTGGAGACAGTAACAGGGATACACTTTAAGCGGTATTTCTCTGTAACATATTCAAAGTTAAGAATTCCTTTTGCACTGATTCTGTGTTCAATTTTGCAGATAAAATGTCAGGAAAGCATTGGTTTCATGTATGAGATATCAGTTCAGCTAATTTCTCATTCAACCAAAGTTGCGTCAATTATACTAAAAAAACGATATGCTGATTGCAGGAACATGGGTAGCTTTGTTGCTCTACATTATCAGTTGGATTTCCGGACTTTTTGCTTCACCCTTCAAAGAACATTCGGACCACAGGTTGCAGGCATGGACAGATGTCACAGGAATGCGTGTTGCCTGGTTAGTTCATACGGCAACTTTACTGGGATTGTTATGGTCGAAAGCAATCTGGCCTTCAACTTTTGTGAGTGATATCCTTAGCGTAGTAGCATGGGGCAGTATGGTTGGAGTACAGGCTTCCCCAGAGCGTCTGCTCAGTCTGGTAAATACTTCATTCGTCCGTTTATTTGCAATCCTGCTGCTGGGTTTGTCACTCATTATTTCCCAGAGGCAAGTGCTGGCTGGAGAGGTAGTTTCAGAGCAAACCTGGCTTTATCATGTTTTGCTTGGATCACATATCATCATTCTTTTGGCAGGATATGTGATGTTGGGAGTTGCGTGTGTGGCCAGCATTATTTTCATTTATCAGGAGCACCATCTTAAAACGAAACTGATGACATCAATTATGATCCACTTTCCTGCACTTGGTACTCTGGATCGTCTCAGTTGGCAGGGAACCATTTGGGGTTTTTTGGCATTGAGCATTGGTATCATGCTAGGAATCCTAATTAATTCAAACGATCATTCACTTTTAGCCAATTTGCGTTTTGGCTCATCAATCAGTGCCTGGTGTGTCTTTGCGGCATTGTTGCTGTTTCGTCAGCTGCAGGCTGTACAATCCCGTTGGATCACAATTTGGCCCATCGTTGGATTCGTTTTGGCTCTGATGTCTTTGATTGTGGAACTATTACGATTGAACCAACCGATGTAAGTGTTAATCATGCTGTCATTACGTGTGCTAAAACTTGCAGAAAGAGATTAGAAACCAGTAAATAATGAAACAAGTTCTCTGCAAAAATAATTTGTTGGACAGTGATAATAATGTACGGCTGGTTCAAAATGCCGTGAAAAAAAATTTGGGTGTGTCCCTTCCTTTTTTGGTAGATATTGTACACCACATGGTAGCTCCACACAACAATCAAACGCGTACACTGGTTCTACTGCAGAGCGCAAATCTCTTCAATAATCCGGATGAAGCCATCATAGATATCGGCAGTACCATAGAATATTTGCATGCTGCAGCTGCGTTGCACCGACACATAAAAGAACCAGAAAAAGCCAGACGCCGTCTGCAGCATGTTCAAAAATTATGGGGCAGTGAAACCAGTGTTTTATTGGGTGATTATCTGCTTTCCATCTCTTTTCAAATTTTGACGCGGGTAGGAAATTTGGATGTGCTGGAATGTGTTTCATTGGCCACACAAAATATTGCACGCGGACAGGTTCTTGAAGTTTCAGAACCGTCTCTTACTGCAACCCCAAAACACTGGCGCAGCGTTACACGTGACAAAATTGCAGTCTTGTTCGGTGCTGGTGCGCAAAGTGCGGCTTACTGGGGAAATTCATCGGAAGTGACGGCTTCAACGTTGTTTTCCTTTGGTGTGCATGTGGGAATGGCAGCTCAGTTGAAAACTGATTTGGAGGCAGTTGGAAACAAAAAACTATTTCTGCAAAAATTGAAAGAACATGAACTGTGGTTCCCGCTCTGCTTTTTGCTCCACGAATGCTTGCCGGAGGAAAAACAAAGAGAAATTTCGGAAAAATTGCAGAATGAATTTGATGCTCAAGAATTTTTTGAAGAACTCAATATTCTGTTCAAAAAATATGAAGTTTCAAATCAGATTCATGATGAAGCAGAGCTGGAATTGAAACAAGCAAAAGAATTTCTCAAACAGCTGGAATTTGATTCCGGTCCGCTTCAGCCATTAACTCAATATTCAATGATCTAATATGACAGACTCACTGTTAATTAAAATAGATGCGTCAGTTGCGGAAATTAAGCTAAACCGTCCGGGAAAGGCAAACGCACTGGATGAAGAATTATGGATGGCACTCGGCAACAGTTTTAATGAATTAAGTGAAAACGAAGCGGTACGGGTTTGCATCTTGAGTGGTACCGGAAATCATTTTACTTCCGGAATTGATCTCGGTTTTTTACAGACTATGGGGCAGGAAGTTGAGAAATATGACTGTGAAGGACGAAAGCGTGATTTTTTACGCCAAAAAATATTAAAGTTGCAAGCAGCTTTTACTCAAATTGAGCAGTGCCGTAAGCCAGTTCTGGCCGCTATTCATGGTGGATGCATTGGTGGTGGTGTCGATTTGATCAGTGCTTGTGATATGCGTTATTCTACATGCAACGCAGTCTTCCAAATCAAAGAAATAGATCTTGGACTTACAGCCGATGTTGGCACTTTGCAACGTCTGCCTCACCTGATTCCACAGGGTATTGTCCGTGAACTGGCCTACACTGCACGAAAGTTTTCCGGCAAAGAAGCCCTTGAATTAGGTTTGGTCAACCGCTGTTATGATGACCAGAAAACAATGATTTCTGAAGTCCAGAAAATTGCAGAGCGAATTGCAGGCAAACCCCCTTTAGCTTTGCGCGGCGTGAAGGAAATGCTGCTGCATGCCCGTGATCATTCTGTTGCAGACGGACTAGATTATGTGGCTACCTGGAACTCTGCCATGCTGCTTTCAGCTGATCTGGAGGAATCGGTAATGGCCATGATGGAAAGCCGATCTCCGGAATTCAAAGATTAACTCCAGAAAATCTTCTTAAATTTTAATACACTATGATTCCCCGCATCAGTCTTTCTGAAAGCAGACCTCAATTTGTACATAATTTTCTTTCAGAGTTGCGGGAAAGTACGTTTTCCGGAGATATAAAGCATGATTTCGGAACACGTCTTGTTACCGCAACAGACAACAGTATATATCAGGTTTTACCGCAAGCAGTTGTTTATCCAAAAAATGCGGAAGACATTCAGACTGTGCTGAAAATTACAGAACAACAGCAATTTCGTCAAAGTATCAAAATCACTCCACGCGGTGGAGGTACTGGCACAAATGGACAGTCTCTTACAGAAGGCGTCGTTCTCGATTGTTCACGATTCATGAACCGTATACTCGAGACGAATTTCAAGGATGGCTGGGTTCGTGTTGAGCCCGGTGTTGTACTGGACCAGCTCAACGAACACCTTGCTCCACACAAAGTATTTTTTGCTCCTGATTTATCAACGAGCAATAGAGCCACATTGGGTGGCATGGTCAACACCGATGCTTGTGGTAAAGGCTCTCGTATTTACGGGCGTACCAGCGACCATATTATAGAGTTGACCTGTATTCTCTCCAGCGGAGAAGTTTTACAATCCATTCCACTCGATTCGGAAACACTGGCAGAATATAAGCAAAAATCTGGAATTTCAGGAAATGTTTTTAAAGTTGTTGACCAAGTGGTTTCTGATAAAGCGGAGCTCATTCAAGAAGTATTTCCGAAAATGAGTCGCTTTATGACAGGATATAATCTGGCGAAAGTTTACGAAAATTCAGCAAAAAACTTTAATCTTAACTATTTGCTGTCCGGTTCAGAAGGAACATTAGCAGTTGTCAGCGAGGCTAAGCTCCGCTTGACTCAGCTTCCGAAACACAAACGTTTGCTTGTTGTCAAATACGAGGCTTTTGATGATGCTCTTCGTAATGCAGAAGTCCTGGTTGAGTCTGATCCATCAGCGATTGAAACGATTGACGAAAAAATACTCAGCCTGGCAAAAGAAGATGAGATATATCTGAAAATCAAAAATTTCATTGCAGACGAAACTGGAAAACCAGAAAGCAAAAATCACCCAACCCGGACGATTAACCTAGTCGAATTTTGTGGCAGCAACAAAAGTAATCTGGAAAAACAGGTTGCAGCACTTTGCAAAATTATTGACGCAAAGAAATATGATTCCGGAGAAGCAACGGGTTATTACCGGACTTCAGATTCGCAGGAAATTAGTGATTTATGGAATTTGCGCAAAAAAGGTGTTGGGCTTTTAGGCAATACCAAAGGTGAGAAGAAACCTCTTCCGTTTGTGGAAGACACGGCAGTTCCTCCGAAAAATTTAGCTAGTTATATCAGTGAATTTCGCAAATTACTTGAATCATTTGGTTTGGAGTACGCGATGTTCGGTCACGTTGACGTTGGCTGTTTGCACGTGCGTCCGGCTTTGGATTTGAAGAATCCGGAAGAAGAAAGCTGGATCAGGGAACTTTCTGATAAAGTAGTTGAACTAGTGAAAAAATATGAGGGCGTAATGTGGAGCGAACACGGACGCGGTTTTCGCAGTGAATACACAGCAGAATTTTTTGGTGAAGAATTGCATCAAGATTTGCGCCGCATTAAAGAAGCATTCGATCCAAATAATCGGCTCAATCCCGGAAAAATAGTCACCCCGCTTTCTCTCAGTGACCAGGTAGTTCGGCTGGAAGGTCCGCTCCGCGGACACAAAGACCGGCAAATTACTCCAGAATTGCTGAAGGAATATGAATCAGCGATCAACTGCAACGGCAACGGAGCTTGTTTCGATTTTTCTCCAGATCATGTGATGTGTCCTTCTTCAAGAATTACTCGTGATCGTGTTCATTCTCCGCAAGGAAGAGCAGGACTGATGCGTGAGTGGCTCCGGATACTTTCTTTGAATCAGGGAGTATCAGCTTCGGCAAACAAACCGCGGGGGTTTCTGTATAATTTGCTTAACAAAGTTCAAAAGTCATGGCGCAAAAAACATGGTGAGTACGATTTTTCACACGAAGTTTATGAGTCAATGGCTGGATGTTTAGTTTGCAAAGCATGTGCGACTCAATGTCCTGTGCATGTTGATGTTCCAGAATTGCGTTCAAAATTTCTTGACCTTTATCATTCCCGTTATTTGCGTCCCCTCAAAGATTATTTGGTAGGCTCTACGGAATCATTCGGTCGTTTATTTTCGCAAATGCCGTCAGTTGCAAACGTTTTTTTCAGTTGGCCTCTAAGCAGTATGTTACTGAAAGAGCAAATTGGTTTAAGAGATTTACCGGAATACAGTCCGGAACCTGTCAGGCGGCGTCTGCTGAATTCTGCTGCACCAGCATTTGATTTGGATGGCTTGATTTTACGTACTCCGGAAGAATTAGAACAGAGTGTGATTCTGCTGCAGGATGCCTTCACCTCGTTTTACGAATCGCAGCTTGTGCTGGAATTTTATGAGTTGCTGTGTCACTTGGGTTATACGGTTTATGTTGCACCGTTTCATCCTAACGGCAAACCTTTGCATGTAAAAGGCTTCCTGGATAAATTTCAGAAAGTTGCAGAGAAAAACACAAAATGGCTGATTCATGTTGCACGTTCCGGAATTCCTATGGTTGGACTCGACCCTAGTGTAGTGTTGACTTATCGTGATGAATATTTAAAAATTCTTGGGGAAAATGAGCTGCCCTTTGAGGTTTTGCTGCCGCAGGAATTGTTAGTGAAGAGTTCCGAAAAATTTCGTGAATTTGCAGTTTCAGCAAAGTCAAATTTGCCGGAGTATCAATTGTTGGGGCACTGCACCGAAAAAACCCAAGTTCAGCTTTCACAAGAGCAATGGCAGGAGGTTTTTAAGGTATTTGGTTTGTCTTTACAGTTGATTCCTGTGGGCTGTTGCGGCATGGCTGGAACTTACGGACACGAAACAGAACATTTCGAAGAATCCCGTGGAATTTACAATTTAAGCTGGAAAAATAAGATCCCTGCTGATCAATTTTTGCGGCAAAATATTTTGGCCACCGGTTTTTCCTGCCGCAGCCAGGTAAAGCGCTTCGAAGGTTTTCGTCCACTGCATCCATTGCAGGCACTGTTAAGGGAAATCATCTGGGAAAATAAACTCCAATAACAACAACTAAAACTTTCTCCCTAAAGAGGTATATTTTGGAAGAAATCAATTTTGAAGATTTTTTACGGATTCAAATTCGAACAGGAACTATTCTGGAGGCAACACTTAACACCAAGGCCAGGAATCCTGCCTACATTCTGAAGATCGATTTTGGTCCACTAGGGATTAAAACTAGCTCCGCGCAAATTACAAAAAACTACCTGTCAGGTAATTTAACGGGAATGCAAATTTCGGCTGTGGTAAATTTCCCTGTCAAACGTGTAGCCGGTGTTAATTCAGAGGTGCTGGTACTTGGGGCTTATTCTGAAGAAAAAGGTGTAGTGCTGCTGGAACCAACGGATTCTGTGGAAGATGGTTCATTAGTGGGCTGATTTGTTTCTGTATTCACTTGTGATTCACTATGGATTTTGCTGATGAATTTATCTTTGACACACCACAGCTCGTTCAGGCAGTTCTTTACCGCTAAAGACCCTCCTTTGCCCCGAATCTCTTCCACCGATGGTACCACACCTTCTCCAAGCTTCAGGGTTTCGATGCGCACCACAATTCTGCTAACCCTTCCATACATTAAATCGGAAAAATTTGGCGAAGAATGGCCTGGATAGACCAGTGTGACATTGAGGATGCATGTCATTTCGTCGCCTAAACTGCTCAAAACTGTGTGAATTCCTCCTGCACGTGGTTTGAGTAAATTTATGTAAGGTGATTTGGTTTTGGTCTGTTTTTCGGGCGTGAAGCGTGTTCCTTCTGCATAATTCAAAATAGTTACCGGATGTCCCAGTAATTTTTCGCAGGAAATCTTTGCGGTTTCTAAATCTTTACCTCGCAATTCAGGGCGAATTTTTAAAGTTTCTCTGGAATAACGTTTCATGGTTGGATATTCCAGAGCCCAGAGTGCTTGTCCAAGGAATGGGATCCAAAGCAGCTCCTGTTTGATATAGAAGAGCAAAAAAGGAATTCGTCTTAAAAATAGTCCTTGTGCCACCGGAATGTCGAGCAGTGAAAGATGATTGCTGATCACCAAATATGTTCCATCCGGATTCAAATTGTCCAATCCTTTAACGTCCCACTCTATATGAAAAAATATTTTCAAAAGGAAATTATTTGTGATGATAAAACCTCCGGAAATCCAGTAAGAAATTTTGCCCCAAAGGTGACGCCATCCAGAGAGAGGAATTACGAATTTGACCGGAGCGCACAAACTGACAAGTGTTCCGTGAAATGAAGTATTGAGGATGAACAAAAAAACTATAATTGGAATACGTATCGAATTAGTCAAAAGTTGAATCATCAGTAGTTTAAAATTGTTGATGCATATTGTTGGTATTTCTCAAAAAACAGCTTTATGTGCAAAACACCGGTTGATATTGACTTAAAGTGCGGAGAATATCAAGTTGTTGAATTGTAATAAATGTTGTGAGTTCTAGTTAGATTTGCTGGCAAAGCGCAGGATATCCGTTAATCCCATTGGCGGAAACAACCAGTAGTCCGGAAGATATCCGGAGGGTGAAACTGGCTTTCCCCGATGATCCAGATGCATCCGATGGCTGAATGAAAGCATGATGCTGGAATGCTTCAGTTGATAAATTGGTCCGGAAATGTTTTTGGGAAAAGGTCCTGTATTTGTGCCAATAAGAATTCCATTGGGGATTTGTCTGGTCAAGGCTGCCAAGAACTGGCAACCGTTTCCACAGTGCTGGTTGGCTATAACGATCAGACGTGTGTTCCACTTTGGTGCGTTGTTTTGTCCATTGAAAATGAATTTTGTTTCTACCCATTTTTCATCAATACCTTTGTCCCTGAAATGATTAATAAGTGCCTGCAACTGCATACGTTTTTGTTCCAGTTGATGTTGTCCTATCAGTAAACGTGGTGTGGAATGATGCAGATTCCATTGTACTCTGTTCAGCAGGCCCTTTAAGACAGGGAGTGTTTGCCGTTCCCGTACAATCACGTTTTTCCAATGATTGCTTGTAAATTCCTTGAGCCACTTTTCAATAAACGCAAAACTTCCATTCCTATTACCCCGTACATCGATGATCAGTGTGCGGGTTGTTTGTAATTTTCTGGCAAGTTTCTGGAACTGCTTTACTGCGATCTCTTCAGGTTTACCATCCCTGTACCAGCGAACGTAAGGTGTCCTCCCTACCTTGTATTCATATACGGGCATTTCAGGTCGATTCAGTTCGGCCTCAGACATAATCAGTGGAAGGAGGATTTGCTGTTTTACTGCAGAATCATTTTCGAATGTACAATCTAGGGATTGAAGTTGATGATTGGCCTGTTGCCCCAACATGAAAAGCAATTCAGACTGCCTCTCCGGCAAAACGGGGAAGAACACCTCTTGTGTTGTCTTGCAGTCGATGAACCAGTGATTGACAATATTTTTCGGCTGCTTCAGAGAGGGCAAGACACGAAAGCGCTCCTGTTGCTGTGCCATGCGGATTCCTGAGTAAAATGCTACTTTTGGTTCAATCCGTTGAACGTAATGTCGTTTATTTAAAAATAGATCTGCCTGTAAATTAGAATCTTCTGTAAACTCCAAAGCTTTTATCAACTGCTTTTGAAAATGATGTGTCAGAGTGGGATTAGTCTTTGTTAACATTTGATCTGCTAATTTTTTAAAGGCTGATTGCCAACTTACTCCGGCCTTCTCTAGAAGTGGATAGCGGACATAATTGTCTTGCAGTAAGCGTTCTGCTTGATGTAAATCTTCCTGAATTTGATTATCTGAAAGAAATAAGGGTCCGCTTCCGGAAAAGTCAAGAGATTGTATTGACGACTCAACACCAACTGAAATTCCAGCGAACGGCAGGCTGAATAATGTAGAAAAAAGGCTGATCTTCGCAAAGAGTTTAAACACCGAAATACCTTAATTAATTATCTTTTTATTGTTATTTCTTAATGCCTTAGCAGGATTCATTTTTTCATTTTGCAAATAATCTTCAAAAAGATTCAACCACTCTGTAAAAGCTAATGATTCTGGGCGGCGGAGAGCAAACTTTTCGCTAAGTAAATCTTCGCAGTTTTGATACCATTCCGGGAAATGACTGCGGATTCCATTAAGTAAAGTTTTTCTTCGCTGCTGAAACAGAAGATGACTCCACTTTAGAAACAGTTTTTCTTCTTCATGAGTGAGTCCTGAATTTCGAGGAACAAGACGGATTACTGACGAATCAACTTTTGGTGCTGGCCTAAAAGAATCTGGACGAATTGTTTTAATAATCTTGCTCTGAAAGCCCAGAGCTCCAACTAGAGATAATGGGCCATAAGATTTTCCGGATTCAGGTGTAGCGCAAATCCGCCTAGCCACTTCCAACTGAATCATTAAAGTCAAAGACTGCCATGTTTTGCGGACAGGAAGTATCCGTAATAATAATGGAGTAACAATATTGTATGGTAAATTTGCAACCACTTTTGCATGAGCACTTACTAATTTGGCCAGAGCTTCAGGTGCAAGTTCCATCACGTCCTGCTCAAGCAAAGTGAATCCTTCTACGTTCTCAAATTGTTTTCTTAATTTATCACACAACTCCGGATCAACTTCAACAGCAGTGACTTGTGCATTTCTCTTCAACAGTGAACGGGTTAGCATTCCGTGGCCGGGACCAATTTCCAGAATGGAATCTTCATTTTGGACATCTGCGGCATCAACAATTATTTCTGCCACTTTTTGGTGGATAAGAAAATTTTGACCCCACTTTTTTTTTGCCATTCGATATTTGAACTGGATGCTTTTTGATTTAAGCTGGAATATGGTTGCTGGTCTCTTCAAATGAGCGAATTTTGGTCAATATACTTAGAGTTGTTTTTCTAAGAAAGATAATTTTACCTTAGAAGAGGAGCCAAATAAAAGCAAATATCTGTTTTTTATCAAATCATTTTATATAAAATAGGGCTTGACTTAATGTATTTGTTGAAATAGGATTTACACTAATTACTAAAATCCAATAATTGAATAATCTCCGATTCGCCAAAACCTAACGTGACAACCATGGTTTGGCGAACGATAGGGCTGACATGGAAACTGGTCTGCCTCCCGACTTTGGAAAGGAGAACCCACCGATGATTGATCATCACGGTCGAAACATCAATAAGCTCCGCATTTCTCTAAGTGAGGTCTGCAACATGGCCTGTACTTATTGTGTCACCAGCCTTAGCGATCACAAGCGTGCTCCTGACGAATTGAGTATGGATCAAATGTTGAGCTTAATCAGGATTCTAAAAGATCATGCCGGAATTGAAAAGGTGCGTCTTACTGGAGGGGAGCCGCTACTCTATCCTAACCTAATTAAAGTTATTTCTGGAATTCGTGATTTGGGAATCACTAGCATCGGCATGACATCTAATGGTCAGTTGTTGGCGAGAAAAGCAAAAGCTCTTTCCGAAGCAGGTCTCAAGAACGTTAACCTAAGTCTTGACTCCCTTGACCCAGAAAAATTTAAACGTTTGGGACGAGTTGGTAAACTTCATAAAACACTGGAGGGAATTGAAGAGTGTTTGAAATATGGACTTCGGGTTAAAGTCAACATGGTCGTAATCAAGGGTGAGAACGATGAAGAGATCGTTAAAATGCTTGAATACGGCGTGGCTCGGGGGGTTGAAGTACGTTACCTCGAGCTTATGGGAATGGGACCACTCTACAAAAAAGATGATTTTAAACTAGTGTATATGCACGAAATTCTGGAGCGAATTTCAGAACGTTATACAATACAGCCTGTTTCCACGGATTCTGATTCAACTTCGCTTCGTTATTGGGTTCCTGGTGGATTTTTTGGAATTATCCCAAATAACAGCGCACCTTTTTGCTCTACCTGTTCCCGCTTGCGTCTTACTTCCAATGGTCAACTCATTGGTTGCTTGAGTAACCCGACTCCAATTTCTATCCGACATTTTTTGGATCATCCTGATCCATCAGTGCCACTGCAAAATCTTGTTAAAAAATCTATTTCGTACAAACAAGATGTAGCATTCACTGGCTCTACTCTTGTCATGTCCCGTGTTGGTGGTTAGTCTGCATTTTTACCCACAGGGTAACACTTGCATTTTATGACAGTTTCCTGTAAAAGTTTCGGTTATACATAGAACAAACTGAAGCTACTGTTTGCTAAGTATTGACCTATTTGCCTCTGGAGACTGTCACTATGCGCACATTATTTCTGCAAACAACTTTTGTCATTCTCGCCATTAACGTGTTTTCCTACTTTTATCTACCGGAAGTTCTCTGGTCGATGGTTATTTTCGGACCGCTCATTTTGCTTGGTCTGCGAGACATCACTCAAAAATCTCACTCCATCTTGCGAAATTTCCCTGTTTTAGGACACATGCGTTTTTTGCTTGAGGAAATTCGTCCGGAAATGCAGCAGTATTTTGTGGAATCTGAACAAAGCGGGCGTCCTTTTAGTAGAGAACAGCGAAGCGTAGTGTACGCACGAGCAAAGAATGCCCGTGATACGGTGCCTTTCGGCACTGTTGAAAATGTTTATGAAACAGGCTACGAATGGGTCAATCACTCACTCAGCCCAAAACATATGGAGCCTTCGGATCTGCGGGTTGTGATTGGCGGGACAGACTGCAAGCAGCCTTATTCAGCAAGTCTTCTCAATATTTCAGCAATGAGCTTTGGCGCTCTGAGTAAAAACGCTGTGATTGCACTCAATCAAGGTGCAAAAATCGGTGCTTTTGCTCACAATACTGGGGAAGGAGGTCTCAGCCCGTATCATCTTCAGGGAGGAGATTTAATCTGGCAAATTGGAACTGGTTATTTTGGATGTCGCGACAATGATGGAAAGTTTAGTCCGGAAACTTTTTCAAAAAAGTCGACAACAGAAGAAGTCAAAATGATTGAAATAAAACTGTCCCAAGGTGCAAAACCTGGACATGGGGGAATCCTACCAGCTGCTAAACTGACTGCAGAAATTGCTAAAATTCGGGATGTGCCAATGGGACAGGATGTGAACTCTCCTCCTGGGCATAGCGCCTTTGCAAATCCTCTTGAACTGATGGAATTCGTCAAGCATCTTCGGGAATTGTCCGGAGGAAAACCAATCGGATTTAAGTTGTGTGTGGGAAAACGAAGGGAGTTTATGTCCATTTGCAAAGCTATGAAAGAAACTGGAATTACTCCGGACTTTGTGAGTGTAGATGGCGGTGAAGGAGGAACTGGTGCGGCACCCTTGGAATTTTCTAATCATATTGGAACTCCGCTCGTTGAGGGGCTGATTTTTGTGCATAACGTTTTGGCTGGATTTGATTTAAGAAAAAAAATAAAAGTTATCGGTGGTGGGAAAATGACATCAGGATTTGAATTGGTCAAGCTACTTGCTTTGGGCGCGGACCTTTGTTATTCAGCAAGAGCCATGATGATAGCACTGGGTTGTATTCAAGCCCGTAAGTGCAATTCTAATGTTTGTCCAGTTGGTGTCACCACACAAAACCCCAGTTTGGTGGGGGCACTTGTTCCGGATGACAAAAGTAAGCGTGTCTATAATTTCCATCGAAATACTGTGGCCAGTGCCAGCGAAATCATGGGGGCAATGGGATTGGATAAAGCAGAAGATCTAAGACCCTGGCACTTGATGCGTAGAATCGAGGCCTATGAAATCCGTAACTTTTCCGAAATCTACGAATACATTGAGGAAGGTTCTCTCCTTGAAGATACCAAACCAAAGAGCTATGCGCGAGCCTGTGAGGCGGCACGCTCCGATAGTTTTTCGGAAACCAATTAATAAATGCGACTCTCCCTGAGTTTGCTATGTAATGCATCTCTAATATTGATAACTGTAAACTGAAAAATATAATGAAAGCCTCTGATTTATTTGTTAAAGCTTTGGAAGAAGAGGGTGTTGAACATATTTTTGGCATTCCAGGAGAAGAGAATCTGGACCTGCTCAATTCTCTTAAAGATTCCTCAATCAAGTTGATTCTGACTCGTCACGAACAGGCAGCTGGATTCATGGCTTCAACTTACGGACGACTCACTGGAAAAACCGGAGTCTGTATGTCTACACTTGGTCCGGGTGCTACCAATCTGGTAACTGCTGCTGCTTATGCCCAACTTGCAGCAATGCCGATGGTAATGATTACTGGGCAAAAGCCGGTGAAGCACAGCAAACAGGGCAAGTTCCAGATTGTCGATGTGGTCGAAATGATGCGACCATTGACAAAATATACGAAGTCAATTGTGAGCGGGAACAACATCCCTCCACTAGTGCGGGAAGCTTTCAGGATTACTCAGGAAGAACGTCCGGGTGCAGCACATTTGGAATTACCGGAAGACGTAGCGAATGAAGATACTACAGCTCAGCCCTTGCCCTGCAGTCGTGCCCGCCGTCCAGTACCTGAAGAAAAGGCGATCAAGCAGGCCGTGGAAATGATTGAAAACGCAAAAAATCCGCTACTCTTGATCGGAGCAGGATCCAATAGGAAAAGGCCTGGTCGTATGTTGCGGTCGTTTGTGGATAAAACCCAAATGCCTTTTATCAGTACCCAAATGGGGAAGGGTGTGCTTGATGAACGTGATCCTCTGTTTTTGGGTAATGCTGCGCTGTCAGCTAATGATTTTTTGCACCGTGCCATTTCGAAAGCTGATTTGATCATTAACGTTGGCCATGACGACATTGAAAAGCCTCCTTTTTTTATGGAACAGGACTCATTTCAGGTAATTCATATCAATTTTTCTTCGGCAGAAGTCGACCCCGTTTATTTTCCGCAACTGGAAGTTATTGGTGATATTGCAAATAGCATCTGGCAAATCAAAGAAAGGATAATGCCTCAAAGCACTTGGAATTTTTCTTATTCTTTGAAAGTCAAAGAAGCCGTCGAATCTCATTTGTTGGAAGGTGCAGATGATCCACGGTTTCCAATGCTACCGCAAAGATTTGTTGCAGATGTGCGTGAAGCGATGCCTTCCAACGGGATTATCGCACTTGACAACGGCGTTTACAAAATTTGGTTCGCACGCAATTACAAGGCCTTTGAGCCAAACACAGTTTTACTAGACAACGCTTTAGCCACAATGGGTGCTGGCCTGCCTTCTGCAATGGGAGCCCACATGGTTTACCCGGATCGGAAAGTGATGGCCATTTGCGGAGATGGTGGTTTCATGATGAATGCCCAGGAATTGGAAACTGCAGTACGACTGAAAATGAATTTGACCTGCCTGATTCTGAGGGATGACTCTTATGGGATGATTCGATGGAAGCAGGCGAATATGGGATTTGATGATTTCGGTCTTGAATACGGGAATCCGGATTTTGTCAAGTTTGCTGCATGCCATGGTGCAAACGGTTATCGTGTGGAGAAAACTGATGATTTTGTTCCGCTTTTGAAAAAATGTCATGAAATGCCCGGAGTCCATCTTGTTGAACTGCCAGTTGATTATTCTGAAAACGATCGTATTTTGAATCACGAAATTAAAGAACGAAGCCAAAAAATTTGAGTTTTTAAGAGAGATTCTCCTGAATGGAAAAGTATGATCTGTGTATAATTGGAGGAGGACCATCCGGTTACGCAGCTTCAATGCGTGCGGTTGATTTTAATAAAACTGTTTTGCTTGTGGAGCGTGACCGCCTTGGTGGTGCCGGAATATACGACGGTGCGCTTTCCTCTAAAACCTTCTGGGAAATTTCTAAAGAATTTGCCTCTTTCAGTAAAAAAATGCGCCACTACGGATTGGCTGAACCGGATGTTCATTTTAATAATGTTCTTCAAGAAGTTAATGATGCGGTTTTGGAACGTTCCGAACAACTTGAAGAACATCTTCAAATGATCATTCAACTGCGTCCCGATTCCTTCCGGTTTCTCAAAGGCAGTGCCAGGTTACTTAGTTCAAGTGAGGTTGAGGTTAAATCAGATTCCGGAAAACATAAGGTATTTGCAGAAAATATAATTATTGCAACTGGAAGCCGTCCTCGTAAACTCCCCTATATTGCCATTGATGAAGATATCATCATGACCAGCGACGGTATCAGCTCATTAGAAGAGTTCCCCGAAAGTCTAGTAATTATTGGAGCTGGTGTAATTGGTTGTGAGTTTGCAACCATTTTTTCCAATTTCAGAAAAACAAAAGTTCACCTTATTTCCAAAGACGATCGCATTTTACCTTTCGAAGATGCGGACTTGGCTAAAGTGATTGAATCCAATTTAGAGACCAATGGAGTGCTGATTCACCGGGAGTCAAACTTAGAGAAAATGGTAATTGCGGACGGTGAGGTTGAATATATCCTGGAACATCCGGATGGAAAGAGAGAGGTTTTTCACGCAGAAAAAGCTTTGGTTTCAGTGGGACGTGTACCGAATGTAGAAAATACTGGTGTGCAAGAGATAGGAATGGAACTGAGTGCAGCCGGACATATCATTGATAATGATACGCAAACCAGCATTTCCAATATTTATGCAGTAGGAGATATTACTGCAGACATTGCACTGGTTAACGTCGGTGAGTTGGAGGGACGCCATGCTGTTGAAAAAATTTACGGCAAACCAAAACGACCGATGATCTACGAAAACATTTCAACTATCATGTTTCTCAATCCGGAGGTTGCCGGAGTGGGTATGAATGAACAACAGGCTCAAAAAGCAAAGCTGAATTATCGTGTTGCCAGTCTAGATTTTTGCTGCATTCCACGAGCAGTTGCTATGCGCAACACTCAGGGATTTTTTAAAATACTTGTTACTGATGACGATCAGATGAGAGTCTTGGGTATGCGTGCAGTTGGAGAACATGCTTCCAGCGCAATTCAGGCTGTTGCTTTGTTGATTGCCACAGACAAGGGTGTTGAGGAATTGGCCGAATTGATCCACCCTCATCCTTCCATCATTGAGGGAATCCAGGAGTGTATTCGTATACTCCTCGGAAAATCAATCTACAAACCCTATATTTTTCAGGATTCCCTCCAGTATAAGCATTTCAGATGTGGTCATTACATGGAATGAACAATTGCTGAATCCCACCGATCTACAATCATATATAACCCGATAAAATGTTAAGTACAAAAATTGTTTGCACTATCGGTCCGGCCAGTGATTCTCCAAAAAGATTGGCAGAACTGGCTGCGGCAGGAATGAATGTGGCACGTTTGAATTTCTCGCATGGAACGCATGATTCTCATAAAAAAATTATTGAGCAAATTCGAAAATTGAATCGGAGCAGACAATTTCCAATTGCACTATTACTTGATACACAGGGCCCAGAAATCAGGACTGGTAATGAGGTAGTAACTCTTCTTTCCAGCGAACGTGTCACTGTCAGCTCTCCGCCGCATGAAGAGACAGAAGGTACACTTTTTGTCAACTATAGTGCTTTGAAACGTGATCTGGAGCCAGGAAATTATATTTCCATCGACGGCGGTTTGGTGAGTTTAAAGGTTTTGGGTAAAAACGAAAGAGGACTCGATTGCGAAGTGATTGACGGTGGAGTTGTAAAGGGACACAGACATGTTAATTTGCCGGGAACTATCGTTAAACTGCCTGGTATCACAGAAACTGACAAACAAGATATACTTTTTGGAGTTAAACAAAAAGTTGATGTCATTGCGCTGTCTTTTGTACGCAGTTCTGAAACGATTCGGGAGGTAAGAGATTTACTTGGAGAACATGCTCAGCATATCAAGATTATTGCTAAAATTGAAAATCAGGAAGGTGTTGACCGCCTCGTAGAAATTATTCAAGAAGCAGATGGAGTGATGGTTGCCCGTGGTGATTTGGGAATCGAAGTTGAGATGGAAGAGGTTCCGCAAATTCAAAGACGGATCGCTTATTTGTGCGCTAAATTCGGCAAGCGCTTAATCGTGGCGACACAAATGCTGGAATCAATGATTGAAAATCCGGTGCCAACCAGAGCAGAAGTTACAGATGTTGCAAACGCAGTTTTTGAACAGTCAGATGCTATTATGCTTTCCGGAGAAACTTCTGTAGGTAAATATCCAGTTCGCTCAGTGGAAACACTGATACGGATAGCAAGGCGTACAGAAAATTTTCCTGGAGTGAATTTCACCGAAAAATTGATAAAAGGTAATAATGGGCAACACCTCGCTGCATCCGCAATTCAAATTGCCACAAATTTAAAAATTCGTGCCACTGTTGTTATCACTCGCAATGGTCGAGGAGCAGGATATCTCTCAAATCTGCGTCCACGCCAGATTGGAATTTACTCATTCACTAATAGCCCTAAAGTTTTTACTTCCATGATGCTCTACAGAGGCGTCTATCCTTTCTTGATGGAACTGCGGGATAATCCTGAAGACACGATTCAGGATGCATTGGGGATTCTCCAGAAAACGGAAGGATTTGCTGCTGAAGAGCAAGTAGTTGTTCTTGCCAACATTCTTACAGGGGAGGGTTATCGCACGTCTCTGCAGATTCGCTCTATTCCTGCTGCTTAGCAAAAATGCAACTGCATCTGCAGCTCATAAACTTGAACTTGCTGAAAACAAAAGTGTGAGTGAATCACGCTCCATGGTTCTTGTTATGGTGCTTCCGGAGTACAACCAGGCTTTGCCGGAGCCGGAAATGTAAATAGCGCCTTAAGTGAGAGAGGAGGATGAGGAGTAAGAGGTGTAGCCCAAACTTGCACCATAGATGTCTATCTACTCATACGGCGCAACCTTTAAGGAATCTGTTTGAGGAAGGTTGGTGTAATTGGTGAATAAGCGGAAACGCGTATTTTTTGACCCAAAATCGATTTTTTGATTTTAAATGGAAAATTTGTAATCTTACCTCATAAAATCCTACCCTGATTTTCTTCTGCTTCAACTTTATGCCAGATACCTTTTGTCTCCATGGCAAGCATTTAAGTACCACTGACAGTTTTGTGAGTGTTTTGCTCTGAATTGACGGCTGTTCACGCAAGACTGCCCCTAATACTTTGATATAGCGTGTCTCTTCTTTGGCAAGGCTTCCAAAAGCAAAAAGTATTGATGACAAAAAACTGCAGCAGAAATTTAGATGAAATGTTTTTTGAAGTACAAAAGTGAATCAAACCGTTTTTGAAGAAGTACTACCATTTTTCGAAAACAAAAGTGGGACAACGAAGAAAGCAACACCGAGACTGATGAAACAATCAGCAAGGTTGTTGACAAAAAAACTCGTTTCATACCAGCGAAAATGGAAAAAATCTGTAACATATCCATAAACTGCACGATCAATCAGGTTTCCAGCAGCACCCGGTAAAACGCAGGCCAGTCCGGAGCGTGTAAAAAAATCCAGATCATTCCAGTAGCGCGTCTGATAATAGAGCATTGCCGCAACAGCCAGAAGAGAAACTCCAACTAACAGTGGAATTCGAAAAAAATCGGAAAAGTCTGCCAAAAAACTGAAACTTACTCCCGGATTTTTTACGTGGGTCAAGTCGATGAAATTTGCCAACAGCTCAGTAGTTTCATATAGAGGCACGTTAGCCCTGATCCATATTTTTGAGCTTAGATCCAATCCAAATAAGAGGATCATTAATATCCAATTTAACCTGAAAGAAGGCGATGAAACGGTTACAGAAAGACTCAAGAAGCTCACTCCGCAGAAGAAAATAAATCCGTTATTCTAACAGGCTTCTGTTCATGAAGCTGCATATCCCTGATTACCACCTTGTCATCAGACAACTCATCCGGAAAGAGAAGAATCGCTTTTGCTGCACCAGATTCATGAGCCTGCTGCATCATTTTTTTCATTTTTTTCATACTAAAATTACAATCCACAGTCGAGCCCTGCAGGCGCAACTCTGCAGCGATTTTCAAAGCAGTTCCTATCTGTTCATTGGCAAAAGGAATGATTGTGTAATCCAATTTTCTGGGCAACTCTGGAAAGCGTTCCAACTCTTTCAGTACGTCTAAAACAACGACATCTCCAAACCCAAATCCAACTGCGGGTACAGTTTCACCGCCATAAGTTGAAAGTAGCGAATCGTAACGTCCACCGCCGCAAATAGCGCGGTGTTGTTTTTCAGGACTGTTGACCTCAAAAACTGCACCTGTGTAATAAGATAGTCCTCTCACAATGGAAATGTCAAATTGCAGATAATTCTTGTATCCTGCTGTTTCCATCAGTTTCATTAAATGCTGAAGTTCCTCTATACCCTCAGTGTTTTTCAAGTTTTCTCTTAATTCCTCCAGGTCAGATTTTGACAGATATTCATTTAACTGCCCCACTTGCTTAGTTGTCATTCTCATCTCTTCCAACATTTTTGACAGTGCTTCCGGAGGAATTTTATCACGTTTGTCCATGATTACCATCACTTCGCTATGCAGTACCTGCGGCACATTTATCTGACTTAGAATCGCATTTAAAATCCGCCGGTCATTGATAAAAACGCGAAAATCATTTGTAGAAAGTCCCATTGACTCGCAAGCAGAAATCAACAGCATCAAAATTTCAGCTTCTGCCACCACCTCATGTTGTCCAATAATATCTGCATTCCACTGAAAATGCTCACGCCGCCGCCCTTTTGTCATGCGTTCGTAGCGAAAACACTGCGGCATGGAAAACCACTTAATCGGAAAGGATAATGATTTTTCTTGCTGAAGAACCAGGCGGGCCAGTGAAGGTGTCATTTCCGGACGCAAACTTAAGCGTCTTCCACCTTTGTCTTCAAAACTGTAAAGCTGCTTACTGATTTCATCACCAGTTTTGCGGACATAAAGCTCCTCATGTTCCAACACACAAGTGTCATATTCCTCAAAACCTGCTTGTTCAGATACATTGCGCCACACTTCAAATAACCAGTTACGCAGACGCATTTCATCCGGAAAGAAATCACGTGTACCCTTGACAGGTTGTAAATCAATCATATTCGATGTTCTTCTGTGGCCTGTTTATGAAATGAGAACCTGTAATTCGATTCTGTTTAAGAATGAAAAGCCAGTTCTGGAATTATTTTAAAATCATCCCATGCCAGTGGCATTGCTGCACGATTTCGTAGGAGGTAAGACGGATGAAAGGTCGGAAGCATGGTCCATTTCTCATATTGCATTATCCTACCGCGTACCTTGGTAATTCCCGGCAGATCTGGAATCAGTGTTTTTGTCGGTACATTTCCCAGTGTGACAATTAATTTTGGATTCAGTAATTCAATTTGCTGCTTTATGATTGGGAGGCAACATGAAATTTCTGCTGGAGTTGGATTCCTGTTCCCAGGAGGTCTGCATTTTACTATATTGGTAATGTAAACATCTGCACGGTCAATTCCTATGGTGTTGACCATCTTGGTCAACAATCTACCAGCACGCCCGACAAATGGTTCACCCTGTGAGTCTTCGTCTGCTCCTGGGCCTTCTCCGATAAACATCAATGTTGAGTGTGACAAACCACTGCCAAAAACCAGATTTGTCCTTGTTTTACTCAATGCACAACGTTGGCAGGATTTGTACTTTTCCGCCAACTCTGAGAGCGAGGCGATTTTATTTTCTTTTTCTTGTTGAGGTATAATTTGGGAAAAGGCCTCTGTTACAGTTTGTTGTTTTGCCAAGGACTTTCTTTCCTGAAAATTTGCAATACCTGTTGATGGAGGAAATACGCTGGGATTTGTATTTTCGTGTTGAGTGTTTGCTGCAGACTCCGTTTGTGCTGAAAACGAAAAGAGATCTACATGCTGTTCATCTGCAACTACAGTTTGTGAAACCACCATCCCCTCCAATCCTCTGAGCAGCCTCCTCAGTTCAACCTTGGGCATAGCTTCAATATTCAGGTAGTCGACTCCTTTTTTATGAAGAGACTGCAATTGATTTTCTAACTGCAGCAGCAAGGTCGGAAAGTCCAAAGTTCCTCCTGTTAAGAAAGGCTTTTAATTAACTGCAGCTTTCATTAGAGAGCGGCAAGAATACGAGACAGGTTTGATAATACTTTTCTCGAATTTAACAAAAAAAATGGTTTTGATCATTTTATACTTTGTTGTTTACTCATAAAATGTAGCGACTCAAATCCTGATTTTTCAACAAGTCTGAGAGTCGACTCTGAATATATTCCGGAGTAACAGAAATTTTTTGCTCCTTCAAATCAGGAGCGGTAAAACTGACTTCTTCAAGCAACTGTTCCATAACGGTATGCAGCCGGCGCGCCCCGATGTTTTCCGAATCCTCGTTAATTTGGCAGGCAATTTCTGCAATAGTATCAATGGCATCTTTGGTAAATTCCAATTCAACACCTTCTGTTTTCATTAAGGCTGTATATTGCACAATCAGTGCATTTTTTGGTTCTGTCAGAATCCGCACGAAATCATTTTTACTGAGTGCTAGCAGTTCAACACGAATAGGAAAACGCCCCTGCAATTCCGGAATCATGTCAGATGGTTTTGTGAGATGAAAAGCGCCTGCGGCAATGAACAGGATGTGGTCAGTTTGAACAGGACCATGTTTGGTGTTTACTGTGGAGCCTTCTACAATCGGCAGTAAATCCCTCTGTACACCCTCTCTGGAAACGTCAGGTCCCTGTGAGTGACCACGGCGCGATGCAACTTTGTCTATTTCATCCAAAAATACGATTCCACTTTGTTCAACACGAGCTACAGCTTCACGGGACACTTCATCCATGTCGATCAGTTTACTGACTTCTTCCTGTTGTAAAATATTTCGTGCATCTTCAATGCTGACCCGGCGGCGCTTTGATTGCTTGGGCATCATATTTGAGAGCATATCGCGAATATTCATATCCATGTTGTCATTCATGGAAATCGGCATAAATTCCATGACTGTCCCTGAAGGTCGCTCGGAAACATCCAGTTCAACCATTCGCTTGTCCAAAACACCGGAACGAAGCTTTTTGCGAAATTTCTCCCGCGTCGGATTTGTTGAAGAATCTTCCTTAGCAGCATCTTTCTCACTTTCCATGGGAGGCAGCAGTAAATCAAGCAAGCGTTCCTCAACCATTTCTTTAGCTGCTTCCTGTTTCCGCTCCATTTGCTCCTGATTCACCATATTGACTGAATAATCCGTCAAATCGCGAATCATCGATTCAACATCACGCCCCACGTAGCCAACTTCAGTAAATTTAGAAGCTTCAACTTTCACAAAAGGAGCATTGACCAACCTCGAAATACGACGTGCAATTTCAGTTTTACCAATGCCAGTTGCACCGATCATGATGATATTTTTTGGTAATATTTCGTCTTTTAAATCATCATCAAGCTGCAGGCGTCTCCAACGATTGCGCAGAGCAACCGCCACGGCCTTTTTTGCATCAGTTTGACCGATGATATAACGGTCTAGGGCAACAACCGTTTCTTGCGGTGTCATGTTGAGTTCAGGGGAAGATTTCATGTGGCTAAAATTTCAATTCTTCATAAGTAATATTTTCGTTTGTGTAAATACAAATTTCGGCGGCAATTTTCATAGATTTTTCAGCAATTTTTCGGGGGCTGAGTTTTGTATCCATCAGTGCTCGGGCAGCCGCAAGAGCATACATTCCCCCGGAACCAATGCCGATCAGTCCGTCATCCGGCTCAATCACATCACCATTTCCGGAAATAATAAGTGATGCTTCCGCACTGGAAACTGCCAGCAGGGCTTCGAGGTTTCGCAGCATTTTATCGGTACGCCACTCCTTGGCCAGTTCAACGGCTGAACGCAGCAATTTCCCGTTGTACTGTTCCAGTTTTTCGTCGAATTTTTCAAAGAGAGTAAAGGCATCGGCAGTTGAACCGGCGAACCCGGCAATTACCTTGCCGTCAAAGGTGTTGCGCAATTTACGGGCAGAAGGTTTCATGATGGTTTTTTGCATGGAGATTTGTCCGTCTCCGGCCATCACAACACGATTGTTCTTACGTACACAGAGAATAGTTGTCATAAGATTTAAATTGTTCTGTAATTATGCATTTATGATGTATATGATAGCAGTTGAGAAGATTTTGTCCAGACGAGAGATAAATACTTCACGGATACTGATTACCGAACATGTCGTCATTTGTCTGGTAAAGCTAGATAATAAGCCGCAACATAATTGTATCCGCTCCAGAGAGAAATTGCCGTAGAAATCCAGAGAAGAATGACTCCAACCTCATGGCAGGGGATGCCGATTGTGGGGTAATGGATAATGAGGAAACCCACAGCAAACATTTGAGATATTGTTTTGATTTTTCCTCCTGAACTGGCTGATATTACGACTCCTTCTGCAGCTGCTATGGAGCGTAAACCATTGATAATAAATTCACGGGAAATGAGAAGCACCGTTAATAACGCAGGTGCTCTTCCCATTGCTACCAATAAAACCAACAGGGAACCAATCAATATTTTGTCTGCCACAGGATCCAGTAATTTCCCAAGTTTGGTAGCTTGCCCCTGATGTCGAGCAAGCACACCGTCCCAATAGTCGGTTAGGCACGCGAAGACAAAGATCAGCCAGCTGCTGAATAAAATCCAGTGCTCATCTTTTCCAACTACCATACCTGCATAAATAAAGGGTACCAATGCAACCCGTAATGTGGTTAAATGATTGGCAGTAAGCCACTTGGAAAAAAAAGCAATCATAAAATAATTTTCCTGTATTGAGTTATTTCGTCCAGAGTGTATAATGCCCGTGATCAGGGAAAAAAGCAATTTACCTTTCAGAGTGAACGAATTTTGTGAAGTCACTATCGGGATCTCAAGCTAACACAAGAGTCTCCAAAATACTTTATTGCTTATGCGCTTTACAATTATAGGTTGGAATTTCAGGAAAACACCTGTCGAAGTTAGGGATAACCTCGTTTTGACTCCTGATCAGCAAGTTGAACTTGGGCACCAGCTAAGCAACCGCTTCAACTTGGGTGGTATTGCAATTCTCAGCACCTGCAACCGCACCGAGTTTTTCCTTGTCAATGCGGAACAGCAGTTGGATCAAATCATCGAGATGCTCGAGAAGTATTGGAAACTTTCCGAACTGCGGGAAAGTGTCTATATAATCCATAATTTAGATGGAGTACGGCATCTCTTCCGAGTTGCATCGAGTTTAGACTCCATGGTGTTGGGAGAACCTCAAATTCTTGGGCAGCTGAAAGACGCATTTCAGTCTTTCAATGAGGCAGACCTGACGAGAAAACTGCTTCACCACCTTTTTACTCGTGCTTTTTCTACCGCCAAGCGGGTCCGTACTGAAACCACGGTTGCCAGTAACGCGGTTTCTGTTAGCTATGCTGCAGTAGAACTGGCAAAGCATATTTTTGAGGATCTTTCAAAACAAACTGTAATGGTTATCGGGGCCGGTGAAATGGCAGAATTGGCAGTTCGTCATCTCATGCGCAGCGGAATATCACAGCTGTTTATGACCAACCGGACTTTTTTAAGTGCAGCAAAACTTGCAGAAAAATTTCAGGGATTGGCCGTACCATTTGAGCATCTTGAGAGGCATCTTCATCAAGCAGATATTATCATCAGTTCGACTGGAGCCCGTGATTATATTATCACTCCCAAAATGGTTAAGCACTGTTTGTGTCAACGTAGAGGTGGTTCAATGTTCTTCATCGATATTGCTGTGCCGCGTGATATAGATCCTGAAATCAATGAGTTACCTGGAACTTTTTGTTACGATATCGATGATATGCAATCTCTTGTTTCTCAAAACCAGGAGGAGCGAAAGAAGCAGTCTGTTAAAGCAGAGGGAATTATTGAGAATGAAATACTGGAGTTGGAACTCTGGTTCAAGTCTCTCTCCGCTGTGCCGACAATAAGAAGTTTGCGAAAAAACTTCCATTCCGTGGCTGAAGAGGAAATGAAAAAGTCCTTTCGTCTCTTGAAAAAAATACCTGAGTCTGAGCGCAAAGAAGTAGAGCAATTGGTGCACAGGCTGGTTCACAAACTTTTGCATGATCCATCACGGAACCTCAAGGAAATTGCACATGATGAAGATGCTCACCTCTACCTGGAATCTGTGAAAAAAATATTTGATTTGAGTCCAGTTCAGGCAAATCTACAAGAGGCGCCAGAAAAACATCACAGACTTAAAGTAGTAAAATCCTGACAAATGCCCAAGGCTTCGCCAAGCGAAACAAAGAAATCCAGCTTAATAATTGCAACTCGAGGAAGTGTACTTGCTCTCTGGCAAGCAGAATGGGTGCAAAAAAGGATACTTGAGAAGCGTCCTGAAATTTCTGTTGAATTATTAATTCTAAAAACCACCGGTGACCGTATTCAGGACCGTCCGCTTTCAGAAGTAGGCGGCAAGGGACTCTTCATCAAAGAATTGGAAAACGTTCTGCTTGACGGAAGTGCAGATTTGGCCGTGCACAGCATGAAAGACGTGACCAGTTTTTTTCCTCAAGGGCTTGAGATTTCTGTGATTGCGGAGCGGGAAGATCCAGGAGACGCTTGGATTTGTCCAAAATTCGGCAGCATCGATAATATTCCTCAAGGTGCAGTTGTTGGAACAAGCTCATTGCGGCGTGCTTCTCAATTGAAGCATCATCGACCGGATTTGATTGTTCGGAGTTTACGTGGAAATCTGCAAACGCGGCTCAGAAAACTTGACCAAGGAGAAGTAGATGCTGCCATTTTAGCAGTTGCAGGATTAAAGCGGATCCAGCTGAAAAAGCGAATTACTGAAGTTCTGCCTATGGAATGGATGCTTCCTGCAATCGGTCAGGGTGCAATCGGCATTGAAACGCGAGTGGGAGATGAGGCAACACTGAGTCTGATTCAGCACCTCAATGATTCACATACCTGGGACTGTTTGCTGGCTGAGCGTGCTTTATTGTCTGAACTGGAGGGTAATTGTCAGCTACCTTTGGCAGGATATTGCGTCCTAAACGGAGAGGAGCTGTTTTTACGTGCTGCAATTGGGGATCCTGAAGGTAAAACTATTTTGCGCTGCGAAGGAAGTGCTCCACGTCAAAATGCTGAGAGACTTGGAAAAGATGTCGCACATTCATTGCTGAAAAATGGTGCTGGTGAACTTTTACGAAAGGCAGTTTCCACAGCACATATTGAGTTTTGAACTCGCTCTTTGTCTGTTTCTTCTTCCGCGGGAGTAACTATCATGGTTTTATATGCCTGACTTTCTTGTGATTCATGCTGGACCTGCCCTTGAACAGATTAGGAAGCGGTAAACTGGTATTTCAGAGTCTTATAAGTTCCAGGATTCCCTTTTCCACGGGAGTGACGATTTATTATCAGACTGTTAAAACTTTAAATATAATTAACAATATCTATAAACAGAACAGATGGATGCATCCTGGGGAATTGCTGTGATCGGTTCTGGTCCAGCAGGATTTTACTCAGCGGGAGAGCTGTTTCGCCAAGAATCATTTTCTATAAAAGTTGACATGTTTGACCGGCTGCCGACGCCTTTTGGCCTTGTACGCGGAGGAGTTGCTCCAGATCACCAGAAAATAAAATCTGTAACAAAAATCTACAGCCGAATTGCAGAAAATCCGAACTTCAGATTTTTCGGTAATGTGGAATTTGGCAGGGACATTTTCCAGTCTGATTTGCTGGATCACTATGACGCAGTTATTTATTCGGTAGGAAGTCCAGCTGACCGTGCGCTGGGGGTTCCAGGCGAGGATTTATCTGGGAGTCACTCTGCAACTGAGTTTGTAGCATGGTATAACGGACATCCTGATTTTAGTAATCATAAATTTGATTTGTCGGTCAAGAACGCATTTGTGATTGGCATGGGCAACGTCGCACTCGATGTTGCAAGAATTCTGGCAAAGACTCCGGAAGAACTGGCTGCAACGGATATTGCCGGTTATGCCCTGGAAGCTCTGCGTGAAAGTCAGCTTGAAAACATCTGGCTGGTGGGGCGCCGCGGTCCATTACAGGCGGCCTTTACACCTTCTGAAGCCAGGGAATTCCTAGAGCTCCGGGAGGCTGAAGCTGTTGTGGAGGGTGGACCTCTGGAATTGGACACTGAAAGTCAGAAAATACTCGAAACTGAGGCCGGCAAGGATACAAAGAAAAACATTGAAATATTAAAGCAAATTTCAGAGAGGGAGGCTTCCGTAAAAAAGAAACGCGTTCATTTCCTCTTTCTTGCTTCACCCGTTGAAATTTCCGGAGAAGGCAAAGTAGAAAAAATCAGTATGGTACGAAATCAACTGGTGAGAAGGGACGACGGCAGTTTGCGTCCTCAAGCTACTGAGAAAAAAATTGAAGAAGATGCAGGACTGGTTTTCCGTTCAATCGGTTACCTTGGAAAACCGCTTGCGGATCTGCCTTTTGATCATAAATCCGGAACTATACCCAATGAATGCGGACAGGTGAAAGATCCGGAAAACGGGAATTCTTTCCGGTGCCGTGAATATGTTGCCGGCTGGATTAAGCGGGGTCCAAGCGGTGTGATTGGTACCAACAAGCAGGATTCCGTTGAAACCGTACATCGCATGCTGGAAACTTTTCAGGCGGAAAAAATGGAACCAGGTCAATATATAACGGTTCCGGACATTGTATCTCTGCTTGAGTCAAGAAAGATTGAATATGTTTCATTTGCAGACTGGAAGCTGCTGGATGCACATGAAACAGAAGCAGGTCAAGCAGAAGGGCGTCCCAGACTAAAGCTAACCTCAATTGCTGAAATGCTGGAAATAATCCGTCAAAAAAGATAGACCGCTAGAGTTTTAACTGTCAACACCAACCGCATCTGTCACAGAGTTGAAACCGTCTTTCTTCAACAATTTTTCCAGTTCCCGTTTAATTTTGTTGACGAGTCCGGGCCCTTCATAAATCAGTGCCGTGTAAATTTGCACTGCCGATGCGCCAGCCCTTATTTTTTCGTAGGCATCTTTGCCTCTAAATATGCCGCCCACACCAATAATCGGCACCTCCTTCCCCAATTCCTGGAACAAGTTCCGGATCACCTCTGTACTACGTTTCCGCAGCGGTTTCCCGCTCAGGCCTCCGTTTTCATGCCGATATTGACTTTTTAGTTCAGGACGCTCTACAGTTGTGTTTGTTGCAATCACACCTTGAATGGAAAACTGCTGAATGGCTTGAAGACTGTTCTCCAATTCTTCCTGGTGCAGATCAGGAGCTAGTTTAACCAGCAGAGGCGTGTTCCGGAGATGATTCTGGTCAAGTTTGTCACGCCGGGCACAGACAGAGTCAAGTAAACCGTGCAGCGCGTCTTTTTCCTGTAGATTTCGCAAATCTTCAGTGTTTGGTGAACTGATATTGATAGTGAAATAATCTGCAAAAGGATGGAGAGTACTTAGAGCAGATACATAATCTTCTGCAGCTTTGTCCAGAGGAGTATCTTTGTTTTTTCCAATATTTATGCCAAGTATTCCTGATGAAATGTTTGCCGGATAATCGCTGGAATCTTCAAAAAAACTAGCCTCTTCAGGCTTAATTATTTTTGTCCTAGAGACTAATCTTTCTGCCATTTTCCAGGCACCCTGATTGTTGAAACCCATGCGGTTGATCAAAGCATGATCTTCAAGCAGGCGGAAAAGCCGGGGATGCGGATTCCCGGATTGCGGAAGCGGAGTAACAGTGCCGATTTCCACAAAACCAAAACCGAGGGCAAATAATACAGGATGTATCCGTCCGTCTTTATCAAAACCTGCAGCAAGTCCGACTGGATTTTGCAGAGTACTGCCAAAAAGCCTGCTGCGCAAAACAGTGGATTCCTCACGGAATTGCCAGCGTAAAAATGCAAGTAATCCTGGAATCCTTGAAATGCTTTCAATGCTTGAAAGCATCCGCTCGTGTGCGGTTTCCGCGTCACCCGTAAAAAAGAGTGGCCGTAGTTGTCGAAAAATAAAATCAAAGGGTAGCTTCAATTTTCTTCCCATGCTTCAGATTCAAAGGCTTGAAGTTTAGCTTCGGCATCCCGCCAGCTGCCTTTCGGTAAATTTGCTTTGCGACACAGTTCATCTAGAAAAGTGAGGCGGTCCCAGTCTTGTGAAACTGCAACTTCCGGTAAAAAAAGTCCTCCGTAAGATCCTTTATTAATCAGCAATCCGTGTTTTCCAACTTCCACATCTTCAGGGTTCATGGGGGTCATCGGTGAGAGCACATTTATTTCAATGAGCAGGTCCGGTAATTCATCGAGTGTCACCGGAGGAAAACGTGAATCATTTACCGCGGATGAAATTGCGGTTTTCGCAACGGCCTCGATTAAGGGGTAGCGTGCTTCAGTCTGTCCGATACATCCACGCAAATTCCCGGAATCTAATTTTCTCAGCGTCACGAATACCGCCCGTTTTTCGAGCAATTCAGGAGTTTCAGTTGTAAATTCAGTTCGTTTTTCATTTTCCAGAAAATTTTCCAGTGATTCTCGCGCAACTTGCAACAGTCTGTGCCTGCTTTCAGCAGAGTATTGAACAGTCATCTGGTCTCGGGTGTCTATGATCAAGGTAGTGATGAATATTAAGAAAAGTGTAGCATAAATTTACGGATTTGAAAAAAAACCTCAGTAATTTTTTTTTGACTTATAGACTTCAGCTTTTATGATGCGTGCTAGGGAGGGTTTATCTATTAGTCAGCTATGTTAGGTTCCTTGCTACAGATGTGAAAACGAACAGGGGGATTGGTCATTATCAGCAGTTCCCTTCTTTTGCTTTAAGATGAGCTTAAAAGTGGTAGACAAAAGATTATTTATGTTCATGTGCAATTTGACAGTAACATTCCCCGCCTTTTATCGACTTCATCCCTGCTCTTCCAGAGCTGTCCGAAGGCTCGACACTCTTTTTATTGACTATCCCCAACATAGATGATTCCAGCAAAAACTTGCCGTTATTTCTGGAAAGTGGATAATAGCGTTTTATAAGTCTAATTTATTTCAGAATGGATAAAATGAGTTTTCAAACTTTAATTTTAACAATTGACGAGCGTCAAATTGCCACACTCACCCTTAACCGTCCGGATGTTCATAATGTACTGAGCCTGGAAATGATCCGTGAACTGCGGAAAGCAGTCGCAGATTTAAATACAAATCAGGAGGTTCGAGCTGTAATTTTGGCTGGTTCTGGAAAGTCTTTTTGCGCTGGAGCTGATTTGCACTGGATGCAGGAAATAGCGGGGCAAAAACGTGAGGACAGAATTGCCGAGGCCACTGAGTTATCAGAAATGCTTGGTGAATTGGATCAGCTCAGCAAACCGTTAATCGGGCGCATCAACGGTTTGTCTTTTGGCGGCGCTGTCGGCTTGATTGCCTGTTGTGATATTGCAGTTGCAGTTGAAGATGCTTTATTTTCACTGACTGAAGTTTTGCTGGGCTTGCTTCCTGCAACAATTTCTCCGTTTGTTTTACGACGGATTGGTGCGTCAAATGCACGGCGTGTAATGTTAAACGCGCATCGGTTTTCTGCAGAGGAAGCGGTTCATTTAGGTTTAATCGCAAAAGCTGTCTCTACTGATAAACTGGACGAGGCTATTGAAAAAGAAATCAAAGAACTGCTGCGCTGCGCTCCGGAAGCAGTTTCTGCTACAAAGCGTCTCATCGCAGAGGTAAGAGAAAAAGAGCCTCAGGACGTACGTAGTGCTACAATTGAAAAGTTGGCAAATGCCTGGGAATCTGAATCTATCAAGGAAGGCATCGATGCCTTTTTCAGCAAACGCAAACCTGCCTGGAATCCTGAAGATTAGATGTCTAGAAAAAATGATTATTAAAGTTGCCCAAATTAACTCAGTATTCCTTTTTGCCGGCTTGATGATCATCCTGCCCGATACAGCCGATGCTGCCAGGCCAGCCAAGTTACCATCTCTGGAGTCACTCTCCTCACCATTGTCCACAGAAAAGAATTTAGCTCCTCCTACCGTTTTTGGCGGTGTAGGCAGAAAATTACCGACCTGGCAAGCTGGCTTTGACTTGCTTTTACTAAGCACACCGCATTACAGCGCATTCCGTAATCGTCTTGAGTTAAGAAATCATGTTTATTGGGGAGAATGGTGGTACAATGACCGTTGGGGAATAAAAGGACTGTTTTCAGAACAATCCTTTCGGATGTTCAGCGCCACTGGAAACCGTTCTGAGTCCAAAACCAGTCATCTGGGAGCCTTGGCAAAAACTCAACATTCACTGACTGATTCCTGGAAGATAAGTGCAGGCCTGGGGGTGGTGAAAACAGAGCTTGCTCTTGGCTCTCAGCTTAAACAAGGCAATTCTTTAGTGACTGAATTCCGGATGGGAATGGAAATGTCCGCCAACTTTTGGACGGAGGTAGGAATCTTGACCATAGACAGTGCCAGCGGAAGCGGTTCTGAAGATCAGCGCCTTGGTTCTACCGGTTATTTGATTGGTTTGAGCTATGGTTTCTGAACTGACTTCAGCATATTAATAATTTAGAACAGGAGATTATGCAGTTACCAAATATAGAGGAAATGTCATCAGAAGAAAAAAAATGGTTTGCATACTCAATTGCCGGAATGGTTGTTGCTGATGGCCGTGCTCATCAGTCTGAAATGAAATTTCTGCGGGAGGCCATAAATTTTTTGGATGACAAAGATGAAATTAATAAACTGATGGCTATCATTAAAAATGCCAAACCTCCGGAAATGAGCCCCCTGGATATAGAGCCAAAGCAGGCCTTCCTGATGCTTAAATATCTTGCGCAGTTGATGGTGGCAGATTCTGATTTGGCTACAAAAGAAATCAGTTTTTTCCTCTTAACGGGAAAATTATTGGGGTTTAACAATGAAATTCTGACAAAACTCTGGAAAAGTGCCCGTTCTCTGCTGGAAAAGGATTTGCCGCAGGGAATTATAGAGACAGGAAAAATAAAGGCTAAAGTGAGTTTGGCTAAAGTTGATGAAAATGGTTTCTCTTTTCGGCTGGGGCAAGCCCTGATGCCAAAAGCAAAAATATCACTTCAGGTCTGTAAGCCTAATTCTTCAGATACGCCGGCAGGAGAAGATGATGAATACTGGGACGATCTTACATGCAGAATGCTCAAGCAGCATCAGGTAAAATACGATGAAGGCTGCTACCTGGTGAAGGCGGCTTTTGAGCAAAAAATTGGAGAAAATCACGGAATTTTTCAGATCATTAATCCTGAAATGTATGCTGTAGTTTCAGACGGTGGATATATTGAGACAAAGAAAAATTCAATATTGGGTAGTATCTTACGTTGTTATATCTGCGATAATCCTGAAGTTTCATTCTTTGAACTGCACTCCAAGAGTATGATTGCTGATCCTAATATTTTTGGAATTCTTTCTTATGTCAGGCCTGCAGGTAAGTTGGATTTTTGTGATTTTAATCTCATCCAGGTTGCCTCGTGCTCTGAATGTGGTTTCTCCAGTAATAACAAAGAGCATTTTAACCGTACAAAATCAGAAAAACCAGCGTTTTCTGTAGAAAAGTTTTCCAAAGGCTGGGAAGAGAAAATTGCACCGTTGCTGAAAAAAGCACGGGGGGCAGGAGAAGCATTTTATAGTGAAGATCGAGATATAAAACAGTGTATCCTCTCTTATGATATGGGCGTTGCAACATGTGAACAAATGACCAGCATTGCCACAAATGACCAGCAGAAAGGGTCAGCCCTCCGTAAAGAAGCTTCAATGCTGATGATTCAAGCTGAAATACTGATGGAAAACCAGGACAGGGATGCCGCTGAAGCAAACTTGAAAAAGGTTGTTGATACATTGGAACCCATTTTTGAAAGGCTGAAGGGAGTTGATATGATTCATGTGTGTGTATTATTATTTCAGATTAAAATCTACCTCAATGAATTACAATCCGCCGCACAGTATATGAAATTTATGGACAACTATGATCCAGATGGAAAACTTGAAGAAGGTACTGCAGAGTTTAAGGAACTGAAAGTAAGTTCAGCTAAACTCAAAGCCACATTTGATGATCGTGAATTTCTTACAAAGGAGGCAATGAATCATTTTCATCTGGACGAAGAAGAGTAATGCTAATATGGTTGAACAGGCACGAGACGAACGGGATCAGGCAGGCAGCGGAAATAAAGACAAACTAATCTTGCTGCTTCTCAGAAAAGATTTTCGCAAAAGTTACATGGGGACTTTGGTGGATCGCTTACTGGAGTCAGATGTAACAGTTGCAGTTGATGAAACTAATTACCCGGAAGAAAAGCAGAAAAAATTTCACTGGATTTTGAGCTTCCCAGGAGATCTTCCATTAGGAAAAGCTCCTGATGCTGGCAGTGTCGATTTGATTTTCCGTGTTCCGGGCAGGGCGAAGCTGCAACTGGACAAGCAGCCTTCAAGTGATTCTGAGAAGCTGACAAAATTAATGGGACGCTACAAGGAAGTTCAGCAAACATGTAAAGATCGGGAGAAAAACCCGGTTTTTGTCAAGTTGGCTGTGACTGATGCTGTTTTGCGCCGCGAACAGCAAATGATGCAAAAGTTTGAGGATCTCGTAAGCCGCCTTGAACAAAAAATTGCTCTGGTTGAAAAAACGTACTATCAGGGAATCGGCTACATTCTCAGCACAGCTATTGAGAAAATTACCGGAGTTGCAGTATTAGATAGTCTGATGAAAGGCCTGATTCGCGTGATGATCATTGATGATCTGGATCAGCGCTCCATTGATGGCCTGGTTGATATTAATTTCAGTCGCAAATTTCTTTCTTTTATGTGTACTCGAGAACTTTCAAAAAAGGTTGAGGAGTTTCGCAGCGAACATGCGGAAGACGAGTTTGCAAAAGCCACTATTGGAGACTTCATTTTTAATTCACCAGACTTTGAGAAAGTGGATATTGTCTTTTTTAATTCATGGAAATTCACCGATGACACATTTCCAATAAGAGTTGCTTTGCGTAAAAAAACTATTGTCAGCAAGCAAGAGGAACGTAAAGTTGAGCAGCAAGACCAGGCTGAGGGGGAAATTGCATCTGAAAAGGAAGCTTTAGAAGCACTCAAAGAAAAGTTGCAGGAGGTGATGCATGTTATTCATAAAATGGAAAAATCACATTTTAATGATGAAGATGAATATCAGGTGCAGAATAATACCCGCAAAAGGTTGCTCAAGGATATTAAGATCCGCGAGTTGAAGATTAAGGAACTGAAGCCTCCGGTAAGAGCAGGGGCTGAGGAAAAGATCATCTCTTTTGATATGTTTGAGATCTTCAAAAGCAAGCAGTCCTTTATGGACCGGATGGGAGATAAAGCCGGCTCTATGGGTTTGGGAAAACTTTGGGGCAAACACATGGATACTGATGAACGGTTCAGCTTCAATAAACTCTCTGAAATGGCGCGCTATTCAAAAGATTGGATTAAAGCATCTTCCCAACTAAAGAAAATCACCTCCCAAACCATTCATTTAGCAAAACAACTTGACCTGTTTGTTGAAAAAAACAAGCTGGCTGCCACAGCTTCAAGTCCCGATTCCGAAGGCAAGGTAAATTATCAGCCACTCCTCGATGAACATATTTTAGACTCTCTGGAGCTTGCTGTGCTCAGTTGCGAAATTTTCAATCTGTGTGAAAAACAGTCCACGAAACAATAAAAGACAAAAACTGAATATTTTCTTATTAATATCAGTGTATTACATTCCACCAACTGTCATCTCAGATATCAATACAGTTGGTAGCCCAACTCCCACAGGAATATTCTGTCCTTCCTTTCCACAGGTCCAGATACCTTCACTCATGGCAAAATCGCTGCCGACCATACTGACTTTTGACATTGCATCTGGTCCATTGCCGATCAGGGTGAAATTTTTTATCGGAACGGTTTTTTTACCGTCTTCCACCAGCCATGCAACAGTCGGTACAAAGACAAAATCACCATTAGAAATATCTACTTGTCCGCCACTGAATTCCTGGCAATAAACACCTTTTTTGATCGAACCGACAATTTCTTCCGGATCAGACTCACCTTTGGCCAAATAAGTTGATGTCATCCGGGGTAATGGATAATGCGCATAGGATTCGCGTCGTCCGTTTCCTGTAGGGTTTGTTCGGAAGTGTCTGGCACTGATCCTGTCATGCATGTAGTTCCGCAAAATTCCATTTTCGATCAACAAATTTTCAGCTGAAGGAACTCCTTCGTCGTCAAAATTTATTGCACCGCGTTCGTTCGGAATAGTACCCGAGTCATAAATCGTACACAAGTCAGAAGCTACTTTTTCACCGATACGCTCGCTGTAAGCAGAGGTTCCTTTGCGGTTGAAATCTGCCTCCAATGGATGTCCAACTGCCTCATGCAGCAAAATTCCGGATTGCGCCGGACCCAAAATAACCGGCATTAGTCCTGAGGGAGCCTGCTTTGCGCCTAAAAGTAAGATTGCTTCTGAAGCCGCTTGTTCCCCTAAAATTGCAGCATGATCTGCCTGCTTCAAAAAATCCAAACCAACTCGGCCTCCGATTCCGGAGGAACCGTTTTGAATATTGTCACCTTCCTGCGAAACGCAATGAACATTCATCCGAAACATTGGCCGGGTATCACGTAAAATTGTGCCTTCAGATGTGACTACCTGTGTTAGATTGAGTGCATCCATCATGGCTACAGTAACTCGGTTAATCCTTTCATCATAGGCTCTGGAAACTGCTTCAGTACGTTTGACCATTTCTATTTTTTGTACCAACTCCAAGTCAGTCACAGTTTCCAGTACCGGATAATAATCACGTGGAACCAGTTCGTTGAAGCGGAAACTTTCATCAAGCGAAACCTCACCGCCGGAAGCAATTGCTGCGGCAGTTCGTGCGGCATGCAGCATGGGTTTCAAAGCAAAATCTTCACTGTATGCATATCCTGTCTGATCGTCCTGAACCACTCGAATTCCAACTCCGGACACCACTGCAACAGCAGAGTTTTTAATGATGCCATCCTCCATGACCACAGAATTTCGAGTGCTGTATTCTAAGTGAATGTCAGCAAAATCTCCTCCACGGTGTAGCGCTGCATTCAATAAGCGGCGCACTGACATCTGGTCAATCCCCATCTGCCCCTCAAACAGTTGTTTAACTGCTTCATCTCCTGACAAAGTTTTAGTCAGGTGGTGGGCTATGTTGCGGGTTTCAAGTGATAATTCTGCAGCTTTCATTGGGTTCAGAGATTCCTGGTTTTCGGCTTAATTATTTGGCTTTTGGTCTTTCGGTGGTCAGTGCTTAACGTAAAGTATTTTCAATGCAGAGTGCAGCTTTATCGTATGCTCCAGGTTCACCAAGTTTGCTACGCGTTGTTTTCAGCTGGCAGATCATTGTGGCACGATAGTCTTCATCCTGCAAGAGACGGACAGCTGCCTTGGTGATGTTGCTGACCGTAAAATCGTTTTGCAATATTTCAGGGACAATTTCTCTTTCAGCTAAAACATTAACCAGACCGATATATTTAGTGTCAGCTAGGTGACGCGCGATCCAAAAAGTCAGTGGAGAAACCCGATAAACAATTACGAAAGGTGTCAGTGCAAGTGCGGTTTGCAGGGAAGCAGTTCCGGAGGCTACAATGGCAGCATCACAAGCTCGAATAGCTTCAATAAACTGTTCCTGAACGAGGGTAACAGGAACAGGTGATACTTCAGTTATATTTTTTATTTCTTTTAAATCGAGTGATTCAGCAACAGGCAGCATGCATTGAATCTCTCCAGTTTTTTCACGTATTCGAGGGAGTGCTTCAAGCAAAGTCGGAAGATGTCTCTGCATTTCGCTTGGACGGCTGCCGGGTGCAATTGCCAAAAGCGGGATATTGTTCTGCAACCCGTATTGTCTGCGAAATTCTCCGGAGTCGTTTTCGATCTGCATTTCATCCATTAGAGGATGCCCAACCCAGCTGACATCAACATCGACTTGCTGATAAATTTTTTTTTCAAAAGGAAAGAGGACAATCATTTTGTCTACCACAGTTTTGATCATATTCAATCTGCCTTTTCGCCAGGCCCATATTTGAGGACTGTTGAAAAAGATGACCGGAATCCCTTTTTTTCTGGCATAAGCAGCAAGTTTCAGATTGAAACCCGGATAATCTATCAAGATTAAAGCATCAGGTTTTTCTTCATCCAAGGCCTCACGCATTCTCCAGAGAGTCTGATAGAGCCGGGGAAGATGCTGAATTACTTCTACTAAGCCATGCGTTTGCAAAGTGTCCAGCATAAAGTAGGGGCGGAATCTTTCTTTTAACATCTTCTCGCCGCCGATACCAAAAAGATCAGCATTGTTACAGTTCTGCCGCAAACTGCGAATCAAACCTGCTCCATGAGCATCTCCGGAGACTTCTCCGGCAACCATCATTAGTTTCATCGGGTTTATTTGGTGTAGGCTTTTTAGATTTTCATCCTGTCGACGAACTCAATCCTGGAAGTCTTTTTTGAAAACAAGTCCAACTTTGGGGAAGCCTGCATTTTTAAACAAAAACATCAGATCCATTAAAATACCGTAAGGCACCTGTTCATCCATTTGTACATAGACAGGCAGGCTTCTTTCCCACATTCTAGCATTTTTTGTTAAGGATTTGTCCAGACTTTTGAGTGAGTAGACTTGGTCACGAATTGCAATTTGCTTTTTTTTATTAACAACTGCAAGAATTGATTCTTCGTAAGCAGGGACACGTTCTTTTAATTTTCCTTTAGGAAGTTGAATTGGCAGAGATAGAGTCATTAGCGGTGCAGAAATGAGAAAGGAAACCAAAAGTACCAGCAAAACATCAACAAAGGGGGTGATGTTGATATCAGACATCAGCTCCCCACGGAGTCGCCGGGCGTGTCGAAATTTTCTCATTTTTTACGCAGCAGACGTCGTTGGAGGTAGTGCAGGAGTTGAAGGGCAAAATAGTCCATAGTCTCCGTCATTCCACGAATGGTTGCACGAAACAGATTGTATCCTAGAGTCGCAGGTATTGCGGCGAACAGTCCAGCAGCCGTCGCAACCAGTGCTTCGGCAATGCCGGGGCTGATAACTGACAGTTCTACCGAATTGAGTTCCGCAATGCTCATGAAAGTGTTGATGACACCTATTACTGTCCCAAATAATCCAATAAATGGGGAAGTAACAGCGATAGTGGCCAGCAGGGCTTGTCCAGCGTTTAAATCTTTCTCTGCCAGCAAAATCCTGGCCTCAAACATACGTTCAAGCCTGTCCATCAGCTCTCTGCGGTGGTCATAGTCTGATTCAGGACTGGATTTTAGGAATTTTTTCAGTTCACGATCGCCCAGGTTGAACATTTCTTGAAGAGGATTTTTTGGCATCTTGCTGAAACGCAGGCGGAGCTCATCCATTCGTTTGGTGCTTTCTAGCAGCTTCAGTGCCCGGGCCTGGAGAAATTTCACCCGGATGAGGCTGAAGAACTTCATGAACAGCGTGATCCATACAATCACTGAACAGCCGAAAAGTATCGCAAGAACGCTAAAGGCAATACTACTGAAATCTGCGGTAAATGGGAGAGAAAAAAAATCCATTCACGTCTTTTATGGTTTAAGCAATAAAGTGAATTCAACTCTCCTGTTTTTGGCCCAAGCACTACTGCTGGATTGGCGGTCAAGCGGGAATTCCTCACCATAACTGAAGATTCGCGCTAGTTTAGAATCGGGGAAATAGGCCATGATTGCGTTGGCTATCACATTGGCCCGGCGATGCCCCAAAGCCATGTTGTACTCATCGCTTCCACGTTCATCGGCATGACCTTCAATCTGCACAATCATGTCCCCACGGGATCCCAGGGCTTTCATAACACAAGAAGCCTGCTGTTGTAGCAGTTTCTTGTAATCCGGTTTGATTATTATTTGATCAAAGTCAAAGTGGACAACTGGCATTAGGCGGTCATTATCCCGGTCCCGCAGTCTCCTGTCGGCAATGTTCAAACCCTTTGTTTTCTGCAGGCGCTGATAAATAACTTCCATCTTTTCAGGAATTTTTTTGCAGGGTATCAACCTATTTGCGGATTGGAGGGCCAATGGTGATTCTGGCATAAACATGGTCGGACTCGGTTCCTCCTTAGGTGAAACAATGACTGCTACAATTTCGGGGGGGGCCTCTTGCGGTTCTTTCTTGGAGGGGATCAGAAGGTTCTTCAGAGTTTGTAATCCCTTCTCTATTATGTTACCATCACCACTATTTGGGACTTCAGGTTGAATAACCTTTACGATCTCCTGCTCTGGCTGAGCTTTTGATTCGGTTTCAACTCCTATTTCAGAAAGTCCTACAATCGGTGCGGGCTCCGGTTCCGGTTCGGGTTCGGGTTCTTTTGTCGCTGCAGCAGCATCCATTTCTGCAAGTAA
>JAKUUI010000040.1 GCA_022448485.1 SAR324 cluster bacterium
AGGTGTCCATTGCACCAAATTCCTTTTCTTTTGATCCAGCTATTTCATTCCTACCATCTCCTGTGATTGATCCCAAATAATTCTTCAGACTCAGACACCCCACACAACCTAGCAAACATTTCCTATACACGTAGTGGAAGGACTGTTAATCATCGGGTCGCTGGTTCGAGTCCGGCTTGGGGAGCCAGTCGTAGCAGGAATTTCAAGAATTTTACATTTCAAAAAATTTGTATTTCCGCCAATTTTGTGCCATTCAATTATAAGAATGGCACAATTTCTTCTCTCTTTCCTTTATTATAATTCCCCTCAATTATCTAGGTTTTCCACGGGATTGCCCCCACTAATTCTTCACAGTCAGACACACCTCCACAATCTTCCCACGTTCTTGTAAAATAATGAAAGTAGTATATATAATATGGAGAATACCAGTAAAAGAAGTTAAGACTAAACTATTTATCTTGTTTGTATTTAAATTGGAAATGTTGTATTGTTGCTTATACATAGAGGTGTAACACTTCTGATCTTTTTATTTCCTGCGATTTCCACTGAAACGTCATGAAAAATTTTGTTTTTGGGAAAATTAAAAAGCATAAAGAACGTTTCCCTACCCTTCTGTCGATAGAGTTCAGCAGCATCTGCAATGCAAAGTGTATTATGTGTCCCCATGTGGAGATGGAGCGTGTCAAAGAAAACATGCCTTTTGAAATCCTTCAGAAGGTGGTACAGGACTGTATAGGCTACCCACTGAAAAAGGTGAATCTTTTCTGGCTTGGTGATTCTTTCTGCCACCATGAGATCCTTGATTATTTGCGCTATGTGCGAAAAGAACTGAAGGGTGTGAAGCTTTACATTTCCACGAATGCCAGCCTGCTTAGTGAGAAGCGCACCCGTGCGATAATCGACGAGGAATTGATCGATGTGATCAATTTCGACATAGACGGTTTTAAGAAAGAAACTTATGAAAAGATCCGTCTGCCTTTGAAATTTGATAAAGTTGTGCACAATGTCCGTTACTTCGCTAACTATCTTAAAGAGCAGAAAAAGAAAAAACCCCAAACACGCGTTACGATCATCAACATGAAGCCGACCACTGATGAAATCGACGATTTTGTCAGTTACTGGAGTCCGCTGGTCGATAAAGTTGATGTCAACAAATACAATACTTGGCTTGGGACTCAGCAGGATCTTAATGTTGGAGAAAGCTTTGAGGAAAGCCAGCAGGGTGGTTTTGATTTTGCCTGCAGCCATCCCTGGGACGAACTTGTGATTGGTGCCGATGGAAGAGCAGGGCTGTGCTGTCTTGATTATGAACTGGAGGCAGAAGTCGGTGATGTTAAAAAAAATACAATTCAGGAAATCTGGCAGTCGGAGCAGATGAACTGGTATCGTGACAAAATGCTCAAGTTGGAATACGGCGAGATTGACGTCTGCAAAAACTGCAATGCTTATATATACCAGCAGAACAATACCTGGACGAAACTTCAGAGGTGAAAAACCAGACTGAATCTATAACCCATACGTTTATTGAAATATAAAATGTTTCGGTTTACTTCAGAAAAGCCTTTTGTAGAAATCCAGTCCTTCCACTAAACTTCAGCGCAAGAAAATTTTCAAATGATTCAAAGATAATCCCCATCACAGGCCGAACCTGATTTGTCGGCTCCTATCTCTCATGCCAATATTCATAGTTACCAGGCAAATTTTTTGTTTCAATTGCGGGCAAGAAGTAAATTTAATAAAACTTTAGTATCGAAGATGCAGGAAATATCAATAGGTATTGAAGCAACAGGACTTATGAATTCTAAACCGACAGGTATTAGTTTTTATATCAAGAATCTTTTATTAAATTTAATGAAAATAAATGAAAATGTTAATATGTACTGCAAGATTTCGAGATTTAAGAATCGGAATAATCTTTTAAAACATATTAATGGCAATATCAGCTGGCACTACAAACATCTCTATAATCCTTTTGATAAAATCGATATTGCACATACGACCGACAGCGCTTTTCTTAACTTCAGAGGAGCAGCAAAGATATTTACAATTTACGACTTAGCTGTTTTTAGAAAAGAGACTCAAATTCCAAATTATACTTCTGAAAGACATAAAAGAATAATTGATAAAAAAACAAAAGAAATTCTAAAAAATGTGGACGGAGTAATTGCTATTAGTAATGCAACAAAAAATGACATTTTGCAATTTTACGATTTTCCGGAAAATAAAATACGTGTCATACCACTGGCTCCAAATCAAATAATGGGTTCTTGTAAAAAGGATATAGACCTAAGAGTTCACAAACTGGAAAAAAAAGGATACCTGTTATTCGTCGGACAGATTTCTATAAGGAAGAATATTATTAATCTACTAAAAGCATTTTCTTTGTCTGGTCTTTACAACGATTATAAATTGGTACTAGCTGGAATGGAAGGCAGGGGTATAGAGATAATAAAAGAGACTATTCTAACTTTAGGATTAAATGAACGGGTGGAGCTCTTGAATTATATTCCTGATGAGTCATTGTCATCATTATATGAAAATTCTGTAGGCTTTCTGTTTCCTACTTATTACGAAGGTTTTGGTATTCCAATTTTGGAGGCAATGATGAACAAGACACCTGTTTTGATAGGGAATATTGGGGCAGCCCCAGAGACTGCCGGGGGCTACGGGATTGAAGTGTCTCCATTTTCTGTTGATGAAATAAGTGAGGGTTTAAAAAATCTTATTGCGACTCCAATAAATCAAATTGAAAATGCTTTTAATTATGCATGTAAATTTAATTGGAAAAATAACGCAATGGAGACTCAGAGATTTTACGAGGATACACTAAATTCTTTGTGAAACAATTAAACTATCCAACTATAAACTGCTGGTAGTTTATTATTATTTGCGTTGAAAGTTGAATACCAACTGGAGAAGAAAATGACTGCTGAAGAAAAAGGGGTCTACATTTATGCGAATTTGCTGGACATCAATCAGGACGGGAAAATTGATATGATTTCCTTTCTGGATCCGGAAGGCCGCGGAATTGCTGTGGCAGTGGACCGTGAAAGCAACGGTATGATGGATCAGATTCACGTGCTTCAGGACGTGACGGGAGATGGTAAACTTGACATGGATGACAAACTTCTCATTGAGCGGGAGGCAATTAAATTGTTTAAAAAAAAGGGCTTAAAGGAGGGACAGCTGAAATTATTTATAGAAGATGCAGAATACGGTTGAGACCTTCAATCTGCAATTTTACCAAATGTGGGAAGATTGCAATGTAAAGGGAGATAGTTTATGTAACATCTCGCTGGCGCAGGACCGTAATTTCTTTCTTACACCTATCTCTTTGGTTGTATTTTCGATTGAGACGATAGACGGTTGTGCGCATCGCACTGTTTAGTTTTTTGCTTAAAATAATCTGCTGCTTGTGGTTGCAGAAACTAACTGAACGGTAAACCGCGCAACGGCGGCATTCGCTGAACTCCGGGAGTTTTTCATAAACGTATACTTCCTGGCTGGAGCAACCTGTCAGTCCGATTGCTCCCAGGAAAACAACAAATGCCGAAAATAACTGTTTATTTTTTTGCTTAAAATAATCTGGTGCTTGTGGTTGCAGACACTAACTGACCAGTAGTCCGTGTAACGGCGGCATTCGCTGAACTCCGGGAGTTTTTCATAAACGTATACTTCCTGGCTGGAGCAACCTGTCAGTCCGACTGCTCCCAGGAAAACAACAAATACCGAAAATATCAGCACTCTGAAGTCAGTTTTTACTATAACTTCCTGCCTGAACAACCTTGATATTTTTCTCATTTTTATACCGGGATCCAACATGAGAGCAGATAATCTGAATGTAATTTTACACAATATGGCGCGAAATCCTGATGATTGGAGACTTGACGAGTTTCATGCTTTTCACAAGAGCGGTGTGAAGATTTGGATCGGGAATGGTGTTTTTGGCTATCATATTGAAAAACCTGAATATCAAGAACTGGGTTTAATTGAGAGATTTAAACTGCATCAACAAATAAATCTTCTGATTGAAAATAAAAAAACTGCAACTTAAAATGCGGACTTCTCAATAACTGACATTTATCATCCGTTGAGATCTAAAAAAGAGCTCATTATTCTGCTGCACACCTGAAGCCAACGTTGTTGTAAGTGCTAGTCGGCAGAGCATCACGCCGCATGGCGGAGCGTAAATATTCCGGAGGGTCGCTCCAAGACCCTCCGCGAAGTATACGGTACTTGCCGGTTTCCGGACCTTGTGGATTTTTTACATTGAAAGTTGAATAGATTCCAAACCAGTCATAGACCCACTCCCAGGCATTTCCGTAGATGTCAAAAAGACCATTTGGGTTACTCATTTTTTGTGCAGTGGTGTGAATTGTTCCATCGGAGTTTCCTCGAAACCACGCATAATCCTGCAATAATTCTACGCCACCTTCAACAGAATATGCACTATCAATTCCCGCACGGGCTGCCATTTCCCACTCTGCTTCAGATGCCAAGCGTTTTCCAACGTAGTTACAGTAATGCCTGGCTGAATACCACGAAACGTAAGTTACAGGCATTAACTCACTTCCAGTTTCCGGGACAAGATCGTCCTGCCAGTTATGAAGGTAATTGCCGTCGTGATATTTGCGTGGAAAGGTACTTTTCCGCAGAAATGGATGTTGGGCAGCAGCCTGTAAAAACTGATAATTTGTCACTTCGCAATTGTCTATCCAAAAGTCCTTCATTTCTACTTCTCGAACCGGATGCTCAGAAGGCAGGCCCTCCTCACTGCCCATGTTGAAGTTTCCTGAATGAATGAGCGTCATTCCCGGCTTTTCAGATTTTTTGCTGCCTTTATCAATAAATCCACAGAGTGTTTCTAAATCTTTTGTTTTGATAAATGTTGCAGTTTGTTCCTCCGGAAACAATTTTTTATCCAGGTTTAGTAGTATGCGGATATATGTTTTTAAGATTTTCGAGTCAAACTTTGTTAATCGATTAATCATTTTTCGCTCATCACGACCACAACGGTATTCGTCATTAAGACAATTCAGTTTTTGTCTAATCCAAACCCGGATTGCGTCCCTCGCCCTTTGCCTTTCGATTTCATACAGCAGTGCTGGTTCGGCATTCTGATAAATTTTCTCAAAAAGAGCAGTTTGAACAAGACTAGTTTTTGCCAGGTCCACCAAGGCATCATAATCCCTACAAAACTTTTTTTGATCATCAGGAACAGCAATGCCATAGGTCCTGTTCTGGGAGCAAGCTTTTGTTTCGGCCTTTTTGTTGATACCCAACTTTTCTGAAAAAACACGATAACGCAATTCATAAATAGCATGCATCAACGGATAGCGTTCTCCTTTAGTGGTGAAAGCAATGAAATCAGAAATTGCAGATTTCTGAAATTCTTTTACCATTTTTTGAAATTTCTGAGCTGTTGCCCAAGCAAAATGAACGCTCAAAAAAAATCCCAGTACTAATACGAGAACTCTGTAATACCTCCCGTTTTCTGGTAATTTATTCACTAGCTTTTTCATGTATATATATAAGCGATTAAAAAAAACTGGTAGCTCATTGGAAACAAAGTAGAATGTGGGATTAGCTGTCAACCCTCTTGGAACTAATTATATAGAAAAGCAATCGATATTCCATCTCTAACGGTAAGCAGAATTCGGTTTCATTTTGTGTCTTTTTCAAGACAACGGTAAGCTCATGTTTTCATTAAATTTTCAACATTCCGGCTGGATCAATCGTTATTTTTCATTTCGGGCCTCAACTCCAATTACGCTTCCTGAGCCTTATCTGGAGTTTGCTGAAGAAGATTTTACAGAAGAAAAATTTGATGAATTTCTCTATGCCGAGGCCAAAGGGAACGGGATGCTCTACGGATGTCCGGTTATTTCTCCGTCCTTGCTTAATCTAGCAAAAAAACTTAATTTTCCAAAAGATAAAGGCGGAACTATTCTGCTTTTTCTGGAAACACTTTTCTCTGTTGCCTTAATTGAAAATGAAAGTCTGATCTCAACTCAGCTGGATGCTACTCCGATAACGTATCAAACTCGCTTGCTGAAAATTATTTTGCTGGCTTTACGTTATTATTTGCCAGGCAGTTATTACCGTATTCCAGAGGATATTCCACTTCCGGAATTGCTTGCAGAAAATGAAACATTGAATGGCGCATTGAAGCAGTTGGAAGAGGTACTGCTAGATTCTGTAACTTTGCAGGGGTATTCTTCACTTGGCAACCGTCAAAATAATTTTGCTTTTTCCAAGCTTTACTTTTTCCTGCTCTGGGCAAGGGCAAAGGCCAAAAATGAGACATCAGAACCGGCGACTTTTGTTGAAATGGACAAAAAGCTCCGTGAGGAAATGATTATCATTTTTGCTGCATTGATCTGGGCAGATGACTATGTAGACAATACCGAACAGCAGGTTATTGATAAATACATAGAACAAACCGAACTGCAGGAGTCTAAACAAAATGAATTAACACTGCGTATTCTTGAGCCTGTCAAAATAGAAGATATTCAGTGTTCCTCTACTTCAGGAATCATCAGCAGATACCTGGTGGAGCAGTTGATTCTGCTTTCATTGATCGATAATCAGGGAGTCTGGCAGGAGCGAGAATTAATTGAAAAAATTTCCCTGCGGTTGGGATTCTCTTCAGAAAATCTGGAACAATTATATCTCTCTGTAGCTGAATTTTTTTCTGTTCACAATGAGCGCCTAGAATTCTTGAAAAACAATAATGCCGCACAGCAGTTTCAAGATTATATGAACGATAAGGTATTGAAATTAGTTCGAAAAAATGTGGACAATATTATGAAGGAAATCAAGGAGACCCAAGAACTTTCTGAATTGCTGGTGAAAGCAACCACGAAACCGCTTACAAATGAGGAAAAACAGAAAGTGCAGGAGCAGTTAATGGATGTTGCCAAGTCCATTCCGGCATTGGCCATTTTTGCTCTTCCAGGCGGAGGTATTCTTTTACCCATTCTTATCAAAGTTCTGCCATTTAACATACTCCCAAGTTCATTCCAGGATGAACCTCATTCCTATCAAGAACTATCTCAATGACTTCCCGTTTTTGGTATCTATTATACAACCTAATTTTCCTCCCCCTGCTGTTAGCAACCACCAAATTGCTGGCGACCTGTAAACCAAAAATCAGAGAGAGTATAGAAAAACGTGAAGGTTTGTGGGTGCGTTTGGAGGAGGCTGTATCAAAACGGGACTGGCAAAAGCCCTTACTCTGGTTTCATGTTGCCAGTGCAGGAGAGTTTTTGCAGGCACAGCCGCTAATTGTACGTTGCACCGCAGAAGGTGCAGAGTGTGTGCTAACTTTCAGTTCAATAAATGCCTTCCGCTGGCTTCAGCGTCCCGGTCAAACCGAAACTCAGAATTTGCTGGCTATAGATTTTTTACCAGTTGATAAAATCAGCAACGTTCGCCGTTTACTGGGATTGATGCAACCTTCACGTTTGGTCTGGGTCAGTTATGATTTGTGGCCAAATTTAGTTTGGGAATCACACCGGCAGGGGATACCTCAGTCACTGATTTCCGGCATTGTCCATGCCGGTTCCCACCGGACAGCTAACCTTGTCGGACGCTCTTTTTATCATTCACTTTATACATGTTTGGAGCATATTTTAACAGTTTCTGAAGCAGACCGCAGAAGAATACTTTCGGCAATTCCGGAACATCCTCAAGTCGATGTGATGGGAGATACGCGTTGTGACAGTGTTTTGGAACGTAGAGATGTTTTAGAAATTCCTGAATTACCTCCAGCCGCAAAAGACAGGTTTGTATTTGTTGCAGGAAGTACCTGGCCTCCGGATGAAGCATGTATTTTTTCTGTATTGAAAGAGGCCCTGAATAAGTATCCCGAATTGTTTTTGATTCTTGCACCACACGAACCCACAGAAGAACATTTGAAGAATGCTGAAATCTTTTTTTCAGGAACTTCGATGGTTCGCTGGTCGCAAGTCTCTACAGCAACTTCAGAGGTTAGAATTCTGTTGATTGATTCGGTAGGTATCCTGGCAGGTCTTTATCATTCCGCAAAAATGGCCTACGTGGGAGGAGCATTTACCACCGGTGTGCATAATATTCTGGAGCCGGCATCCTTGGGAGCCACAGTGGCTTTTGGTCCTAAACACGACAATTCAATGGAGGCCTTGCAAATGCTCGAGCAAAAGCTGGCAACTGTCATTAAGAATTCAACCGAATTTCGGAACTGGTTCTTTGCTTTATTAAACGACCACGAGCGCTGCGTCCAATTGGGTGGGCAATCCAGGGCATTTGTTGAAACTCAAGCCGGTGCTGCAGACATCTGTACTCCTTTGTTGGTTGCAGATTTGTCTTAATTTGTTTTCGTTTTAGACCCCAGAAAATCAATTTTCATGTGAATCCCACACCCACCTGCTCTAGACCAGTGCTCCAACACGGCTTGCACCTGCTTCTTTGAGACATCTTGCTGCCGCATTCAGAGTAGAACAGGTTGTCATTACATCATCCAAGAGAAATATTTGATGGTTCCTCACAACCGGCAAGTCTGTAAATGCATCGTCCAAGTTGATAAGTCTCTCTGCCAAGGTCAACTCAGTTTGAGGGAACGTGTCACGTGTACGCCACAACTAGTGCGGGTTTATTTCTGGAGCAGGTTCCCCCAGATTTTTCCGCAAGTGATGGGCTAAAAGAAGGGATTGACTGAAACCCCGTTTACTCAGGCGTGATGAGTGAAGAGGAATTGGAACGAGCGAATCAAATTTTACAAGCCAAGTTCTGTTTTGAAAACTGAGTGCTAAAAGCCTTCCCAGCAGCGAAGATAAATGATACTGTACAAAAAATTTCAGCTGCAAAATCCAGTCTAGGACAATTTCATTGTATACAAAGCCGCTCCGAGATTCATCTATATTCTGGACGTCTTCCAAACATTCATGACATAGTAAACAGTTTGGTTCAGCAGAGCGATTGCCGCATTTCTGGCAATGATAAACCGGATCGTTCCATGGAAGATCAATCAGACAACTGGTACAGAGAAACGGTGAGGCTGGATCGAGGTAAGTTTTTCCGCCAAGCACTTCACCGTATTGCCAGCAGTGCGGCGTGAGTAGTTGGCGCAACCATCGAAGCCACCAAGATGGAGGAGGTGGATGACGCAAGGATTTAACAAACTCATCCATTAAAGTTTCAGGGAGCATGAGGCAAAATAACGAAATATACTGTGCCAATTCTTGGTTTTTCGTTAATGTTGACCACATGAAAAGCCTGAACAACACAATTTTGTCATTTTGATTGAAGAAAATATTGCAATTAAATCAGCTTTAAAAGATTTCTCGTTATGCTTGAAATGACATTATTTTGACTAGTTACTAAGTCATCATGCAGTGCAGTGATTCTGGTAGCTGCTATAGTAAATTCACCATAAATCCATGAACTGTTTTTTTACCCTCGTTTTTCAAGGAATGAGGGACGTCTGTATGGAAACGTAACGTTTCTCCCGCACAAATAGACTGTGTTTTTTCACCAACTATTACAGTCAATTTCCCAGTGCAGAGAGTAATACTTTCGAGACTTCCCGCTCCATGTGCTTCGGAAAACAATTCTGCACTTGGCTTGGCGGTAAATTCGTACCACTGCACAGAGGAAACAGTGCTGAGCGTACCCAGGATTTTCAAGCAAAACAGGCTGTCTTCGCTCATCACTTCCGGAGTCGCATTCTGACTTAATTTTTCAAAGCACGATACTCCTTCCTTGACGGCTAGGACATCCTCTAATGGACTTTCCAGTGCTTTGGTAATGCGCCAAAATGTGGCTAAAGTCCGATTGCTCTCGACATGTTCAATCTGAGACAGAATCGATTTTGAGCCTCCGGATTTAGATGCCAATTGATCCAGCGTAAGATTGTGCTGTAACCTCAAACGTTGAATTTCCCCGCCGACCTTAGGAGGAGATTCCAAAATCGTGTTGTTTGCTTGCATGAATTCTCGAATATGATTTAATTCAAAGATAAAATTTTACCATTCATTTTTTTCTTGCATGATGAGAATAAAGTGATATATTCAATATATTGGATTATTGTTTAATATAATAAACTAATCCACTGTTTGAGTATAAGCGAAGGATTAAGCCATATTCCAGACAAAAAAAGGAGAGTTATGGGAATAGTAATTGAAATCCCTTCTGCATTAAAGCAGTACGTAAACAATCAGGACGAAGTGGAGGTCCAAGCCAGTTCAGTTGAGGAAGCATTTGAGTCCTTGTGTGCAGACTACGCGGAACTAAAACCAAATCTGTTTGACGACAACGGCAAAGTACGTAATTTTATCAATGTTTATCTCAACGATGATGATATTCGCTATTCTGAAGGAATGAGCAGTTCAGTTGAAGACGGAGATTGCATTCAGATCGTCCCCTCAATTGCCGGGGGCCGATGTGCAGCATGATTGCTAAATGGAGGAATAAGTGAAATTAAATAATGAGGAAATCAATCGCTACAGCCGGCATCTGACTTTACCGGAAGTTGGGATGGCCGGGCAGTTGAAAATGAAAGAGGCCAAAGTACTGATGATTGGAGCCGGAGGTCTCGGCTCTCCGCTCGGCATGTATTTGGGAGCTGTAGGCGTTGGGAAACTGGGGCTGGTTGATTTTGATGTAGTGGATCATACTAATTTACACCGCCAGATTGCACACGCCAGTGCAGACGAAGGACGGTCGAAAGTCGACTCACTTCGGGATACGATTTTGGCTGGGAACCCAAATATTGAGGTTGAAGTATATAACATTCGCCTGGAGCGAAAAAATGTTCTCGAATTGTTCCACCAGTATGACATCATTGCAGATGGATCAGACAATTTTGAAACTCGCTACCTGATCAACGATGCCGCATACTTTACAAAAAAACCGCTGGTTTCAGCTTCCATTTTCCGTTTTCAGGGACAGATTACAATTTTTGCTCCTAAATCTGGCGGGCCGTGTTATCGTTGTCTTTATTCAGAACCACCGCCGGCCGCACTCGTTCCGAGTTGAGCGGTTGCAGGTGTCCTGGGCGTGCTCCCGGGAGTGGTTGGCTTGATTCAGGCCACAGAAATAATAAAGCTGATTTTAGAGGATGGAATTCCTCTGATCGGGCGATTGTTGCTCTATGACGCAATGAAGATGAAATTCAAAGAGGTACGTGTTCGTAAAGATCCGGAATGCGCTCTTTGCGGAGAACATCCAAGCGTAACGGAATTAGTCGACTATCAGGCTTTTTGCGACATCCATCTTCCCGGGCCGGTTCCTCCAATTGACATTAACGAAGACTTGTATGAGCTTTCTCCACAGGAATTCAAAACTGCAATTGAACAAGATCCTTCTGCAGTACTGGTGGATGTACGCGAAAGATTTGAATGGGATATTTGCCGGATCGATGGCGCAAGATTATTGCCGCTGAGTAAATTTGATCCTGATACATGCGGGCTTGATCCGGAGTCATCAATTTATCTTTATTGCTATATGGGGAAGCGTTCTATGCTGGCACTCAAAGAACTAAAAAGAGCTGGTTTTAACAACCTGAAAAATTTGACCGGAGGCATTGATCTCTGGGCCGTAGAAGTCGACTCAGATATGCCTCGATATTAAAACTTGGTCAATGTTTCAAGTAGCTGTAATGTAAGATTCATCCGTAATAAGAATCTTTTTTGTGTGAAACAATCCTTTTAGGAATTTGAGATTTGTGGCGAAATTATATTGATGGTTATTCCAGAAAAAATTTTACATGAGTGCCATGCGCACGGTGTGGAAGCGTATCCGGAAGAGACTTGCGGTTTTATCCTGGGAAACCGAGACGATCCGGACTCCCTGGAAACAGTGCTTCCAATGCGGAATATTATGAATGAACTGCATGAGGAAGATCCTGAACAGTATCCGCGTACCGCCCGTGACGGATACATGATCGATCCTCGTGAGCAAATGAAGTTGGAGCGCTCCCTGAAAAAAGAGGGGAAAGAGATCAAAGTCATTTATCACAGTCATCCGGATGTTGGAGCGTATTTTTCGGAAAAAGACAAAGAGGATGCACTGTGGAACGGGAAAGCGCGTTATCCCGGAATTACTTTTTTAGTTTGTGCGACAACAAATGGAAAACCGGATGGCGCGATTTTAGCCGACTTTAACGAAAACACAGAAGATTTTGAGATCACCACAATTCCTCCGGACTCCGCTATTACTTCTGCCGATTCGCTCGGAGGAACTTTTGGGATTACCGGAATCTTGCCCACGATTAATTTTATCCACGAATGGAAAAACGGAAGCCGTGAATTGGAGCATGGATATTTCCGTTTTGTTCCGCCTCGACAAGTCAAAGATCTTCAACGGGCATTATCTGCACGATCCAGTGCTCGACACGCACTCGCATACTGTTCCGGCCGCACAGCATTGTTCGAATTGCTGATTTACTTGAGGGAATCTCGCCCTCAAACAAATCTTTATCTTCCTGCAAATTCAACCCTCATCCCGGCAACACTTCAGAATTTGGAAATTCCCTGCCATTCACTGGATTTAGAAAAGTCAGTTGAGTGGGAAAAATTATCGGCAAAGCAAGGTAATGTTTTACTGCTTGCAATGAAAGATCCTGAAACATTTCTCAAAGAAAAAGCTGAGTGTCTCGGAAAATTAAGACGTATCCGGGTACCGGTTATCATTTTTTCAGCCTGTCCACCAATTTTTGATGAGTGGCCCAGCGGACTGACTTACTGGGTCTCAAACATCACGACACCAGACTCAAATGTCAATCTTTCCGGAATTGAAGGCGGCGTTATTCTGAGTAATGCAGATAGGCAAATTGCGGAATTGACTGAGATGCGCAAACGCAGTGGGCCAATTCTGTCCGCTCGAAATGCGGCAGTTTTTCTGGAAGTCATACAGAATGAAAATGCTGACTTTAGTAATGATACTGATCTCTCCCAAGCCATAAAATCACTAAATAATTCAAACCCAGTAGAACTCGTTTCTCAAAAATTATCGGAGTGGGAACATTCATCTGCTGGGTTTTTGTTTCCTTCTGGCATGTCTGCAGTTTCTATCTTACTTAATTTGCTGCGTAAAAAAGAAAAAGCCCAAGTGATCGTGATTGGCTTACTATATAGCGAAAGCTACGCGCTCTTGATGAGTTCCGGAATCTCGGCTACTTGGAAGGCTTTATTTTTGGGGCTGGATGAATTGGATAGCTTACCGGAGATTTTGAGTGAAAAGACAGCAATGATCATTACTGAAACAATTACCAATCCACTTGGGGAGGTACCGGATTTGGAGAAAATTGGGGAAATTGCAAACGCTTATGGAGTGCCGCTCGTCGTGGACAACACGCTCGCCTCTCCGGCAAATTGTCAACCCTTGGATTTCGGAGTGGATTACGTGATTCACAGCACAACCAAATTTCTGAGCGGCAGCAATGATCACGCAGGCGGAGCCGTACTTGTGAAAAAACCAGAAGATGCACTCAGCCTAGAGAATTTTCAGAAATCCTGGGAACTGACAATTTCCCCTTTAGAAGCCGAAATTTTATGGGCGCGGATGCAGGATTTTAAGGAACGGATGGAACGTTTTAACACAAATGGTACAGCTATCGCGCATTTCCTCGCAGCACATTCTGCTGTGGATCATGTTTACCATGCATCTCTTTCGTCACATCTCTCATTTTCCACTGCAAAAAAACTACTTTCAGGAAATGGAGGGGTAGTCAGTTTTACCTTGAAAGATGACAGTGAAAAGGGATTGAGGAGTTTCTATGACAAAGATTTTTCTTCCATCCTCAAAGCGCCAACAATTGGCTCCAATCAGACTCTCATTTGTCCGTATCCACTGCTGACACACTATTTTGATACTGATGCAGAACTCGAAGAAATTAAGCTTCCACGTCACCTGATTAGGGTTGCGGCGGGTTGTGAAACTGAAATTGACACAATTTTGGCTGACTTGAATCACGCATTAAAGCGGACTACTCAGTAATATAATCTACCACGACAGAGCTTGAACATAGTTCCCTCATCGTGTCGATAACAGGCAAGTGACTGGGATGTACTGTGTATGCAGCAAGACCTTCTTGATGGTCAAAATGAGTGGTGAGTACAATATCGTAAGAACGTTCTGATTTCTTGAAATCGACACCAACCTCTAAAAACCTCAAAGTCTCGATTTCTCCATCCAAACCTCTCAAAGTTGAAACCGCATGTTCCATATTTTCAGGGCTTTTTTCCTTGAGTTTGAACATTACGATGTGCTTGACCATGATTCCCCCTAAGTTCCCAAAATCAGGCGGTGATAACGTTTTTTACCTGCCCTCAGCAGAATTTCTCCATTCTGCAAATTAGCCTCTCCAAGACAGGAATCGGGATCATCTATCCGTTTATCATTTACGTAAACCCCGCCTTGTGCCTGTAAACGTCGGGCTTCCCCTTTGGATTTACAGAGTCCTGTTTCCTGGAAAATATCGAAAATCCCCAGTCCTGCAGAAAAACGATCAGGCGCAATTGTGGTACTGGGAACATTTGATTTGTCGCCATTTTCTTCTCCGAAGTTTACAGAAAAAAGAGCTTGCGCCGCCTGTTGCGCTTGAAGCGTATTTTCCTTTCCGTGAATGAGTGCAGTTGTTTCAAAAGCCAGCCGCTGTTTTGCTTCACGCATGTCAGCACCCTGTAGTTTACCCAGTTTTCGGACTTCTTCCATCGGCAGGAAGGTAAATAAAGCCAGGAATTTTTCTACATCGTCATCTTCCGTATTGACCCAATACTGATAGTATTCATAGGCAGAAGTACGTTTCGGATCCAGCCATAGAGCTCCCTTTTCCGTTTTTCCCATCTTTTTCCCTGAGGAAGTAGTCAAGAGAGGATAAGTCCAGCCGAAGGCGTCTTTACGCTCCACCCGGCGAATCAAGTCTGCTCCGGAAATAATATTTGCCCATTGATCGTCTCCACCCATTTGCAAGCTGCAATCATAACGTCGATTCAATTCCAAAAAATCATAAGCCTGCAAAAGCTGATAATTAAATTCCAGGAAACTTAAGCCGGATTCGAGTCTGATTTTGTAAGTTTCAAAAGAGAGCATCCGGTTGACTGAAAAATGCCGACCTATATCGCGCAGGAAATCAATGTAATTCAGGTCACGCAGCCACTCCGTATTGTTTACCAGAATTGCGTCTCCACTAAAATCTAAAAATCGTTCCAGTTGCGGAAGCATGCCTTCAATATTGGATTGCAGCTGCTTTTCTGTAAGTAGTTTTCGCATTTCGGTTTTGCCGCTAGGGTCGCCGATCATGGCTGTACCACCACCCATCAATGCGATAATGCGGTGACCAGCACGCTGCATGTGTGCCAGTCCCATCAGCGGGATAAGATGCCCAATATGCAATGAATCAGCCGTGGGATCGAATCCAACATAGCAGCAAATCCGGTCTTCCTTCAGACGTTTTGATAACTCTTCAGGATGAGTACTCTGTTGAAAAAAGCCGCGTTCTTTAAGATTTTCAAACATAATTTTCAGTTACCAAATGTATGTCGGCCAGAAAAAGCCTCCATAAGTGTTACATCGTCCACATATTCTAAGTCTCCACCAGCTGGAATCCCACAGGCAAGCCGGGTGATTTTTGATATTTTCCCGGAAAATTCTTGCTGCAAAAACAGAGCGGTTGCCTCACCCTTCACGGTTGGATTAGTAGCCAATATCATTTCTTTAATTTTACTATCTGCAATCCTGTTTCTTAATTTTTTAAGATTGAGCTCTTCGGGACCAATGCCGTCAAGCGGAGAAATTGCTCCCATTAGAACGTGATAAACTCCTCTGAATACTCCACTTTTCTCGATAGGAAAAATATTATTTGGCTGTTCTACGACACACACCTGCTCGTGGTCACGTCCGGAGTGATTGCAAATTGTGCAAGGATCAATGTCGGTGAATCCTGAGCACACAGAACAGTAGCGGATTTGTGCTTTGACCTGCAAAAGGGCTTCTGCCAAATTTTGTGTTTCTTCTGGAGAATAGCGAAGAATACTAAAGGCGAGACGCTGTGCGGTTTTGCGACCAACACCTGGGAAGCGTGAAAATTCATAAACCAGACGTTCTAGGGCAACAGGGATTTGCATGAGAAATCAGGACTCTACTTCTGGAAAGTGAAGATTAGGTTGGCGCGCTTCTGTAAGGGTGATCCCGAGTGGATCAAGGGTTTTTAATGCCATCTCCAATGACTTTTCATCCCAATCCTTAGGATAAGGATCAACATGACCACCGACTATGTTTTTCAGCCGCTTCCGGTACTCCTCTTCCGCTGCTTGAAGATTTTCCAGCATACCTATCCCTTTTTTTGCCAAAGGCTTGAGAAATCCAGGTATTTTTGTTTCTTCAAAGAGTTCGTCTAATCGTTTTGAATTTCGCAGGGAGATAGTAAATTCAGCACGTACATCAATCTGGACTACCTCCTCTTCCACCAAAGTACCGCATTTTTTATGGATTCTCCCATCCGGCATTTCTACTTCTGAATATTCAAGTGTCTTACACTTAGGACAATGAAGCCAGGAGATCCATCCAATAATCGGAGCGTTTCGCGCTTCGTCCTCCTTCTTTGCCCGACGATCCGCAAGGCTAATAACTTTGGCTGGAGTGTTACTCATGAATGAAAACGAACGGTACCATGCCGTGGAATATGAGAAGTGAAATTTTTATAATCAATTGTGGAACAGCTGATCTTGATTCTCACTTATTTTTCTATTTATGTCAAAATATTTTAAAATCTGCATACACATCTAATGCTCCCGGCAGGATAAAAATTTTCACTATTCTGAGCCTTGACAGAGACAATTCGAGAATCAGCAAAAGTTGAATTATATTTCTAAGAAGAAAACAGGGGAAGAACGAAAAAGAAGGATGGTAGTAATGGCGAGGTCTGAACTGCTGCTTTACACTGAGTTCTGTGAGATTAATTATGTTGTGTAATTTCACTGTGTTTCAGAAAATCATTCTGCTATTTTAGAACTTTCCGGCTTAATAATTACACTATACATGCCTGCAAGCAAGACCCTTCTATTTCCTTTCCAAAAACTTCCGAGCCAAAACACTACTTTTTTCTTGACATACGCCAAGTGATGTTATATCTTCAAGAACTCTGCATTCTTGTCATCTGCGTCTTTTAAATCCTCAGATAAAAAGGTTTGGTGGGAATTGCTCAAGTGAAAGACAATCCTTCTGAATGCAGAATATGAATAAGTGACTTCTCAAACTTTCTCTTTATCATTAGTAATGGAGGATTAGATGAAAAAGTTGTTTTATGTTTTTCTAATTTCAAGTTTTAGCTTGGGACTCGTTTCCTGTGCAAAAACTTATTCAAAAATTTCCAAGTCAAAAACAATTGATACGGTTTTTGAAAATTCTGAGTCATCTGGCTCGACAATTGAGAATTCGACAATTGAAGATTCTTCAGTTAAAGATTCTACTGTAACTAAGTCGAAGATTACAGTTAAGTCTAAAATACTGAATAATTCGAAAATAGTAAATTCAACCATCGAAAATTCGACGATCTCTAATTCAGAGATTACAAATCAAACCATTATAAATCAATCAATTTCTGATTCAACAATACAAGGACCGTCTCAAGAAGAAAAAGAAGAATGATTTGAGTTAGTCTGAATTTGCTCCGCTTGAATCATTGTTGAATAAACTGTAGTAGATCTTTCAAACACCCTTCTGGGATGTAACATTGCAGGTATCGTTGAGTGTCCACCACGGAATCTAAAGCCAGAAACTTTCTTAAATTCAACTCCATTCGCTCAATCCGGGGTAGAATCACTCAGTTAAGACAGGAAGAACGCCTACAGGGACAATATCAACCTACTTCCCCCACTCACATCGAACACTCTCGAAGTTTGGTCTCACTTCGATCTCACTTTGGTCTCATCTCAAAAGAGATTTAAACCTTGTATTGATGATTGGCTGGAATTGTTGAAGAAGGATTTTTCCATTCACTGACACGGGGAAAATAAAGTGAGTAAGAAAAGTGATTTGTTTACAGACAATCATGAAATGTATTTTAAAAAAAGTATAGAAGAATTGCATTATTAGTAACTTACATATCACTTTGATTCTTCTTGTTTCTTTAAAATGTCAATCATTTCTTCTTGCAGTTCGATGATTCTTCCATATTGAACCTGTTCATCTGCGTGTTGTTGGAGGTGTTTTTTGCGAATGTCATCATTTTCTTTTTCTCCCACATACCAACTTTTAATAATTTGATAAGAGATAAAAGAGAACATTCCACCCCAAGTTAATGCAACAAATACTGCGCATATTGCAGTGATCGTCAACATCTTTTTCGTGTAATTATCGTTCATTTGTTTATTCTCAATGGTTCTTTTATTTCAGGATTTGTTTATTTTTTCTTTAAGAGAACAACCATTTCTTCCATCAGTTCGATGATTCTTTCACAACAAACCAATTCATCTTTGCGTTGTTGAATGTGTTCACCTTGTTTCCAGCCAATAATGAATCTATAAGACATAAAAGAGAAAAATCCACCCCAAGTTAACGAGAAAAATGCTGTGCAGAATGCAATGACCACCAACATCTTTTTCGTGTAACTATCGTTCATAGAAATCTTTGTTTTACTGTAGAGTTGCGACAATAGTGTGACAAAAACACTAGAGGGGTTGGAACAAAGGGGATTTAAAAGGGGAGAGATTAGAATTTACTGAATGATTTAATATACCTTCGACCAATGGTCGTGGATGTTTGATCGTGGTTGAGAGATTTAAACCCTGACCTCACTACGAATCCTGTAAATTTGGGTAATCTTTATAATATCAATAGTATCCAAAACCAAATGCTATTTTACAACTAACCCTCTTACTTGACCAAATGGATACCTAAATCAAGTTTCGGTTTTGTAATCATATTATACCTTCTAAAAATACCCTCAAGTAAAATCCCCCCTTCCTTGTAAAACAAACCGATTGATGTTATATATTGGGTTCTCCTAAACCACTTATTGGAAACCAAATGAAACACCTACTCATTCTCCT
>JAKUUI010000041.1 GCA_022448485.1 SAR324 cluster bacterium
TGTGAGAATAGTCCCAACGGCGAGCGGGAATTGCTCTATCAAAAACATGATTTTACACAGTTGATTTTGCAGCATTTTGGCTTGGGGCAAGAACGTGTGCGAATTATTACTGCCGAAGAAGGATTGGAAGCTGATGCGATTGGGGTGGTCAATGAATTTATCTCTCAGTTGAGTGATGCTCCCTTGGTTGCAAGCTGGAGCACTCCTCGTCAAACCGAGAATCGTGAAATTCTAGCCGACGTGCTGGCGGGTTTCTTGGAACAAACTGGCAAAGAACCTGGAGGGGTTAAGCTTTCCTCCAACCTGCCCTTTGCTCTGGCTGAGGTTCGCGATTCAGGATGCACGCTTTGCCGTTCCTGTGCTAATGTCTGCCCAACTAATGCCTTTAAATTTGAAGAAGATGGCAACAGCCTACATTTCAAGCACATCAACTGCGTGGGATGCGGACTTTGCGAGCAGGTCTGCCCTGAAAATGTTATCACCCTCAGGAGGGAGTTATTTCTTGAGAAGCAGTCACTTGACTATTTAATGGTCGCCGAGGATGAAATGATTGCCTGCGCGAAATGTGGAAAGCCATACATAAACAAGAGAGCTCTGGAAGCGGTCGAGTCGAAACTCTTCGAGGTTGAATCCTTAAGGACCACCTTTTCCGGAAATCGTAAGAATATCCTCAAAATGTGTCCAGACTGTCGTACAGTGGAAGCTATGATGGAAGTTGAAAAAGGATGGGAGCCTTGAGATGAACGAAATACGAAGGAAAAAAAGGTCGAAGAAACGGGGTAAAAGCAAGAACAAGGAGTTCATGGATGCCGCTCTTGATGCCTTTATTCGGGACCAGTCCTTGCAGAAATGGAATGAAGTGGAGGGGCTGAGGGAAGGGGCTGAAATTAATGTCATGCAAGCCGTAAAATCCTCATCTGAATTTCTTGTAAAAGGGCCATACCGCAATATTTGGAAACGCTGGTGGCAGAAGGAAGTGATTGAACCGGAACAGGGCAGAAACGAATACTTGTTTGCACAGATTGAAAACGCTGTGAGAGGTGCTGTTTTGGAGGAGCGTGAAATACGAAAGCAGCAACAGAAAAACTTGCTGGAGGATAGTTTCGAATACAAAGAGTTCATTGCAAGACAAATGGAACATCTGCTTTTTGAGGCTGGTGGAGATATTGAGGAAGACATGTAGGGAGGAAAAACTATGATTGGAGACAAAGAGTTAGCGAATCTTCGTCAAAAGTATTACGGTTTATTTGTGCTTCTTTTTTGGAAAGAGCCGGATGCTGAATTACTCCTATCCCTACTGGAACGAATTTCAGATAGGGTTAAAGGAGCCGCCCAGTTGTCTCCTGTGATGAGCGAAGGCTGGAAAAACATTCGCAGCTATCTTGAAAAACACGGACCGGATGAAGTGGAATACGAATTTGTCCAGTTGTTTCTAGGTCCTCACAAACCAGATGTTAATCCATACGAATCTTACTATCTTGCTGGTAGCGTTTTTCAAGCTCCACTGGCGTCAGTTCGGGGCTTTATGAAGGAGATTGGTCTGGAAAAGAAGAAGGGTGAATTGCCGGAGCCAGAGGACGCCCTTGGATTCGAACTGGAAATCATGAATTGGCTAATTAGCAAACAGACCAACTCTAAAGACTCTGAAGAGGAAGAGAAGTGGCTTGATTTTCAAGCAAGTTTCTTGAAAAAACACCTGCTTATATGGGGCCCATCTTGCAGCGAAGAAGTTGAATCGGCGCCTAATGCAGATTTTTACAAAGGAGCCGGTATGTTGCTAAGGGGGTTTCTTGAGATTGAAAAGGAACTCTTTCAAAACCGTGGACCAGAAAAGATAGAATCGCTTGGGGAGGCACGAAAACGCTACGGAAATAGGACGGACTGGAAGGGACCCTTGTTTGAGGCGGTCCCTCCAGCTGAAGGGAACTCCTAATTCCGATTCTGAGCAGTCAACCACCATATCCTCGAAGATCACCCCCTCTGTCTCCTGAGTGAAGGACAAACTATGAGATTTACTATTCTCAGAATCACTATACTGGTACGATTAATAGAGTATCCTAAGTATTTTATTTTACATTAATTCTTTGAAAATATTTTACCAATACCACTGCTATTTTGATGCTGGGGAATCACTTATTGTTGGGATCCTGAACTTAATCAGGTAAGTAGCCTCTTCCATTTTTTAGAAAGAAAAGATTTGGACTTTAAACTATTAAAAAGTGAAAAAAAGTATCACAGAAGTAAGAATCAGTTATCTTGATATTGTAAAACATCAAACATTTATTTTTTATGACAATGTTAATGTTTAAGATTCTTAAATCTTTAACAGAAACTTAAGATAAAACCGGGAAAATGAAGCCAAAAGCTGACATCCGCATGCGAGGTTTTCTCAAGCGCACGCCAGTGAAAACATTTCTTTCATTAATCAAAGATTATTCTCAGGTTTTGTCTGCTGAGGAAATTCTTAGTGTAGAAGCTAGCGGCAGGATACTGGCCCAAAAAATAATTTCTCCGACAAATGTCCCCAACTTTGATCGTTCAGCCATGGACGGTTATGCACTGGATGCGGAATCAACTTTCGGTGCTTCTTCATATAATCCATTGATGTTTCAAGTTGTCGGACAAGTCACTCCTGGAGAAACGTATAATGTGGTAATTCAGGCTGGAGAAGCGTTGCGAATTATGACTGGTGGACCAATACCTAAAGGTACAAATGCTGTGCTGATGGCAGAAAACGCAGAAATATTTGATGATAAAATTCAAGTCCTGGAAGCGGTTCCGCCAGGAAAACATGTGGGGAAGATAGGTGAAGATATCCGGCAGGACCAAGTTTTGTTTGAGAAAGGGAGATGTTTACGCCCTCAGGACATTGGAGTACTTGCCAGTATAGGGTTGGAGAAAATTAAAGTGGTCCGGAAACCGAAAGTGGAATTATTGATTACCGGAAATGAATTACTAAAACCCGGTGAAAAACCTAGCGGAGTTCAAATTGTTGACTCCAATTCGGTTATGCTTTCGCCTTTGATTGTGCGCGACGGAGGAGTTTTGAAAGATGTTTACCATGTTCCTGATAAACGTGAATTACTTAGCAAACATTTGAGTTCCTCAAGGTCAGACTTGATTTGCATGACTGGTGGAACATCGGTTGGAATTGATGATCATGGTCCAGTTTTGGTAGATGAACTTGGTGAATTATTGGTACACGGAATTCCAATGCGTCCTGCCGCGCCTACTGGATTTGGATTAATTGGGGAAAAGAAAGTATTTTTACTTCCAGGCAATCCAGTTTCATGTTTATCTGCCTATGATTATTTTGTAGGGCGTGCTTTGCGGATGATGGGTGGACGTTCTGAAGAATGGCCGTACCGGAGTAAAATAGTGAAACTGGCCACGAAAATTTCCTCAGAAATTGGCAGGATTGAATATGTACGCCTCCGGATTGAAAATGAGCGGGCTTTTATAATTGCGGCAGGTGGCGCTTCAATTCTTTCCTCCACAACTCAAGCAGACGGATTTCTACTTACAGAAGAAGATTCTGAAGGTTTTGCAGAGGGAGAACAGGTGCAGGTATGGCTCTATGACGAATGATACAAAATAACAAAAAAGCAAAAAAGACTATAAATCTTATGAAAAAAATTCTAGTAGGGTTTCTATTTTTTTTCTTCTGTGCAGTTTGTCTTCAGGCTGAACCAATTCGTTTAGCAACCACAACCAGCACTGAAAACTCTGGGCTGCTTCAAGTACTCATTCCCCATTTTAAAAAACAGACGGGATATGAGGTACATGTGTTATCCGTTGGTACAGGACAAGCCCTACGCATGGGAAAAGATGGTAACGTGGATGTGGTCCTGGTTCATGCACCTAAAGCAGAAAGGCGTTTTGTGGAAGCTGGATTTGGAGTAAATCGACGAAGTGTGATGGGAAATGATTTTGTTTTTGTAGGTCCTGAAAATGATCCTGCAGGAATCCGGGGGGAACGTGATGCAGTGAAAGCACTTCAAAAAATTGCCCGCGGCAAACACATATTTGTTTCACGGGGGGATGATTCTGGGACCCACAAAAAAGAATTGTCTCTTTGGAAAAAAGCTAATTGGAAGCTGGGAGAAACATGGTATCGAGAAGCAGGACAGGGCATGGGACGTGTGTTGCAAATGGCTGATGAATTGAACGCCTATACAATTTCTGACCGGGGAACATGGCTTGTTCTACGTTCAAAACTGTTTTTAAAGTTATTGGCTGAAGGAGACCCTGCATTGGACAATCCTTACAGCATGATTGCAGTGAATCCGGCCCGTTATCCAAGTATTAATTATTTGGGAGCCATGTCACTGATCGCGTGGATGACTTCAGTAGAGGGGCAAAATCACATCCATAATTTTCAACTTGAGAGCCAGCCTTTGTTTATTCCTTCTGCAATTAAAAACTAATATGAGTGGACTGTTAATAAATACTCAACAAGCCTTGCAGTTGCTTTTGTCCGGAGATCCGAAATTGTGGTCGATTGTTATAATATCCTTTTCGGTTTCACTCAAAGCGATCGTGTTAACTACTCCTCTGGCATTGTTGGTTGCATTTGCGTTGAATCATGGAAATTTTCCTGGTATCAGATTTATTGTAGCAGTCTTTAATTCTCTGCTTTCTGTCCCCACAGTTGTTATAGGATTATTCCTCTATGTTTTGCTATCGCGACAGGGTCCATTCGGAGATTTGCGCTTATTATTCACGCAGACTGCAATGGTAATTGGACAGATGTTTCTTTGCTTTCCAATCCTGGTAGCCCTGGGATATGCAGCCATTCAGGCGGCAGATCAACGAGTGTGGGAAACAGCCCGTACATTAGGAGCACCATCTTGGTTTAGCATGCTGACGGTTTTTTATGAAGTACGTTTCGGTTTGCTGGCTGCAGTGCTCACCGGTTTTGGAAGAATTATTTCCGAGGTAGGAATTTCAATGATGGTGGGAGGCAATATCATGGGTTACACCCGAAACATTACCACTGCAATTGCTTTGGAAACCAGCAAAGGTGAATTTGCACAAGGGATTGCTTTGGGACTGGTTTTGTTAACACTAGCTTTTCTGCTGACAGTATTTTTGAGCTATATACAAGGGAAAAAGGAGTTTGCTGCATGAACGAACCTCTGTTAGTTTTTCGTGGTATTGAAAAATCGTTTGCCGGAAGTCAAATTCTACGCAATGTGGATTTGCTTTTGTATCCGGGAAATTGTATTTTGTTATCTGGTAAAAATGGAGCAGGAAAAAGTACTTTGCTCAAAATCATTGCTGGTCTTGAAACACCAGAGCAGGCAGAAATTGAATATTCCGGTGAGTCTCACAGCTGGAAAACTGTGATCCGCAGTATTCGTAAAAATATCATTTACCTGCATCAGCAGCCATTCTTGTTTAGTGGTACTGTTCTGTCGAACGTAGCTTATGGTTTGCGCTTCACATCTTTAAACCGTAAACAGCGCCGGGAATCTGTTATAGAAGCTCTTGAATGGGCCGGATTAACAGATGTTGCAACGCAGGATGCAAAGACTTTGTCCAGAGGAGTTCAGCAACGAGTTGCCTTCACCCGAGCCTGGATTTTGAAGCCAAAAGTCTTGTTACTGGATGAACCGATGGCCAATATGGACCATGAGTCACGGGAACAGACTAGTCTTTTATTGCGTCGAATGAAATCATCAGGTATGTCAATTGTGGTCACCAGCCACATGCAGCAATATTATGACGGCCTTGCAGACCAGCATTTTCATTTCAAGCGTGGGCGTCTGGTACCTTGAGTATTTTAAGACTGTCACAAAATCTATAAAAGCGAACTGTGCGTTCACAAATAATTTGAATCTTGAGTTTTTACTTTATGCTACTACAATCTCCTCCATTGCTCGGGTTTTGTGCTTTTAGCGGAACCGGAAAAACCACCTTGTTGACACACTTGATTCCGGAATTGAGCGCACTAGGTTTAAAAATTGGCTTAGTCAAACATGCACATCATTTGTTTGATATTGACCAGCCGGGAAAAGATAGTTTCAAACTGCGAAAAGCAGGAGCATGTGAAATGTTGGTGGCTTCCGCCAAGCGCTGGGCAGTGGTCCATGAGTCACCGGAAAGAACTGGAGATCCAGTGCTGGAAGAACTTTTACCGCATTTAAGCTTGAGTGACTTGGACTTGGTTTTGGTTGAGGGATTCAAGCAAGAGTCTCTGGAAAAAATTGAATTGCACAGGCCCAGTCTGGGCAAGCCATATCTATTCCCAGAAGTGCCTGGCATAATCGCTTTAGCCACGGATAAAGTGCCAACCAAAAAAATTCCTCTTCCTGTTTTGGATTTAAATAAAATTGATGAGATTGCAGACTTCATTATGCAACGATTTTTTCAAGACTAAGCTAAAAAAACACTTGGTAAGTTGTCTTTTGGAGAAAAAGAAAGGGGGAGCCACTGGCTCGTATTGACTACTTCTGCTGTAGAACATATCTACATAATAATATTTGTGATACAGTAAAAATATATGCAGTAATAATAAATATTTTGTAGAATAATGAAACAGATGATAAACAAAATTTAGAAAACATAACTGTCATCAAAATAGAAAAAAACGTCTATTACTGATTGCCTCAATGCAGTAATTCATGAGCCAATACCGCTCAGTAAATCATTGATATAAGATAATAATTTATCAAAATCTTCCAAAATATCACCTACCACCAACGCCTGATATTCTTCACAATTGTTTTTTAAACTGTCCCACTCTTCCCCATAATAGGTTGCTAACAAAAGAGCTTGAGTAAGTAGGGCATATAATTTTTGACCTTGAGGGTCGTGGTTCTCAAGACAAGTTTTTTCTTCTTCTCTGAGTTCACTGAACACATTTGTGATTTTGTCCAACTTGATATGTGCGGCAGTTCTGCGTTTGTCACCAGCCTGCAAATCCGTACCATCACGGAGAGTATCCCAGAATTGATTAGCTATATCTTTGTTAATTTTCTCAATTATTAGTAGTTCAAGAATACGCCATTTTTGAGTGCTGGAAAGTGAAACTTCCAATAAACACCGCTCCAATGGTGAAAGTTGCTTGTGTTTACCAACCTTCATGAGACCTTTGCCAGTTAATAGCCATGCTGCACGGTATCCGTGGTTTAACTCAATGGAGTTGGCCAGTGGAATAGTCAGCCCTGCGGGTCCAGTCAAGACTTTGTGAAAGGAAGTTGGCTTCAAACCAATACTTTCGGAAAAAGCACGACTTGATTTTCCAGAAGCATTAACGACTGTTTTTAGGCGCTTGCGCACCTCTTCATTGTGCTGATCTGATTCAGACATGCTAAATTATCTGGCTCTTCAATTAATTAATTTGCCGGTACAGAGTAAAATATTTCTCCATCCTTGAGATGGTCATCTCAATTCTCATGTTATTTGAACAGATTGTTTAATAATACTACACACTGTGTTATTTTAATTGGGCAGAGTATAATTGAAGCAATGAACAATATCAAGTTGAATATTGAAACACAAGATGTTCACTTGGAAGAAGTAAGATTTTCTGAAGAAGAAATATTATTGTTAAAAGCTGAGGAATTACTATGGTTGAAGTGGGGTAATCTTTGCGCAAATATTTTTTTCGTTCAACTGCAGATATTCCGCAATCTGCCGTACCGTCATGAAACGGCTTGTGACATTATTTTGGCTCATGCGTTTAATTCGGCTTTTCTTCGACGTTCATGGAGTGATATTTCGTCACTGTTATTTGTGGAAGTGTCAAAGCGGGAACCAGCTTTTTCTGGAGGCTTTGCATCTAAAACCAGTGTTTCTGCTCCGTTGTAAACCAAAAAGTGTTTTCCTCCTGCACGGGCAATTGTTGTTACGCCCAGCTTCTCCGAAAGCTCCATTCCCATTCGTGTAATGCCGGCACGTGAAAACAAAACCGGAATTCCCATTTGTGCGACTTTTATCACCATTTCTGAAGTCAGGCGTCCTGTTGTATAAAATAATTTATCGTTTCCGCTAATGCCTTCAAGAAGCATGTGTCCGGCAATAGCGTCTGTAGCGTTGTGGCGTCCGACGTCTTCGATGAATACCTCAATATTTTCACCTTTGCACAAAGCACAGCCGTGAACCGCACCCGATTTTTTGTAGACTTCGTTGTGTTCACGGATGTTCTGGAGCAGGCGGTAAAATGTGGATTGATGCAAAGTTGGCGTTGGTAACTGAATTTCCTCTAAATTGTCCATCAGATCCCCAAAAACAGTGCCTTGCCCGCATCCGGAAGTCACGGTGCGTTTTGCCAGTTTTTCCTCCCAATCTCCAATTCCGTTCTTGGTTACCACCACTGCAGAATCAATGTCCCAGTCAACTTGCACGGCTTTTAGCTCTTCAGTTTGTTTGATGAAACCCTGATTGTGCAGATAGCCGATTACCAGTAACTCTGGATATTTACCAAGTGTCATCAGTGTGACTATTTCCTGCTTGTCCACATAAATTGTCAATGGACGTTCTCCAGTAATGTGTGTTTCCCGCTTGTTTCCAGATTCATCCATTACGGTAACCGGATATGAGGCTTCGATTCCGGCACTTGTCATTTTAGGCCGGTTATTGTTATTTAGCTGATTCATATAACATCCAATTCATTCTTTTCTTCTCGCGTTTTTAGCTAAGACAATCATTGAAAAACAAGATTGTATTTTGATTTTTTATGAGTTCACCATGATTTATTTTCAGTTCATCCTATATGAATTCGTTTAAAGATAATACGGAAGATTGCCATATGGAAGTCTGAGCACGATTTTATACTATACGTTTAAATGTGCTGACAGTATAAAGTTTTATGTTTGTCCCAATTGTTGCTGGTTGTTTAGTACCCTTAGTGTCCCCTCCAAACAGCCTGTCTTTTGTTGATGAAAGCGTCAACGCCCTCAGTCACGTCTTCTGCCATCATGTTGCAAGCCATGATCTCACCTGCATAGGCGTATGCATCTTTCATGTTTAGTTCTAGTTGTTTGTAGAACATTTTCTTGCCTGTGGAAACAGCCACGGAGGATTTGGCAAGAATGGAATCTGCCAGTTTTTTAATTTCCTCATCCAGCTTCTCCAAAGGAGACGTCCGATTAATCAAGCCCCAGCGCAGAGCAGTTTGCGCGTCGATGAACTCTCCAGTTAGCAGTAATTCCATCGCCTGTTTTCTCGGGATATTCCGGCTCACAGGAACAGCAGGTGTTGAGCAAAATAAGCCAACGTTGATTCCGGATGTCGCAAAGCGCGCATCATCCGCCGCAACCGCCAAATCACATGCGGCAACCAATTGGCACCCTGCCGCAGTTGCAATCCCGTGGATACGGGCAATGACAGGCTGAGGCATTTGATTGAGCGTCATCATCATATTGCTGCACTGCTTGAAGAGCGTTTGATAATATGCTTCTTTTCGAGTATCAATCATTTCCTTCAAATCATGTCCTGCACAAAAAACCTTCCCTGCGCCCTGCAGAATCACGAGTCTTACTGCTTCGTTTTCCGCAATGGCCTCCAACTTTTCTTGTAGTGTAGCCAACATTGCTTCAGACAAAGCATTGAATTGTTTTGGACGATTCAGCGTTATGGTAGCAACACCATTTTCTTCCTCCTGAAGAACCAGAGATTCAGCTGCAGACGTAGTTGCTGGTGTTTGTTTTTCAGATGGTTTCATTTTCCTCCTGGCAGGTTAATGTGGTTTTCGTGTAGCAAAATCAGGTAGCGTTCTATCGTTGGTACTATACACTGTGCCGTTAATGTGGGGAAAATGTCAAATGCATGTTCAACTAATGGCAGACGCAAAAAAGCGGAAAGAGGAACATTCTTTGACTGAAGCGCATGCCAAAATGTTTTCGTTTCTTCCACAGGAATAAGAGCATCAGTTTCTCCTTGAATCAGCAAAAACGGTGGTGTTTGTTTGGAAATCCAGTTAGCCGGTGTGATTTGCTGGTAGCAATCTGGTTGTGTGTCCGGAGTTCCTCCACAAACCAGTTTCAACACCCGGGCTTTGGCTGGATAGGGCGTTTTTTCATTAAATGGTTCACTGAAATTGAAGACACCATAGATTGGGACACAGCCTTGAATGCTGGTTTCCGCTTTTTCAAATCCGGGCTGAAATTCTGGCCGGTTAGGAGTAAGGGCCATCAATGATGCCAGATGACCTCCGGCAGAACCCCCTGTTGACACAATAAAATCCGGATCTACTCCGTATTCGTCTGCATGATTTCTGATCCACTGCAGTGCGCGCTTGACGTCAATCAAATGCTGAGGGAAAACTATGTCCGGGCTGAACCGGTAACCGACCGAAAAACATACCCAGCCTTGTGCAGCCATATGGGCCATTAATAATGCGGCTTGCCGTTTGCTTCCGCATATCCACGCACCTCCGTGAATTTGCAATAGTCCCGGATGCTTCTTTTTTGAATTACGGGGACGATAGATATCCATTCTAAGCAGCAGGCCATCTTCTTCATGAAAAACGTGTTCCCTCACAATTTCTATCCGTGGATCTTCTTCCACTGCGTTATTCGGATTTAACCAACTATACCAATCAACGCCCAGGATACTGTCCGGAGGATGGTTGTTCGGTAAAATTTTCAGCCAAATATTACCCAGCTGTTCTTCCATTTTTTGGTCAAGGCGTTCTGGTAAATTTAAGATGACCCAGAGACGGAGGCACAAAATGATCCAGCCTGAAAGGTGAAAAACAAGTCCACCCCATCCCAGTGGCTGGTAGAAAATGTCAGAAAATGAAAAAAGGAGAAGTATGCCAAAATTGAGCAGAATCCATTGCGGGAGCAAATCACCCACGAGCCAACCCAATGCAAAGGAAATGAGAATTGCGGGAAAAGAAGAACTCTTGCGGCTGGCGAAGGGGCGGAAAACATTGAGCGTCAGAAAAACAGAACTCAATGTCCAAAATAAGAAGAGAAATGTGACCATGCGGCTTTACAAAAGCAATGCAGAGTCCTCTTTTTTAACCGCTAAGTATAAAGATACTTGTGAAAAAACTGATACTCAGAGTTGAACGTGTACTCAGCGGCTAAAACAAAAATAAGAAATCAGCGTTTAGAAAATTGATATTTCTTTCGTGCTCCTGGCTGTCCGTATTTTTTCCGTTCAACTTTGCGGGAGTCTCGTGTCAGCATTCCAGCTTTTTTCAGTACATCCCGGGAATCTTCGAGTGCCAATAACAAAGCTCGTGAAATTCCGTGTCTAATAGCACCGGCTTGACCTGACAATCCGCCTCCGTGGACGTTGATAAAAATATCAAAATTTTCAAGAGAATCGGTCAGCTCCAAAGGTTGACGGAGGACCATTTTGAGGGTTTCTCTACCAAAATAATCTTCAACTGGTCGTTTGTTAACAACTATATTTCCCTTTCCTGGTCGGAGGTAAACGCGGGCTACGGAGTCTTTTCTACGTCCAGTTCCGTAGTATTGTACAGTTGCTTTTTTTGCCATAGGTCAGATATTTAGGGGCTGAGGTTGCTGAGATTCGTGCGGGTGCTCCGAACCAGTGTAGACTTTCAAACGTAGCAAGGAACGTCGGTTGAGAGCATTTTTTGGCATCATACCTTTGACAGCACCTTCGACAATACGCTCAGGATGTTTTTCCTGTAATTCATAATATTTAGTACTCTTAATTCCTCCGGGATAGCCAGTATGGCGATAATATATTTTATCCTCATCTTTTTTACCGCTGACATGGATTTTTTCTGCATTAACCACAATTACAAAGTCTCCTGTATCTACATGTGGTGAAAACACCACTTTATGCTTTCCACGCAGCACATGGGCAATTCGTGTTGCCAGCCGGCCCAATGTCCAGCCCTCTGCATCCACTATCCACCAGGCTCGTGGATGAGTGCCATTGTAGAAATCCTCTTTTCTGGCAAATTTGGTATTCATTGTTATCTCAATCTTTATTTGTATAAAATCAGGCCAACTCTTTTTTCAGGCAGGATGCTTTATATTCTGTCGCAAACCACTCTGATAATGCGGTAAAAATGTTATTTTTGCAAGACCTTAATCTGTTTTTTTGGAAAATTTCATAAAAAACTGAAATTTTATCTTTTTCACCACCACTGTTACGTACTGCAATGAGAATTTATTCCTGTGTTTGTGCTGAATCTTCGTTTAAGTCAAGATTCTAGAGGTTCTGCAGAAACTACTTTGTTCCTTCCGCTTTCTTTACCATCGTATAAACAGTCGTCAGCTTTTTTCATGAGAAGTTCCTTTGTATCTGCATCTTCCGGAAAGGTTGCAACCCCAAATGTACAAGTGAGATTGCCTAGAGGTTGCTGCTCCTGGTATGGAATTTTTTCATCAGCAATTGCCCTGCGTAGTTTTTCACCAATCAGAATGGCATTCTTTTTTCCACAATTTGGTAAAATGACAACAAATTCTTCACCACCAAATCTTGCAGCCAAGTCACCTCTGCGGACACGTTTTTTGAAGACTGACGCAACTGAGGCTAGTACAACGTCTCCCATCTGGTGACCGTGAGTATCGTTGTAATGTTTGAAGTGGTCCACATCCGCGATTATAAACGAAAAAGGTTGTTTTTCCTCAGGAAAAAGAGTCAACATTGCTTCCAAGAACTCATCCAGCCTACGACGGTTGGCTAATCCGGTAAGTCTGTCTGTGTCTGCATCAATCTCTACCCTCTCCAACTCTTTCTGGAGAAAATGATCTTTGCGGAATCTGGCAATTACGTGCTGCAAGTCAAAATCCGAAAATGGCTTAGCTAAGAAGTCTGTCACTCCGAGTTCTGCTAGTAATTGACGGTTTTCCGCTTTTTTGCAATATTGACTGATAACCAGCATTGGCGCCAAATGAGAACTGCAGATTTCAAGCAAGTTACGAATTGAGTCTGTTTGTGTGGTCTCGTCTGCTATTTTTTCTGGATCAATAATAAAAAAATCAAAATGATTTTCTAGTGGATTATCCAGAAAATCCCGGTAAGATTCGATTTCAAAGATTCTGGCCTTGTTCCATTCATTTTCAAGTGCGGTTTTGATTTTGGTACGAAAATCTTTGTCCGGATCAAGAATGCCAATAGCCGGAAATGTTTCTTCAAAAGTACGAACATTTTTATTCATCAAGGACTGAGCAGTTGTATGTTTTAGTTTTTCTGCAAGAATATGAGAGAAAATCAAATATGCAACAGGGACTTTTGTGTCATTATCTGCAACTTTAAAGAGGTCATTTGGGAATATCACCACTTTAGACTTTTCTTCTGTAATAACGTCCGCATAGGAGCTGGAATTGCCGAAAATCACTGAAATTTCGCCAACTACATCTCCTGGATGGTTAAGACGCATAATGAAGTGTTCTTGTGATGAAATGGCAAGCGAACCTTCCAGCAGGACAATTAATTCCGGAGGTTTGGGGTGTTCTTCCTGGAGGATGTATTCTTCTGCATCCAAAGTTACAATTTCACCTTGACGCAGCATCTCCTTGAGAAGAGTCAGGCTAATTTTCCGGAAATAGCGTCCGGACTTGATGGTTTCTGCACAACGGTCCAGGACCGAGTGGTCCTTGAGTGAGGATAGTGATTTTCGTTGCATTGGAATCTTTCTTGATTTTCTTCCAGCATGTTGTAGGCACCCTCAAGTCAACATGTAAGGCTGAAATTACAGTTTCTAAGAAAACTATGCCACGATTCTAAAGCAATCACAACACGAAGAATAAAGAATGCTACCTATTATCGGAATTGTCCTAGTCCCGGGAATCCTCTGGGGCTGGGTTTTTTATCATGCCCAGCGTTACAAAAAAGTTTACCTCCCTTTGCTGCTAGTCTTGTTTCTCGGAGGCATGGGTTGCGGACTGCTGGCACTGGTCCTAAATCATGCTGTTGAAAAATACACTCTTTTCTGGCCGGAAGCACCACTTCCACAGTTTATCCTCCTGGGTAAGTCTATACCTTTGCTTAGTGCAGGTTTTTGGTTTCTTGTTGGCATAAATGAGGAGTTTGCGAAATTGCTTGTACTGTTGGCAGTAGTTTATCCAAGCCGCCATCTGGAGGAACCTTTTGACGGAATTCTCTATGCTGCAGTCGTTTCAGTTGGATTTGCAACTATGGAAAACTTTTTTTATCTTGACCAGTTTGGTGTATCAGTGGTTGCTGCTAGAACTATCATTACCATTCCCGCCCATGCTTTTATGAGTGTGCCCATGGGGTATTTTGTCGCAAAATCCCGCTTACTGATTGACGCCAGCAAAGAAACACAATTCAGATATTATCTGCCGATGATGACGGTTTTTCAGGGATGGATTATTTCTGCCTTTCTGCATGGCTCCTATGATTTTTTTCTCACATTGAGAATGGAGAGGGAAGCTTATTTGCAGATTTTACTAATGGCAGGAATAAGCCTCTGGCTTGGAAGATATGCACTGAGAGTGAGCAGGTGGAAGGCTGAAGGTTTATGGCTTAAGTCTGACTTTAAGAGCTAAAGATCAAAACTCCCTCAAAAAAATTGTCATTCCTGCGAAAGTGGAAATCGAAGAACTTGTGAGTATTTGAAATAAGGGATTACTGCTCCCCGATCAGGTTGAGGACTAGTTTGGCGGGCATAATACACATGTTTGATTTTTAGTCTTTTTACAGGACCATCAAGAATGAAAGACTGCAAAAAAACCTGAACTTTCGTAATAACTTTAGCTAAGAGTAACAACATTACTGCAGACTAGCAGCTACATGAGTTCCATTTTGAGGATTCCAATAATCCTAAAAACATCAGTTCTAACTTCTGCACGTTTGTACAACTGCTCAAAATCTGTCAGTAAATAATTAAGAGCTTTTTTATATACTTCAGGATCTTTGTTAACAGCAACGATGCTATCAAGTAAATTGAGTAAATCCCTGGTTTGGCTGGTTGAAGTCGACTGATCAAGTCCTGTGTCAATCAGGTCCACACTTTCTAAAAGAAGTTTGGAGTCTCCCAATTCAATGGCGATTTTAACCTTTTCCGAAATTAAGACAAAACGATCTTTACCTGAAGACTTCGTGAACTGTTTGTGCAGCAAGGCGTAATTTGACAATTTCAGATAGTGCTGGGTTTCTGCATAATCTGGTGAGTGAACTGGCACCTTGGACAATTCTGAAATTGCCACCTGGAACTGTTTTTGTTCATAAGCAGCGACTCCTTTTTTGAAGGGCACTTTCTGAATCATCCGGATTGCCTGCGGATAAAAGGATGAACTTAGGGTAACTTTACGGAAGTAAGACTTAGCTTCTTCGTAATTGCCTTCACTGAATGCTTTTTTACCTGCCTCGTAAGAATCATTTACTGGTTCTGAAGAATCTCCAAACCAGCTGCAGCCAGATAACCCCACAGCAAGCAGAATTATGGCAAGGCATTTTATTTGTTTCCCGTTATTTTTCATAATCACAATTCAGCTTAAATTTTTTCCTCCAGCTTTATTTTAGCGTCGTTTTTCCATCCAGTGCACCGTTCCGCCTATCACCAAGATTAATCCGCCCGCAAATAGAGAAAAAACGCTCCACGATAACGCATTTTTAAAGACTGCGACAAAAACAATAATAACCAGTAGCACTGAGGGGATCTCGTTAAAAAGACGAAACTGTTTTCCGCTCCAGGAGCACTGCTCATTCAGCAGCTTTTTGCGAAGTTGACCACACCATAAATGATAAACTACCAGTGCAGCTGCCAAAGCAATTTTTACGTGCAGCCAGTTTTGTAATTCTAATTCAAAAATCATGGCCGTTCCAAAGAAAATCGAGATGCACAGGCCAGGCCAAGTAATACCATAATAAAGCCGCTTTTCCATCAGTGAAAACTGTGATTTTAAAGCTGATCTTTCCGGTTCAGGACGAACATTTGCTTCCTGATGATAAACAAACAGCCGCCCGAGGTAAAAGAGTCCTGCAAACCAGACAATAACACCAATGATGTGGAATGCTTTAAGATAAAGAAAATACATAAGACAAAAGCATTGAATAATGCAAAAAACTTTGCACTAGGTTAAAAAACCAGAAATCTCAATTATATACTACCTTTGGGTTTTCAAGCCAAGTTTAATCAGGTTCTCCCGGATTTTCGTTTCCCCCAGTAAACTCAGGAACTGAATTACTTCCGGACGTTCCAAACGGTTTTTCGGCAAAATGAAATCATATTCTTCATCCTGAATAGGAAAAAACCCAAGTCCTAAATCTTCGGCAACTGAACGAATGGCAATTCCCCAGTCTGCGCGTTTTTGTGCAATTGCCGCAGCCACCGAATTGTGTGATTTTGCTTCTTGAAAAAAACCTGCAGGGCGCTGATCTGCCAGTAAACGATCGAGCAAAATTCGAGTACCACTTCCCCGGTTCCGGTTAATCATGCACAGTTCCGGGCTGTTGATTATTTTCTGAATTGTTTTTTCAAAGTTTGATTTACAGTCTGCAAAATTGGAATCATCCTTGCGAAACAACAAACCCTGGCTACGGCAGTAGCCCTTCTGCAGATGCAGTTCTGGTGTGAGCAAATGTCGGTTATAATGTCCAGAATTTTGATCCAGCAAGTGAGTTCCTGCCAAATCGCATTCGCCTCGTTTTGCAGCTAAAATCCCGCCCATACTTCCGACTGCCAGAAATTTGCATGAAACTCCGCTTTTTTGCATTTCTCCGATTAAATAATCCAACCCTACACAGTGACTACCGATGATCATCAAATCTGGAGGTCGTGCAGATTTTCCAAGTAATTGTATTTTAGCTTCCTCGCCAGCTTCTACCATTTCGGTGTTGCGCGGAATTTCCATGAAGCCGTCTGCTCGAGCAAATCCTGTGATGGATCCGGAGCCTTTTCCTGTCGAGTATGCACTGTATCCTGCATCATTTCGAACCAAATGGACAAGATGAAATTCGGTGCGTCCTTTGTCAGAATTCAAACGTACCGGAACATTTGCTTTAACACTGACAGTGTGTTCCGGAGACAGGCCTGCCATGGTTCGCAGGATTGGTGCAATAAATTTGCTGAAAGTGAATGTTGCAGATGTTGGGAATCCGGGTAAAATTGCAGCTGGCGTTCCATCAAGTATAGCCAGACAGAGCGGTTTTCCTGGTTTAAGTGCCACACCGTGCACCAAAATTCCAGGATTACTGTATTTTTCAAAAACCCGATAGTTCAGGTCACCCTCTCCTTTTGAGGTGCCGCCGGAGAGCAGGACGAAATCCAGCTTAAGTGCTTTCCGGAGGACCTCCTCCAATCGCAATTCTTCATCAGGAACTATACCAAAATTCACAGGCTCGCAACCCATTTCTTCGACTGCATGGGCCAGCACGGTTGCATTGGAATCGAACACTTTTCCAAGTTCCATATGCTTTCCGGGAGCAACCAGTTCATCTCCGGTTGAAATAATTCCAACCTTTGGACGACACCAAACCCAGACCTTTGCTTTTCCCAGTGCTGCCAATGTGCCGGTTTCCCGAAATCCCAGCCGATCACCGATTCGCAGTACTACTTCCCCTGCTCCAATATCCGAACCTGCCAAAGATATACCTCCCGAAGGAACAATTGGTTTGAGGACTTGAATACCTTTTTCTCCGGACTCGTCTGCTTCAATCGGCAAAGTGTTTTCAATTATCACCACTCCGTCTGCACCGCGTGGAATTACTCCGCCTGTAGCTATAATAGTTGCAGTTTTCGGGTTGACCGATTTTTCTGGAACCACTCCGCAAGCCAGTACTTCCGGATTCAATTTCAGGAAAACAGGTGCTGTTTCTTGTGCGCCAAAAGTGTCTTCTGCACGAACCGCGTAGCCGTCAAAATTACTCCTGTCAAAAAAAGGGACATTGTGTTGGGCAATCACGTTTCGTGACAATATTCTTTCGCGTGTATTTTCAAGCAGAATCTGTTCTTCGCCGCAGGGCTGAGGCTGAACTGCTTGCCAAAAACGATCTTCTGCCTCTTCAGCTGTAGATAAATTTAAAAATTGCTGCTGTTTCATTTTGAAATATTGTTTTAACGATCAAGAATTTTGCTGTTCGGCATGAAATACACGTAAATGGAAGAGGAAAAAAACTCAGACTAACATGAAAAAATTGGATTGCTGCACTTTTGGAAGTCAAAGAATATTTATCAGTTAATGCATTTCATGCATCTGAGTGCGCAGCCATTAATGCTTCAGCAAGCTCAACAAATCCAGCGGCAGCACGTTTTTGTGTTACCCAGCAAGGTTGCTGTTCCAGCTCTTCAGCATAATCTATAACATTGGCAACTCCAACTGAATTTTGGAAAAAACCGAACATTGGTGCATCATTTGGGGAATCTCCGCAAAAGACTATTTGCTCCTGAGACTTATCCATATCAGTCTGAAAACTTTCATCTAACAATATTCTTGTCATGCTAAGTTTGTCATAATTCCCAAACCAGCCGTTTACGTGAATGGAGCTGACTTTTGCAACAGCACCCTCCTGCTTAAAAATGTTTACTATCTGTTCCACCGCTGATTTGGATAGTGCGGGAACATCTTCACAATAATCAATTGCCAGGTCCGCTTCCCTGTAAGCTTGATCAGAGGCAATGGCACAACCTTTCACAGCTGATAAAATTTTCTTCCGGAGTTGCTCAAATCGTTTCCTGTCTTCTTTCCTTTCGCTTTCAGGTTTCCAATAACGCCGCTTCATTTTGTGTTTAGAATTATCATAAACAAAATAGAAAGCTCCGTTTTCTCCAACGATTCCATCCACTGGCCACATGCGGGAAATATGGTCACACCAGCCTGCAGGACGACCGGTAATGGGAATAACTTTCAGTCCTGCCAGCTGGAGCTTTTCCATGGCTAGATAGCTTGCAGCAGGCAACCGGCCATTTTCTGTGAGTGTATCATCGATATCGGTCAGTACAAACCGAATTTTCCGGAGATCATTTT
>JAKUUI010000042.1 GCA_022448485.1 SAR324 cluster bacterium
CCACATGGTAGTACTAATCCAAGGGTTGGTGATTCTGTTCGCAGGAGCTCTGGAGAATCTTTTCCGGCCACAAATCGAACAGATTGTGAAACATTTTGCTCACGGAATCTTATAATCCAACAGAGGACCGCCAGATAAGGTGTGGACTTCACCAATTATGCTAAAGAAACGTTAACAGTATATAAACTTATGTGGAATGATTTAATTTTAATTTTGGATGGCACTCTCCGGATTTCTGTGCCTTTCGTATTAGCCGCAATGGGCGGAATTTTTGCGGAACGTTCCGGAGTGATTGACTTTGGGCTGGAAGGGAAGATGCTCGGTGGAGCCTTTGTTGCGGCAACTGTAGCGCATTGGACACAATCGGCATGGTGGGGGCTCCTGGGGTCAATCGGGATAGGAATTATTTTTTCCATGATGCACGGCTACGCCTGTGTCACCAAACGCGGCAACCAGGTTGTTTCCTGTGTGGCAATCAATATTTTTGCCATGGGTTTGACTGTGGTGCTAGCCAACGCCTGGTTTGGTATGGGTGGGACAACTCCACAACTCCCCAAAGAAGCCCGTTTTCTGCCCATAGAATTACCTTTTGCTGAGGCACTCCGTGATGTACCTATATTAGGAAAAATATATTACGAATTAATTAGTGGACACAACATTTTAGTCTATATAGCCTTTTTGACAGTACCTTTAACTGCATGGGTGGTATTTAAAAGTAGTTTTGGTTTGCGCTTGCGAGCCACCGGAGAAAATCCCCTGGCTGTGGATACTACAGGAATTTCAGTCACTAAAATTCGTTACCAGGCTCTACTCTTAAACGGTATGCTGGGAGGAATGTCCGGAGCCTACCTTTCTACTGCACATTTGGGTTTTTTTGTTAAGGATATGTCTGCAGGAAAAGGCTATTTAGCACTGGCGGCAATGATTGTTGGTAACTGGCGGCCTTTCTACGCAATGTTCGCCTGTCTGTTTTTCTCTATTTTGTTTGCTGTCAAAGATAAACCTGAGATATCTGAAATGCTAAAGGATTTAGTTCCGGTTAACCTGCTAGATAGTTTTTTAGAAATGTCACCATACATACTCACGGTTGTCATTTTGGCCGGCTTCGTCGGAAAAGCCATTGCTCCAAAAGCAATCGGACAACCCTTTTCCAAGGAAAATTAGCAACGTTTGTTTCTATTTCTCACAGATTTAAACTGATGAATACGGATAAAGTATCTGCCTGAATTCTGTGGAAACCTATTGAGGAACCATGGACCAAAAACCACCAGCCAGCAAATGATCGGAATCAAAAGGATTGGAACCTATTTGCCAAAAGCGCGGACTTCCAACTTTGAGCGCATGAAGAAGTTCGGTATGACCGAATCTTTTGTTCGGGAAAAAATTGGCTTTGCCGAAGTTGCCCTTAAAGCTCGGGAACAGGAACCTTCTGATCTTTGCGTGAAAGCATGGAAACATCTGCAGCTGCAAGAGCCGGTTTCTCAGGATGAAATTGAGTGCCTGATAGTTTGTACTCAAAACCCGGATGGACACGGACTTCCACACACTTCAGCAGTTATTCACGAAAAACTCTCCCTGCCTTTAAGCTGCGCTGCTTTCGACCTCTCTCTGGGATGTTCCGGGTATGTTTACGGACTTTCTGTGATCAAGTCTTTCATGGAAGCCAACGGTCTCCGTAAAGGACTGTTTTTCACAGCAGATCCGTATTCAAAAGTGATGAATCAAGATGATAAAAAAACGGCAACATTATTTGGAGATGGTGCAACTGTCACTTTACTGACCGATGATCCTGTTTTTGAATTCGGACAATTCGTTTTTGGCTCAGACGGGAGCAAAAAGGAAGGCATCATCGTGCGGAAAGACGGTCACGTTCACATGAACGGACGTGCTGTATTTACATTTACTGTACGTGTGGTACCCGCCAGTATCAGAGAGATGCTGGATAAAAACGGATTTCTGCTTGAAAAGGTCGACCGTTTCCTTCTTCATCAGGGAAGTCTTCACATTGTAAATTCCATCGCTGACGCTCTTGGAGTTCCACGAGAGCGCTGTCCCTTCCATTCTGCAACCTATGGAAACACCGTTTCCTCATCTGTGCCGATGATTATAGCTCAGGAATTTGATAATTTGGAAATGCAAGTAGCAGTTCTAGCCGGCTTTGGTGTTGGACTTTCCTGGGCCAGTACTTTGATTTTCAGAAAGAATTAATTCTGCAATTCCTCAAATCAAATTCGGGTATGCATCCAAAGTAAGATCGTCAAACAGCTCTGCTTCATAACGATGAGCAGCCAGGCAAGTCACCATTGCCGCATTGTCTGTGCAGAGATTTGGCGGAGGATAAAAAAGTGTAATCCCCCGCTTTGCTGATTCTTCTTCAAAGGCTGAATGTAGCTTTCGACTTGCTGCCAGCCCACCTGAAACAGAAATGTTTTTAAGCCCGAAAGTTTCTGCTGCATTGAAAGTTTTGTGGAGTAACACGTCAACCACACTTTGAAAAAAAGAAGCCAAGATAGCACCTTCTTCCTGAAGCAGCTGAGGCGATTCCGCGCTTTTAGTTGAGGTTTTCAGAGACTTTTCTCTAAAACGCAACATGGCTGTTTTCAGACCACTGAAGGAGAAATTATGAGCATTTTTGTGCATCAGTGGACGCGGAAAGTCAAAATCCTTCCCTGAAAATTTCATAGCCGCCCGATCCACAACTGGTCCTCCAGGCATCGGATGTCCGTACATTTTTGCGACTTTATCAACACATTCCCCAGCCGCATCGTCAACACTGCGCCCAATGATTTTATTATCAAAATGGTCACGTGCGTGAATCAACAAAGTGTGTCCTCCTGCAACAACCAGATGCATTATGGGAAACGGCATTTCCCCATGCTTGAGTACATTTGCGTAAGGATGAGCCTCAACGTGATTGACTCCGATTAGTGGACATTGTAAGGTGTACGCTAAGCTTTTTGCGACTGTCAGGCCAACCAGCAATGAACCCAGCAAGCCGGGATGATTGGAAACCGCAATGTAATCTATTCCCGAAAAATCAAGATTCGCCTCTTTAAGTGCTCCATCGATCAAATGATGAATGACTTCTAGGTGCTTGCGTGAAGCTCTTTCAGGAACGACTCCACCGAACTCTTCATGCTCCTGATATTGAGAAAGAGTCAGGTTTGCCAGTATTTCACTTTTTCCTTGCAATATTGCGACTGAAGTATCATCAAAGGTGGTGTCGAGTCCAAGACCAACTGCGGACATGTGTCGTGACTATTAAAGTGTCAAAATGTTAATGCCGCCCATTATCAATGATTGTCTTACAATCCTCAATCTGAAAAACCAATGAAACTCCTGCTTTATGTTTTTCTGATAATTGTCTCAGCCTGTATTATTATACTAAGCGGAGTCATATTAAAAATTTACCGTGTGCAGCAGCCTTTCCAAGCTGACGACGTTCCAGAGTGGACGGTGATGGAGTTGAATCCACATAAATGGGAATTACGCTCTATCACAGATCCTGAACGCTCAACAATTGCCTGGGTAATAAGTCCAGCAGGACTGCAATGTGACACTTTGATCCTTGTTGGAGGAGTGGAGGAGGGAGAAAATTTATTGGCAGGCGGGGGAAAATGGAAATACACCGGAAACACTATCCTGATGAAACAGCCTGTTCATTCTTTTCTGTTGCGACATCATTGGAAAAACTGGAGTTGGCTGGACTGGTGGCACATGCCAGAGAAAATCCGTGAAGAAACTCGTCATACTCTTGGTGCTCTCAATGCTTTGTTGTCTTATGTTCACGGAGGCATGCGTTCTGACCCACGTTTTACAGACAAGGTTGTGATGGCAGGTGGAAGCGTTGGTTCAGCATTCCCGGTTATTCTCACCAGTTTTGCACCAGAAAAAGTTGCGGGTTTGATGGTGATCTACGGTTTCACTAATTTTCAGTATGTTATCCAGTCGGAATTATTCACGCAAGGACTAATTCATTTAGGTTTAACAAAATCATCGGACGATTTGAGTACAAAAATTAAGATCAGTGGAATTCGACTAACTTCACACATCTTGTCATTTTTCCTGGGTAACATCTTAAAATATGGCCAGATTGAGCATTATTTGCCGGCCATTTACGACACGCCAATCCATTTTATCAACGGCACAAATGATCCTCTGGCGCCCCCGGAAGCTTATCTTCCCATGTGGGAAAGTTCCCCGGAACCGAAAAGTGAAAAATGGGTTGAAGGTGGACATTTTAATCCCGGTGCACCTGAAGACTTGCTCCTAATTGGCAAGTTAATGTACGAATGGTCTGCTGCGCATGGAGTCCGCTCCTGTCACTCGCCAAACAAATAATATGACAATCGTCACGTAAATACGCCCCTTGCTGCAGAATTTCTTTCAAGTTTTTGGGATTTGTCTGGAACACTATCTTTGATATTTGCATGATTGTTTTTATTAAAACCTACTCTTAGTCCCCTAACTGTTCATATTCCTTGTTGTTTTGGGTTAATAATTATAGAATTTAACTGATGAAAATTCGTTTAAAAAAACGTGTGCTTCAATAATGAAGACCGAAGAGTGATATAATTTTAAGAGACTTATGAGGAAAAACTCAGGAATCAAGGTCACTCTAAAAGCAGCATCAACACTTGATGGAAAAATAGCTACTGCATCCGGGCGTTCAAAGTGGATAACCGGTGAAGCAGCAAGACTGAAAGTACATGAATTAAGGCACGAAAATGATGCTGTTTTAGTGGGCATCAACACAGTGCTGGCAGATGATCCTGAGTTGACCGTGCGGGGAATTCCCGAGGGCCGTTCACCAGTTCGGATTGTACTGGACTCAAGGGCACGCATTCCAAAACAAAGCCGTGTGTTTCAAAAAGACGGTGTCCCTGTTGTCATTGTTACAGGAAGTCAAGCACCTTCGCGGACCTGGCCGGAATTAGCAGAGTTAACAATTTTAACTGCGCCTACCAAAACTCCGGAAGTCTTGTGGGTGCTCTCAGAAATGAGTAAACTTGGACTGAAGAGTTTGCTGGTCGAGGGAGGAAGTCTCATTCATGCGAGCTTTCTCAGGAGTAATTCTGCAGATCAGCTTGCATTATTCCTTGCACCAAAAGTAATTGGTGGGCAGAAATCTTTGTCCTGGTGCGGGAGTTTGGCAATTGATTCCGTAGATGAAGCTCCACAACTGGATATTACTTCAGTTACGGCCCTGGGAGAAGACTGGTTGATTTCCGCAAAAATAAAATAAAGTGTCACACCGCTTTTACTTTTGCTATGGATCTGCACCGGATTGAGTGAATCATGAGAACAGCTCCAGAATAAATTCGGGTGTTGTTCTCATCTGCTAACCCACTTTATGTGACGTAGAACATTTGCTAATGTATAGATATAGAGTTAATGAGATTTGAATAAATAAAGCAAATAATGACAAAGACAAGCAATATTTTTAATTCCATTGAGGATGCAATTAAAGCCATAAGCCGCGGTGAAATAATTGTGGTTGTTGATGATGAAGACCGTGAAAACGAAGGTGACCTGATTTGTGCGGCAGAGGCTGTAACTCCAGACATAATCAATTTCATGGCAAAATATGGACGGGGCCTGATCTGTCTTCCTCTTGATGCTGAAACTGTGAAACGCCTCAATTTGCCATTGATGGTGACTAACAATAATGCATCAATGGGTACCAACTTTACGGTCAGTATTGAAGCCTCAGTTGGAGTAACAACAGGCATTTCTGCTGCCGACCGTGCCCGGACAATTAAAACAGCAATCAATCCTGAATCCACAGTTAAAGACATTCGCAGTCCAGGTCATGTCTTTCCTTTGCTCGCTCGCCAGGGCGGAGTATTACGCAGGGCAGGCCATACCGAAGCCGCTGTTGATCTGGCACATATGGCCAAAATGCTCCCAGGTGGAGTGATTTGTGAAATCATGAATGAAGACGGTACAATGGCCCGTGTTCCAGAATTAAAAAAGTTTGCAGATCATCATGGATTAATGCTCATTACTATTAAAGACCTGATTGAATACAGAAAACGCAATGAAACATTGGTAATCAAAAAAGCAGAGGCACTGCTGCCCTCCAAATATGGCGAATTTCAGGTGGTAGGTTTTCAAAGTGTTTTGGATGACAGTGATTATGTCGCCCTGGTTAAAGGTGAATGGGAAGAGGATGAGCCTGTTTTAGTACGTGTACATTCAGAGTGCCTGACAGGTGATGTCTTTGGTTCATTCCGCTGCGATTGTGGTCCTCAACTCCATGCTGCAATGGAGAAGGTGGAACGTGAAGGAAAAGGCGTAATCCTTTATTTGCCGCAGGAAGGACGCGGGATTGGATTGATCAACAAACTTCAGGCATATAAACTCCAGGAAGAAGGTGCGGACACAGTGGAAGCAAATCAGAAATTGGGTTTTAAAGATGATTTGCGTGATTACGGAATGGGAGCACAAATGCTCTTCATGCTGGGCGTTCGACGTATGCGGTTAATGACAAATAATCCGCGAAAAATAGTTGGAGTTCAGGGACACGGCTTGGAAGTTGTGGAAAGGGTGCCGCTTGAAATCCCGAGCAATCCAGGAAATAAAAAGTACATGCACACCAAAAAGTATAAACTTGGACACATTCTTAATATTTAAGTTTATCTGCTAATTCAATTATTTACCTCTGTTGTACCGTACTTGCTCTTCACTAAGTACAGATTTCTGAAAATCATATCATAATGCACGGTTCGTGAATGTGAGTTGGATAGAAGCAATGACGATTTGATTAAGACACATTTTTAAGTCCCTTTTCAGAGAAATTTTTGGTAAGGAAATATTCGTAAGAGAATACACTATGACTGTAATGCAACCAGAGTGGTTAGAGGGCCTCAAAGATCCGGCTGCCTATCTGAATTCACCCAAAACAATTAAGTTTCAGGAGACTGTCACATCATATCTGTTTACGGCAGATGACTGGCTTTACAAAATCAAAAAGACGGGCAACGAGTACCCGACTTTAGCAGTCAAAGAAGCCTATTGCCGTGAAGAGAGTGCGCTGAGCCAGCGTTTTAATCCAGACTGGCCGTTGGAAGTCCTTCCAATCACTGATAAAAATGGTGAAATCAAAATTGGAGGAACAGCAGGGCAAACAATTGAGTATGCTTTAAAAATGGAAGCTCTACCGGATCAGTGGCAGCTTTCCCAGTTGCTGGTAAAAAACGAGATTTCAGAAAAAAATATAGTGAACATTGCAACTCGAATAGCAGAAATTCATGAAGTATCTCCTGCAAAAGACAAAGATGCAGAAACTGGTAAACCAGAGCCTTTTCGTGCCCAGTGTGACGATATGCTTTTTCAGCTGAAACGCTATTTTGAAGCGTCTCTGACTCAGCCTATTTTAGACATGATTAGGCACCCCCTTGAAAAGTTCATTGATGATAACAAACGTCTTTTCAACAAGCGTCAGCAAAAAGGCAGGATAGTTCTGGGTCACGGAGCTTTTTTGCCGGAACACATTTTCGTAAAAGATGATGTCGTGCGCTTTATCAGTCCACAAGAAGTACAAAAGAAATTGGCGGTTCTGGATGTGGCAAATGACGTTTCGTCTTTAACAATCGAACTGGCCAGGATGGGAAAAACTGAGCTCATGGACACATTTTTAAATCAGTATCTTGAAATCTCTAAAGATAGAGATTTGCTAAAAATGCTTCCAGTTTATCAAACTTATTGTGCGCTCAAGCAAGGTGTCAAAACTTGTGAATTGAAAGTCGCCCAACATGATGAAAAACTTGGAACTTTAGCCATGGAATTCTTTAATCTTGCCGTCAGATTCTCACGAGAAATCCCAAGGAATTAAATCTTGTTGGTGTTTTTGCTGAGTCTCAAACGCCCAACGTATTTATTTAGATAATCCAGCAACAATTTATCAACACTATGAAAGAGGTGTCCAACAGACTAAGCTTTTCGCAGATGGAAGAAGAAATTCTTAACTTCTGGCGCAAAGAAAATATTTTTCAAAAATCAATCGATAATCGTCCAAAAGACAAACCGTTCAGCTTTTATGACGGTCCTCCTTTTGCGACCGGGCTTCCGCATTATGGTCACCTCTTAGCCGGTACCATCAAGGATGTTATTCCACGTTACAAGACCATGCGGGGCTTCCGTGTTGAGCGTCGTTTTGGTTGGGACACACACGGCTTACCTGTGGAATATGAAGTGGAGCAGACTCTGGGACTGAATGGCCGGCATGAAATTGAAAATTTTGGTGAAGGAAGATTTAATGAGAAATGTCGTTCTATTGTATTGCGTTACACTCGTGAATGGCGCGAAACGGTGGATCGTATGGCACGCTGGGTCGATTTCGAGAATGACTACAAAACCATGGACATTGATTTCATGGAATCAGTCTGGTGGGTTTTTAAACGTCTATGGGATAAGGAACTGATTTATGAAGGCATGAAAGTGGTGCCTTATTCATGGCGTGTCTCAACCCCGCTTTCAAACTTTGAGGCAAACCTGAATTATAAAGATATTCAGGATCCTTCAGTCACATTGCGCTTCAAAAGCAATGGTCGAGAGAACTTGTATTTTCTTGCCTGGACAACCACCCCATGGACCTTGCCGGCCAACATGAGTCTCTGTGTAGGATCGAAACTGACATATTGTGAAATCCGGGATAAAAAGAGCGGAGACTGCTATCTGCTCACAAAAAATCGTATCGAAGCATATTTTGAGGATGGAAGCTATGAAGTACTGGCTGAAATGAAAGGCACTGATTTAAAGGGTATGACCTATGAACCTCTCTTTGATTTTGCAAAAAAAGTAGTTGATACCGACAATGCCTGGACTGTGCAACTAGATGATTATGTCAGCGATGAAAGCGGAACTGGGATCGTACATTTAGCCTGTTTTGGTGAAGACGATGTACGCATTTTTCAACGCGAGGGTATTCCAATTTTTGATCCAGTAGATGATGAAGGCAATTTTTTGGATTACATGGGATTTATCGCTGGAATGAACATCAAGGATGCCGACAAATCTATTGTGCAGCACCTTAAGGGGGAACATAAAATGTTCCACCACGAAACTGTACAGCACAGTTATCCCTTTTGCTGGCGTACAGATACTCCATTGATTTACAAGCCTATTTCCACCTGGTTTGTAAATGTTGAGGCAATCAAGGAACAAATGACTGCTCACAACAGAACCGTGCATTGGGTGCCAGGACACATTCGGGACGGACGTTTCGGAAAATGGCTCGAAAACGCACGTGATTGGGCCATCAGCCGTAACCGTTTTTGGGGTACCCCACTTCCGGTTTGGAAGAGTGATGACGGCGATATCTGGTGCATCGGCAGTGTTGCAGAACTGCAGGAAGTAACTGGAGAAAAAGTTACTGACCTACACAAACATTTTGTTGATCCACTGGTCATTAAACGGAATGGAAAAACCTATCGACGTATTCCTGAGGTGCTCGATTGCTGGTTTGAATCAGGCTCCATGCCCTATGCGCAGGAACACTATCCATTTGAAAACAAAGAGCGCTTCGAAGCCAACTTTCCTGCAGATTTCATTTGTGAGGGATTGGACCAAACACGAGGCTGGTTTTACACGCTTGCTGTTTTGGGATCAGCATTATTTGACACTCCGGCTTTTAAGAATTGTGTGGTGAACGGCCTTATTCTGGCCGAAGACGGAAAGAAAATGAGCAAAAGACTGAAAAACTATCCGGATCCTAATGAAATGTCGAAGAAATATGGTGCAGACGCAATCCGTCTGTATATGCTCAACAGCCCCGCAGTCCGTGGAGAAGATTTACGTTTTTCTGAAAAAGGATTGGTTGAGACAACAAGGCAGCAGCTCCTGCCGCTTTGGAATGCACTCGTTTTTCTCAGCACCTATGCCAAAATCGACGGATGGGAACCAAGCCCAGTAAATCTCTCAGTAAAAAACAACAACCCCATGGACCGCTGGATTGTTTCACGTTTACATAAATTGATTGCTGAAGTGCAAAACGAGATGGACGGTTACGATTTGAACCGCTCTGTTGCGCCATTTGTGGGTTTCATCGACTTGTTGACCAACTGGTACATCCGCCGCAGCAGGAGGCGCTTCTGGAAAGCAGGTCAGGGCCCTGACAAGCTGGAAGCCTATGCTACACTGTACATTGTGCTCTTCGAGTTCAGTAAACTGATTGCTCCGTTCATTCCGTATATTTCCGACGGAATCTTTCAGACGCTGCGTCATGATTCAGATCATGAAAGCGTACATTTGGAATTATTTCCGGAAGCAGATTCAACGTTAAGAGACATTGATCTAGAAAACCGCATGGATTTGGTTCTTTCCACAGTTACAATGGGGCGTGCGCTGCGTGCCAAACATCAATTAAAAATCCGCCAGCCTCTGCCGAAGATTTTCCTGGTTACTCGTGATCCGGAAGCAAAAAACGTTTTGGAGGAATTCTCTGAACTCATCATCGATGAATTGAATATTAAAGAAGTAGATATTACACCAGATGAGGAGGAACTGGTACATTTGAGCGCTAAAGCCAATTTCAAGACTTTGGGACATAAACTCGGCAAGAAAATGAAAACTGCAGCTCAAACTATTGCTGAACTGAATCTCGATGAAATCAGAAAACTGCAGAACGGAGATAATATTTCTTTTAAAATCGAAGGAGAGACTTTGGATCTGACTCCGGAAGACGTCTTGATTCAGCGGCAGGAAAAAGAAGGCCTGCTGGTAGAAACCGACAACCTTTTGACAGTTGCGCTGGATACAGAGTTGAATGAAGATTTAATTCGGGAAGGCTTTGCTCGCGAGTTTATGAACAAGGTCCAGAACATGCGCAAAGAAATGGATCTTAACGTGATGGACCGGATCCGAATCAGTTTTCAGGGGTCTGCTGAACTGAACACGGCACTGGAAACATTTTCTGATTTTATTTGCACAGAAACCCTCGCTAACGAACTGCAACCCCAGGAAACTATGGATGGTACAGAGTGGAACTTAAACGGTGAGTCCTGTAAGATAAAAGTAGAATTTAACTGTTGACCACCCCTCTTTTTATCCCCAATCCAAGCTTTCTATTTTGCGCGAGCTTATTATCGGTTTGAACATCAGCCGTATAAATACAACTTATTTTTTGTACAGTAAGTTATAGCCTCACTCGTTTAATTCTAATTTAATTTGCTCCAACAGCTTCTGTTTTAGCAGCTGTTTCATGGCACTGTAGGTTTTGAGATCTTTTTGCGCCAGTTCTTCAGCAATTTCCATTGCACGCGGCAATAATTGTTCCAGCAAATGAGACTCGTCCACCACTCCCAACTTTTGTGCATCTTCACCTCCTATTCGTCGTCCTGTCAGTAGAAGATCTCGCACAGTCTGTTTATTCGGCAGCAGATCTGCCATCCCATAAAGAATTGGAGAAAGCGGAATTTTAACGTCAATTTCTGTAAAAGCAAACCAGCCTCTATCAGAACGCATTATCCTGAAGTCCATTACAGACGCAAAAATGGCACCGCCTGCCATGCAATGACCTGTGACACAGGCTACAGTAGGGAGAGCCAACAAGGCCCAGCGACCGAAGATTTCTTCTAGCTCTTTGAATGTATTCTCAAATTCTTCTGCAGACTGCCCCTCTATCCACTCAAAATCCAGGCCGACGCACCATGATTTTGTATCGCTGCTTGTAACAACGACAGCAGAGTTTTCTGAAACTGCCTCCAGTTCTGCCAGTACTTGCCGATGGGCAGACAAAGCCTCCGCGTTTATTGCGTTTCCCGTTACGGGATCATTAAGAGTAACAACAAAGATATTACCCTTTTTTTTAATTTCTACTACTGCCATTTGTTCCTTTTTATTTGAGGTTGTCAGGAAGTTTTATTTTCTAATTTTACTGGAAAAATGCAAGCAGAGCAGATAGGGTAAATATCGAAAAAATAGTGGAAATGAAAGCCGCCCCACTTGAGACTAACTGTCCCACATTATAGCGACTGGCAAAGAGAAAGGGATTGACTCCCGTAGGTTGGGCAGCTAGCAGTACCAGCACTTGAATCCAGATTACTTCTTTTACACGAAAGACCAGCGTTGCCAAGCCCCAAACAACCACGGGATGCAAAATGGTCTTCAAGATAACGATCATAGGTACTTCCTGCCACGGTATATTTTTTCGAAAACTTGCTAATGTCGCTCCGAGTGCAAACAAAGCGCAGGAAGTAACAGAGTTTGCTAGCAACTTTGCCATTTCATCCAATGGTTTCCACAAAGTTATTTCAAACAAATTGCACGCTAAGCCGGAAAGTAAACCAATGATGAGAGGATTGGTGAACAATCCATACGAAGTTCTAACGATGACTGTTTTAATCGGTGCTCTTCCGCTTTTACCCATTTCAAGCATGATTGTGAAAAGTGGCACCATAATGATACCATGTGTGCCGATGATAATGAACAAAGGTAAAACTGCCCGATCACCAAAGGTAAGCAAAATAATTGGAATTCCAAGCAGAACCGTGTTGGAGAAACTACTGGAAAAAGCATTGATCACCTGCTGGGAAAAAGTCCGTTGCCAGAGTAAACGGGTTATCCCAAGCCCTGACAATAAGATAATGAACGTCCCCAGATAGTATGAAGCCAGATAATCCCATGGAATGACGTCTGGAAGGGTTGCAGTGGATATCGTACGTAACAAAAGCATCGGCACAGCAAAATCGAAAACAAACCGTGTGAGACCACGAATTGCTACCTGATCAAACCATCCAACGCTGGCAGTGACATAACCCACCATTAAAAGACCGAAAATTGGTAAAATTATCTCAACAACAGGTCCGTACACTTTTATCTTCTTGGAAAGGTGGAACCGGAATAATTACTCAATGAATTGAATTCATTAAAGTAACTGCCCAGTAGTGGAGAGCAGGATGAATCTTTGAACAGTTCTGTGCAGCATGACGTTATGCTTTCTAACTTTCCGGCCCCAAAGGTTTTAAGAAAATCAACAGTTGGGGCAAAAGCGTCAAGGCAGCCACCAAGGCAATCAGCATCGCCAGTCCTGTCAGTAAACCAAAATATATGCTGGGAATGAATTTTGAGAGAACGAGAATCGAAAACCCGATAATGATTGTAATCGACGTGTAATACATAGCATAACCAATACTTTCGTGTGAACGGCGCATGGAGGCTAGATAATTGCGGTTTGAGGCAAATTCATGCCTGAAGCGGTGGATATAGTGAATGGTGTTATCAACAGCAATACCAACACTGATTGCCGCAATTGTAATGGTCATCATGTCCAAAGGGATTCCCACCCAGCCCATGAATCCAAGCACTACTCCAATCGAAAGCACGTTTGGAAAAATCGCTATCAACGCAATTATAAATGAGCGGAACAGAAAAATGAACATGAATAAAAATGAGACAATTACTACGCCCAAAGTGAGTATTTGTGATTTGAAAAGGCTTTGCAGCATATTGTTATAGAGCACAAGTAAATTTGCGAGTTGCCATTTTTCTTCAGGAATTTCCAGCTTGGAATTCAGATCATGCTGAATTTGCAACAAAAGCTCATTGCGGCGTAGATTTGGTTCAGAATCTCGAATACGCATATAAAACCGAACCTCGTTATTTTCGACAGAAACATAAGGATCAAGGATGATTTTACGAAAACGCTCAGGAAGTTCGTTGTAGAGCAGCGCAAGAGAAAAGTTGTCCAGAGGTTTTCCGGAATTTAGAGTTTTGCCGATTTTGAGCATTGTGCCCAGAGAAAGTACTTTTCCTGTCTGTTCCAGTCCATTCAAATAATCGTGGATTTTTTCTATGCGCTCCATTTTTTCTGCAGTGAACCAGTACTGTGCTTCATTTGCAGTTTCCTCAAACTCTTCCTCGAATGCATCAAATTCTTCTTCATCTTCCAGTTCCGCCTCAGCTTTTACTTCTTGCTCGGCTTGCGGTGCTGCATCTTCAGTCAGTTCAAGATCAACCACCAAGTCCAGAGGTGTTGTTCCGCCAAGTTGCTGATCGATGACTTTCATTCCCTGATAAATCTCGGTGGATTCCTTGAAATAATCAATGAAGCTGTTTTCCACATTCAGTTTTGACACACCTGCAACACTCAGTATTAATGCGACTACACTGATAAAAAGTATGGTTTTGCCATGACTTTCTGTGATGTCGGCAAATATTTTGGTCAAGGCAAAGCGTGATTCAAAAGAAGTATTGGGCATGGCTTTAGGCATCTGCATCAGCAGTACCGGAAAAATTAAAAATGTCAGAAAGAGTGACACACCAATTCCGGCGCTCATCATCCAGCCAAAATTCATTACCGGAAGAATTCCACTCAAAACCAGTGAGGCAAAACCTACCACAGTGGTCAGTACTGCAAATGTGCAAGGTCTGGCCATAAAAATCGTTGAGTGCAAAATCAACTGACGCTGGTCCATTTCCGGAAGCAGCCTTGCCAATTCGCGGTAACGAACAATCAAATGGATAGTAATCGCCATTGTGATAATCAGTTGGATCGAAATGAAATTAGAAGAGATCACCGTCACTTCCCAGCCAAAAAGTCCTAAAAATCCACTGGTTGCTACAACAGAAAATGTGCAGGTGATTACCGGAAGCAGAATCCAGCGCAGCTGCCGAAAAATAACCCAAAGCGTTACAATCAAAAAAACAAAAACTGCACTGCCAAAAACCTGAAGATCACTACTGATAAAAGTGATCAGGTCATCCGCAACCATGCTCGCGCCTCCAAGAAATATCTTGGCTTCTCCACGGTAGTTCTTTGCAATATTCCGGACAAGAGAAATATTATTGTGCTCGACAAGACGCATTTTGTCACGATGATTTTTAAAATCGATCTGCACTTTTTCCAACTCCGACTGCTCTATAACACTCAGAGTTCCATCTCTTTCTTTTTTACGCAGACTGTTCCTGTGCTGGAGCAAATCACGATATAGTGGATCATCATGGAGATTGACCAGCAAAGCAGTGGTTTTGAAGTCCGGACTTACAAGGTTATCTCTATAAATGGGGCTGTTCAAAAATTCCTCTCTGGCCAGCACTTTATCGATTCCCGGTGACTCGAGGGTAGGAACATTTTTCAGCAGTTCTTTGACTGGCTTGGGGGGACTTTCCAGAAGCGGAACGGTTAGGATGGAGTCCACTGATTCAACTCTTTCCAACTCGAGCAGGTCAGCACTTAATTTTCGTAAAACATCCAGTGTTGCATCTGCCAGCAGATCAATTTTTGGGGAGTAAGTTAATACAAGAAAATCGCTGCTGCCATAACGCTCATTTACTTTTCGAGTAAAGGCCAGATCTTTGTCATCTTCAAGCAGCAGAGTTTCTGCAGACGCGTCAATTTCCAGGTAGCGTGCCTGATATCCCAATGCTGCAATACAAATCAGCAATATCAGTAAAATGGTTTTGGGATAGGCTAAAATAAATTTGTCGTAGAATTCCCGCAGCATCAAGACCCCAGTTCTCCTGTAGAACGCAGACGTTCCATCAATTGCTCCATTGATTCTTTTTTCAAAATACCTGAAAACTGAGAACGATATGTCTGCACAATGCTGACCCCAAGAATATCCACATCATAAACCATCCATTCTTTTTTCTTTGATTTGTAAAGTTTGTATATCATCTCTTTTTTATCTTCCTTGCTGACCAGGTAAGTCAGCACCTCCACACGATTTTTCTTGGTCAGTTTCGCTTCATCAACCACAATTTCTTCATCGGTGTAAAGATCAAGCTTATCGAGATAAGATTCTTTCAACCGCTTCACAAACAACTCAGAAAACTCTTTGCGTTGAGCCTTACTGAGTGCTTTCCAGTGTTTTTTCCCCAAACTTAATCTGGCCATCAAGCTAAAATCAAAAAGGCCGTCGATTGTTTTTAGGATACCCTCCTTTTTTTCTTTTTTGCTCAAGCTATTGTCTTTGAGTGTACGAATCACAGCATCAACTTTTTCTTTGGTCATTGCCCTGATTTCACTAATGTCATCAGCAATAAGCGGTACTGCTGACAAACAAACGAGAAAAAGGACAATGAGAGTTCCATTCATGATTTTTTTAAGAAAATTTTCCATGGCTATTCCTTTATCAGTTTGGCTCGATTCTGCTCATAGACATCCCTCAAAAAAGGGTAGAGTTCTATAGCGTCTTTTTTCAGATTTGCATATTGTCCAATACGCAGAGATTCCCGGTTAATAATTTTTAACAATGTCAGATCAACTTCCTGCAGCGTCTGCTTAGAGACACCCTGATACTCTCCCTCTTGTTTGGGAAAATTATAAGGTCGATTTTCAACATAGTTAACAGGATCCATTTGCATATCCGGATACAAACTGAACATGTCCCGTACATTCGAGGGGCCCAAAAAAGGCAAAACGACATGAAATCCGCCTCCGACACCGTAATATCCAAGGGTCTGCCCGAAATCCTCCTCGTGTGCTTCCAAATCAAACCACTCCTTGGCCGGATCCCAAAAACCTAAAATTCCGATGGTACTGTTAATACTGAATCGAAGGAATTCCTCTCCGGCATTTTTTATTTTAAGTTGGAGAGCATTGTTGACAAAGCGCAGAGGAAAAAGCAGGTTGTGAAAAAAATTTTTCACACCACGTCGTGCCGCATACGGAAGAACCCACCGATATCCTCTAGCAACCGGATCCAAAACCCAAACATATAGGCTGTCGTTAAAGTCTGTCATCACGCGGTTGTATCCACTCAGTGGATCAAATACTTCCTTTTCTGCAGCTCCAAACTCATCTTCAAACTCATCATCGAATCCTTCTTCCTCTTCGTCTGTGTCGGCTGCTACCTCTACTTCCGGAACTGCTTCAGAAGATGCTGGAGCGTTTTCCTGGGCAAAAGCGTAGAATCCCATCATGGGCAATAGCGAAATGTACAGGATCGCAATAAAGGTTATGATTGCAGGATTATTTTTAGGCATTATGTGAAGAATACAATTTTTTTACCACATATTTTCTAATTTTTTCAGGGTATGTGCAAGATTTTTCCCTCCTGCATAAATCTTTAGATGATGGAATTTTCAACGATCAACACCGGGAATCCACTCTAGCTGGAAAATATATACCGCCTAAATCCACCTAGAATTCTAAACACATGGTAACTTCAGAAAAAGTAAATTTTCGTAATTGAAATAATCCATTGAGGAAATAAAAGATTTGTACTTTATGTAATAATTCAATCAAAAAACTAAAATTCTTCCCTTAATCATTTACAGATTGATGAATCACATTGTGTAGATCATTGTCAAGAGCGCATTGATAAATTTGTTAAATGACAACAAAGCATATTTACACGACTTTTTCCCACCAAAACTTCGAAAAAAATAATCAACAATATTTCATATCCAAAGATACACAAACTTCATCTCGAGATACAAATCCTCCCCTATACAAGAGAAACCCTTATCTGACTCCGATTAAGTCCACAAAAGGATGAGGGTTATTAATTGATTTAATTGAACTGTCGTTCAGATGAAAATTGACGGATGAATGTGGAGATTATTTCCCGATTGGGGGAAATTATCGGACAAATGTAGAAAATAGTTTCTGTCATATTTATTTGACTGTGTATGTTTATGTTTGTATGAGGAACATACTATGCATATTTGATTTAAATCCGAAAGAAAGAGAAATCCAAACTTGGTTTAATGGAGTCAAATATGGATAAGAGGATTTGTCCTAACTGTGGAGAGCCTTGTGAAAAGGAGTATGAAACTGTTTTTGTTCACGGTCAAGAACTATGTGTATGTTGCAATTCTAATATAGAACGTTGTTGTGAAGAAGATGGTTTCACCGATAACATCCTCAACGATGGTGGGGAAAATAATAATGTGTTTGTAGATTTCTTCTATGAAACAGGGTTTCTAAAATCCAATTGATTGAAAATACTGTCTGGAAAAAATGGAACAGGGCGGTTGTATAGACCTATCATGCCCTAACAGATTTTGAATGGAAACAGGAATGTTGAACTTTGATTGGTAAGAGAAGTAATTTCTGTCAGTTCTTTTGACCAAATATGGATGATTACGTATAATAAAAGTACCCCATTATGCATGAAAGTAGGTGGTGGGAGATGATAGATAAACAATAAAGTGATATATATAATGATTTCAATAATTTGGCGGAGTTGTAAAGGAATCGAAATAAGCCTATTAATAACTAATTATACAGAATAAAATATTACAATATATTAATAATTACCCCCAAAAGTACCCCCACACAACCATCTAAAACCTACTTAATTAGGAGTCCGTTTAATCAGAATAATAGAAAATGCTATCCAGTACAATTAACTAATATCTATAGTA
>JAKUUI010000043.1 GCA_022448485.1 SAR324 cluster bacterium
CAATGAGTTTCAGGATAAATATGACGGACTGCACTTGAGATGCGGTACGGAGCCGGAAATGATGTGGCTCAAGCGCGGTGAGGACGGACGGCCAAATGGCGGCGTAACAAAACCGAATTGTTATCACATTGACCAATTTGAAGAATTGCGCCCAACTTTCATGAAAGTCATTGAATACTCACAGGCCATGGGTCTGGACATTATTCAGGGTGACCACGAAGACGCACCCGGACAATTGGAGTTGAACACGATGTATGACGATGTTTTGCGTAATGCTGATCGCTTGACGACTTACCGCCAAATTTGCGCACAAGTGGCGCGTGAAGACGGCTTGATTGCCTGTTTTATGTCCAAACCGTTTATGGGCGTTTCTGCTTCCGGATGTCATCACAACATGTCACTCTGGCGCGGCGGAAACGACACAGTCAATGATTTACACTTCGATAAACTTCCGGGAATGGCAGGAGCATTTACTTATCTTGTTGGTGGAGATAATACCTTCATGCCCGATCCCTCCATTGATGAACGCAAACCCGGCCCGATCGGCTTGCAGTGCATCGGTGGAGTGATGAAACATTTGGGAGCCTTGACTTCCATCGGTTCTTCCACAGTAAATTCGTATCGCCGATTGTGGGATACTGGTTTTTGGGCTCCAGTTTTTGCAGATTGGGGTTATCAAAACCGCACTTGTGCATTACGGATCTCTGCGCCGGGTCGTTTTGAGTACCGTTCTGTGGATTCGATGGTCAATCCCTATCTGATGGGAGGTGCACTGCTCAAAGCCTTCGATGACGGCATCAGCAACGATCTGGATCCCGGAGAAGCAGAAGAACGTAACATTTATCAAGCAATTGAAGAGGGTAAACAAGTCAAAAAATTGCCAATGTCACTTGGTGAAGCCTTGCAAAAGCTGGCGGATGACGAGGTCATAAAATCGTCTATGCCGGATGAAATGTATCGAGTTTTCCATCATTACAAAAATGACGAGTGGGAGAAATTCAACCACACTGTAACTGATTGGGATTTGGAAACATACATTGATTGTCTGCCTTAATTTTATCTCCTGAAACAGACCAGTATGTTGCAGTTGAACAAACTATATAATCACACTTAAACATAAGAGGAGGAATTCATTATGTGTGGAATAGCCGGAATCATCCACCGGGGGAATCCCGGAAACATCGGAGGTGAGATAACTTCAATGCTCCGCTCCTTGAAGCACCGCGGTCCGGATTCCACCGGATTAGCCGTCTATGGTATTCCAGGAGAGAATCAGTACGTGATGCGGTTCAAGGTTGCAGAGCAGGAAGATGTCAGTAAAGGCTTCAACATCCATCAGCAGATCAAGGATCGGCGGGAAAAAGTGAATAGTCGGCTCAAAGAACTTGGAGTCGAAATATTGTCAGAAAATGAAGCGACGGAATACGCATTTCGTTACACTATCCGCTATGACGGTGATTTGCACCATATGGCGGATTACATTGAAGACATCGAGGGTACAGAAATCATGTCTTTGGGGCAAGCATTGGAGCTGATCAAGGATTTGGGAGACGCTGATGTGGTTTCCACACAGTATGATCTAGGAAATTTCGAGGGAAGTCATGCAATCGGTCACACTAGAATGGCAACTGAATCTGATGTCGATATTCGTTCGGCACACCCGTACTGGGCCTATCCGTTCAATGATGTTGCTGTTGTCCACAACGGACAGCTGACCAACTACTGGAACTGGCGTAGGCATTTGGTACACCGTGGTCATCGTTTTATGTCAAACTGTGATTCAGAGTTGATAGCTGTGTACCTGGCTGACAAAATGAATCAGAATATTGATTTAGAAGAAGCAATGCATGATTCGCTGGATGAACTTGACGGTGTTTTTACTTATGTGGTAGCGACTTCGGACAAGCTGGGAATGGCGAAGGATTTTATGGCAGCCAAACCTATGGTGCTCCATGAATCAGATGACTTTGTGGCATTGGCCTCCGAAGAAGTTGCAATTCGGAGCATTTTTCCACATGAAATTGATACGTTTGATCCTTACGAAGGAGAGGTGAGAGTATGGCAACTTTAGAAAAATCATTTGACGCTGGTTTGCACTCTGAACAGCTCAGTGGGAGAACACAGCAAACATTCTTCTCGGCAGCTGAAGAGGAGAACTTTGTTTATCCCTATAATGCATTTAAAGTTGAACGTGACAAAAAGGCCGAGTTTGATGCACAAGATTTGGATAGTAACACAATCAATCTGAAAATCCGTAAATTGATGAGTGAAGGACACGGTCACATTGTGGTTAAAAATCCACGCGCCAAGCATTCCATAGGCGTAGGAATACTCAATCGTCTCACACTCGACTTCAAAGGCAGCCTCGGTTACTTTGGCTGCGGCTTGATTGACGGACCAAATATTCACATCTCTGGGCGAGTTGGTTGGTCCTTCGCTGAGAATATGATGGCAGGGACCATAGTTGTAGAAAAGAATGCGGGATCAACCTTTGGAGCAGCAATTCGCGGAGGAGACCTCGTTTGCAAGGGGGATGTCGGTTCGCGCACCGGCATTGACATGAAGGGCGGTACAATTATCGTTGGCGGACGTACCGGAACCCTTACAGGTTTCATGATGCAGCGCGGCCGCATGATCATTCTCGGAGACGCGGGCCCCAACTTGGGTGATTCAATGTACGACGGCACAATCTTTGTTGGCGGAAAAATTGATTCGCTTGGAGTTGATGCTGTCCCGGGTGAAATGACAGATCTCGAGGCAAAATGGATAGAAGGCAAGCTTGCTCTTTACGGCCTTGAAGCACCTAAAGGCGCTGCTAAGTTACAAAAGATCGTCGCTGGCAAAAAACTTTGGAATTACGATAATCTTGAGCCGACTGAAAAGAAGATCGTGCTTTGAATTCAAAAAATAGGAACGGACTTTTCTGTCTACCTTAATTTTTCAAGAAGAGAAACACTATGGAAGAAAATAAATCTGTCCTCGGTCGGAGCTTCATTTTTCAGCCAGAGGTAATTGACGATATTCATATCAAGGCAGAACTGGGACGTTACCGGATGCGGGGAATGTCTTTATTCAAGAGAATACCCACTTGGGACGACCTGACATTCCTGCCTGGAACTCTTACACGTTTTGTAATTGAAGGTTACAGAGAAAAATGTCTGACAAAAACAATTATTGGCCCCAAAGCAAAGCGACCACTGGAGTTGGATATTCCTATCTATATAACCGGAATGAGCTTTGGTGCTCTTAGCTATGAAGCCAAGACAGCTCTTGCCCGCGGAGCAACAATGGCAGGCACCGCGACTTGTTCCGGAGAAGGTGGAATGATTCCGGACGAACGACGATATTCTTCCAAGTGGCTTTACCAGTGTATTCAGTCACGCTACGGCTTCAATCCACATCATCTGAGACTTGCTGATGGATGTGAATTTTTCATAGGACAGGGCTGTAAAGTTGGTTTGGGGGGACACCTTATGGGACAAAAGGTTACCGATCAGGTTGCGGAAATGCGCTCATTACCTGCTGGTATTGATCAACGATCGCCAGCACGACACCCAGACTGGCTTGGACCTGACGACCTGGCCCTAAAGATTCAAGAAATCCGTGAAGCGACCGATGCTCAAATTCCAATACAACTTAAACTTGGTGCAGCACGGGTTTACGATGACGTTCGTATGGCTCTTAAGACAAATCCAGACAGCATTTACATGGATGGAATGGAAGGTTCTACCGGGGCAGGCCCACACCTTGCCACGGAAGAAACCGGGGTCCCGGGAATTGCTGCTATCAGACAGGCACGCAAAGCTTTTGATGATTTGGGTTATACGGGAAAAGTATCACTGGTCTATGCAGGAGGTATCCGGAATGGGGCTGACGTGGCAAAGGCACTAGCCTTGGGAGCAGACGCAGTAGCTATTGGACACTCTGCGATGATGGCACTGAATTGCAACAAAGACATTCCTGAAGCAGACTACGAAAAAGAAATGGGGGTGAAAGCGGGTAATTGCTACCATTGCCACACTGGACGATGCCCTGTCGGAGTGGCTACCCAGGATCCAGAACTACGAAAAAGACTTGACCCAGACAAAGCCGCCGAGCGTGTTTATAATTTTCTTCACTGCCTGACAATCGAATGTCAAATGATGGCACGTGCCTGTGGAAAAACAAATGTTCATTCACTTGAACCGGAAGACCTTGCTGCTTTGACAATGGAAGCATCAGCTTTAGCTCAGGTACCGCTGGCAGGATCACAACACACCGTCGGACAACCTGACATGAATCGTTACTAACAAAATTTTGCGGGGTGCATGTTGATAAAATATTAATAATAGTTCACTAAATAAACTTCTTTTGAAAGGAAAAAATGAGTAAAAAAGATGACTTAGTGCCGGAAGATTTAGGTACCGACCGGGAAAAAGAAATTGGCCAGCACATCGGCTACCGCTATGATGTAAACCTTGTACCGGACTATAACCGGCTAACGCCTTTCCTGAAGAAGTATCTTGAGACCATGGAATGGAAAGATTTAAACTGGCTCGAAGATGTCCATATGGGATACGAAGAAGACCGTCCAGCTGTATTTGATCGCAACATTAACGGCTGGGTGACGGTTCCAGAAGACATGGATCTTCCTGATAACCAACAGGATAGGGACATGATCGCACGAGAACTATTGGTCAAGTTTCAGATGTCACAGCGACATCCAATGGTTATACTTGAAGAGAACTACGGAAAATTCTGATTAGAGGATTGTGGACTATGACGATGGATCTGCAAAGGCACCCGACCAATTGGGATCGAACCCAAGAACCTTCACCTCCGGAGAAAGGTACGGATTGAAAAGAAAGTTGTGCCAGTAAGTGAACTCATATGCTGGTTCCTTTTTTTTCAACACTCTAACACGAAATGGAATTCTAAAACTCTGCTGCTGGTAATCGAACTCCAGCACACAAGATTTTTTATTTACAAGTGTTTTCACTGTCTCTGAACTTCCTGGAAACAATCCTGTCATCACACCGCTAAAATTTTCCACATGCTGATAGAAAGTGGATGAAAGCAGTTCTATCGCTTTTTTTAATCTATCCCTTGGATCATTAGTTTTTAGCGCCATGAAACGGAATTGTTGGATACTTTCCTGCGGATGAATTGGTACTAGTAACAGTGTCGCAGCGGAAGCGACCTCTGCTCCATCTTCCAGAAGAACACGAGGACGCATCCCTTTTGTGGGTCGCCCATCTCCGTTTCGCATCGCGTATTCCCTCACCCGGCACTGCCAGCCCAAAAAATGATCCTTAATTGGAAGTTGCTCATTTCTCAGATTGGAGTCACTGTCAATCGTGTCTGCTCCCAAAAAACTTTTTATGCTTTATCTTTCACTGGATGGAATGAAAAGTCGGTCAACTCCATGGAAAAGGGCTGTTTGAGACAGGATGTAACTTGCCCTCCTCAAAGCGCCTAAAACGGAACGGTTCAAGTAGTTTTCTTGATTCACCCATGATTTCCTCAGCAACCAGTTTACCAACTCCGAGCATCTTGTAACCGTGATTGGAATCGGCAATCATGTAGCAGTTTTCGCGAAACACATCAAATACCGGGAATCTGTCTGGAGAAAGTGCTCCCAATCCTCCTGAAGGAAGTTCTCCTCTGTATAGGTGCCTGGTGTCTTCAAAACGTTTCTGGCAGAAAGCTAAGGCAGCACACCACATGTTAACAAAGTCATTGTCGACTACGAAGTCCGGTGATTCCGTTCCATAAGGGTCCACACTAAAATTCTCGTCAATACTGTCCACATCGTAAGGAACCCCTCCTCCCTGCACTCCATCAAAGCTAAAATCAGGCTTGTAATAAATCCCCCAAATATTATTGGTGATCAAACTGCCATCAATGTCTGAATGGAGAGGTGCATCAGTATCAACGTGAATCACCGGTGGCATTTTTCCATCATTGGTTTTGAGCATATTTGGATCAACTCCGAGTGTACCCTCCTGGAGACAGTAATAGCGCCACATCTGTACATTCTCATGAAACTTGTCCCCATCTTTTACTCTGATTTTCGAAGGTAGATCTAACATTTTCCAGATAGAATTTACCCATGGACCAGCCCCTACAACGACATAATCCGTCTGGATAGTTCCACGATTTGTGTTTACAGTCGAAATGCTTTTACCGGAAAAATCAACACCTGTTATTTCTACATTTCCGGTGATAGTCACACCTTCACTTTCAGCTTTAGCAGCAAGCCCCTGCATACACTTCATATTATTGGAATAACCTCCCTTTTTTTCGTGTAAAACTGAAGTTATGCCTTTTGCCTGCCAGTCGTCAAATATTCCCCGCATATAAGCCATTGAGTCTGCACTGCCCTCGATAAACTCTGAGGGGTATCCAATGGCCTGCTGCTGCTCATGGATTGTAGCAACATCAGAGTGCATCACTTCCGGACTTATTTGCATGTAACCGATCGGATGATAGCTGTATGCTTTCGGATCACTCTCCCACACATCTACGCTGTGCGCCATCAATTCACGCATCGCAGGTTGAAAATAGTTGTTTCTTACAACTCCGCAGGCAATACCAGAAGCACCTGCCCCGATACCTGTTTTGTCGATTACCAAGATATCTTTCCCGCTGCCAAGACCCCGATTTTTCAATTCAAGTGCTAAATGATAAGAAGTACTAAGACCGTGCATTCCTGCACCAATTATCAGGTATTTTGTAGAAGTGGGTAACATACGATTTTACTCCTTCAGAGAGAGAATGTTAATTGTTGAGAATTTAGTTCAAAAACAAACTATGGATTGTGCATTGTTTATCTAAAAAGTACAAGCTTCAATAACATTTCCCAGAGGGTACTTGCAGGAAGCTTCCTGGTAAATACATCGCCATGCATTACCAGATACTCTACAGTTCTACCACTTTAGGCTTGATTTGGATCGGATTAATTCTCTATTCTATGGATCTCATTATTTAAGTACATGAGATAAATTGTTTTTTTGGTAGAAGAACATACACAAAAAAATAAAACTACAACAGAGTGTTCAAACTAAAGAAAACCAACTCCTGATATGCCAGGATTTTTTCAATAAACACTAAACACATTTCTCGTTATGAAACTTTTTTATTTTGAGCTAATAGGCCTGATCTGCTTCTTCATCTCAGGACTGTTTTTCATTGTTGCAGGAATCAGGAGCGGAGATTATCTTTCCACTATCGGAAGCATCGTCTGGACTTGTGCCTGTGTCCTCTGGCTGTTCCCAGTACTGTCACGAAGGAATTCTGAGTGGTAATTAATGCGGCAGGCTGTTTTTAATTTACTTTTTTTAGCAGTGTTTTCAGAAGTCTTAAAAAATTTGTTAAGCAGAATTTCTACATAGCTAAGCAAATGATTTTTCAGTAGAGACACATGAAAAGAGAATTTTCTTCAATCCAAAAAAAGCCTACTTTCAATCTGGAGGTTTGTGAGATGAATAATATTCGTAATTATACAGACTCCTCAAGTGGATTCATCACATCAACTGCAATGGTTTTTACGACGACTTTCTTGAAAGATTGTGTGTAAAAAATGGTTAAAGTGTTTGCTATTTTCCAGTCTCACTCATCCTTCATCGTTAAGAGAGCTGCAAGCCCGTAGATGATGGGGCCGGGGAGCCACATGATTGCGCCACCGAATTGCTGGTCTGTCAACACCGCCCAATTTACTATGCGGGGAATGGTAAGGTAGTGGGGGTAAAGCACATCATTTGCGAATGTGATCAATCCGCCTAATAGTGCCGTTTGAATTGCGGAGACAACAAGATAAAAACCACGTTTGACATTAGTAAGTAAACGGGAACGTTGAGGGGGTGAACCTATCAACGGCCACCAGTAGAGGAGAAAGGCGAGAAAAAAAGAGATGTGTTCCAAATCATGCGCCAACTCGTTTTTCAGTGCCAGGTTGTAGGCTACTGGGTGATGCCAGCCCCACAGCACAAACACTGACACCAGGAAGGCAACAATCGGTGTAGTCATAAAAGTGAGTGTGTGTCGTATTGGATGCCTGGAAACAAACATCCCTCCCAATTTCAGACGCAGACTTGCAGGCAGCCCCCACAAACAAAAAAGCAGCGGTTGTCCTGCCAGCAACAAAGGTGGAATTAAAAAGATTAGTAATTCATGTTGCAGCATGTGTACAAAAAACAACACATCCACCAGTGCATCGATGGGAGAGATCAGTGCTAGTGCAATGCTCAACAAGCCAGACTGGTAAAACACCAATCGTTTTCTCGAAGCCAGCCGAAGGTGTCCCTGCCTTCTTAAACGAAGCCAGCCAAGGGTATATACCAGACTTCCTATCAGCAGTATAATACAGACATCAAGCCGCCAATCCCAAAGCAAGTAATCGCCAAGATTATGTCCGTATGAGTGGGTGGGCAATGTTTCTCGTATAGGATGATGTGCCCATGCCACGTTTGCAAAAATCGGCATATAAAAAATCCCCTGAATTGTGTTGAAGGTGTTCTGCTCTTTAATTGGTAATTCGGAATGAGAACGCTGTACGTTACGAGGTGGGTTTGTAAGTAAAAAAGAGGGCGATTCCCGTGAACACGGCTCCTCCTAAAATATTGCCTAGAGTGACGGGGATTTGATTCCACCACCACCACTCACTTATTGAGATGGGAGAGCCAAATAATATTCCAGTAGGAATGAGGAACATGTTGACTATGGAGTGTTCATACCCGTGCGCAAAGAAGATAGTGATGGGAAGCCACATGGCGGCAATTTTTCCTATGGTGGAGCGGGAAACAAACGCCATCATCGTACCCACCGTTACCATCCAGTTGGCAAGAATGGCTTTGACTACAGCGGTGCCCCAGCCATTGGCACCGATGGCTTCGTAGGACAGTGTTTTCTTTTCTGCAATTTGGCGCACCAGTTCGGCTGATGTGCCTCCATCCTCAGTTCCAAAGCTCGTGATGGAGAGAAAGAAAAGTATCCCGTAGAAAACACTGCCGATAAGGTTGGCTAGATAGACCCAGCACCAATTGCGCCACAATTGTGACCATTTTACGCGTCCATCGGCAATTCCTTTGGGGAGCAGGGCAAAATTGCCAGTGGCCAGTTCAAGTCCGAGCAAAACCAACAACACAAAACCAACAGGAAAAACCGCGGCACCTACGAAGGGCGGTAGCCCCTGTGCGCGAATGATAATTGTCAAAGAGGTGGCGTAGCCGAGGAAAGAACCTGCCAGAAAACCACGTATAAGCAGATCTCGCACAGGCAGGCAGGCTTTTTTCTCAGCAGCTTGCAGGCTGTCGGCAATCAGTTCATTCGGCTTAACATAATCCATGGACAGTTGGGGCTCCGTTTCCAACTATTCATCCGGAAGTCCCTTGCCAAGCACCTTTAAGGCGACCTAGCATTTCAAGAGTCAGGATGAGGAGGCCTACGGTCAGGATGAGTACGAATACGACAGCCACAGTGGGATAAGTATGCCAATCAGGAAGATACGTAGCGTAGCGACGAGGTACACTGTTTGCGCCGGAGAGAAAGAACATGAGCACGAATCCAGCACTACCCAAACCGTAGAGCCACGCAGCCATCCGGCTTGTTCCGCTTTCTTCACTGTGGCTAAGTTCGTTGATCAGGTGGTACATATAGCCGAGACTGAAAGCTACTGCACCCATCAACCAGTATGTATGGAAGTGACCCACCACCCACTGGGTGTTGTGCATCACCTGATTGACCGGAATAGTGGAATCGAGCAGAGCTCCCATACCTCCGAAAGTCCAACCCCACAACCCCAGTGCAATCAAAACGGAAGGAACTGCCCAGCGCATTCCAGAGCGATAAATGAGAGCCATACTCCCTATAATGGTTACCACAAAGGCCGGTATTGCTACGCCATAGGAACCGATAACACCAACAACATGTAGAAAAAAGGTTTGGGAAAAGTCTTGATAGAGGTGGTGAAAGTAAGGCAGCAACACCAGAATGATAACGAGGTTTAGTGCGAGTGCCACAGGCCATTTGGTTTCCCATTTACGATTTGTGTAAACAGGCAGAATGGCATAAACCAAGCCTGCAGCCAGATAGATGTTCAGATTGACCAAGGTGTGTCCGAAAAGGAAAAGGAGATTCTTCGCGAACAGGGCATCTACAACCTCTATCAGTCCCGCGGCATTTGCAAACATTGGGATCAGCAAAATGGCTCCAGCCACCACAGTAATCGCTCCGTCGATGGCCACTACCGCAGCCACCAATTCTACCGGACTAGGTAGGTTGTCACCTCCCTTGCGTCCTCCGGAAAATAGATATTCCCAAGCCAGTGCTTTACCCAGTCCACCGTATTTAACCACCACAGCATAAAGCATATTGAGGCAGTAGAGCAGGAATCCAACGGCCACAAAGAGGTAACCAAGATACATTGCTATAGCCGCCCACAAACCCCAAGCTCCTCCCGATTGATAGGGTAGCGGATGTAACACAGTCCATCCCGCGCCGAAGCCGCCGATCAAAGTGGCGATGATTACGAATCCCGCGCCTAGGAAATAAATGAAAAAAGCCGTCCACAAAATTCTGGGGCTAAGTTTCACAGATTTGCTCAGAACAGCTGCGAAGCCTCCCATCGAAAACAGCAGGCTTGCAGCCACCATGCCGCTACCGTGCAGGGTCATGATGCGGTAAAACCAGTCCGAAGGAAGGAGGAAGATACCCGCGTGATTCAGGCGCATCAGCAGGCCTAGCAGTCCCATCAGCAAGAAAACGACGAATCCAACTACCATGTAAACTAGCGAGACCTTTAGCATTCCGCCGTTGTTTCCGTTAAATGTATTAGTTTCAGCATTCATTTTGCCCTCCTTTATTTGACAACCAGTTGCGTGGTCATGACATCGTGCGGCACTCCACAGAGTTCCAAACAGCGAATAGTGTAAGTTCCAGATTCACTAAATGAATAAATAAGCCGATTGGTGTATCCAGGCATGGACTGAGTCTGCGTCACAATTCTGCCCTCAGGGCTATAGATAGCAAAACCGTGATTCACATCTGCGGAAGTAACGTCGAATGCCACCGGAACACCAACTGCAATCTCAGGAGCCACCGGATTATTTTCTTCTCCGAAGGTCCAGTACCACTGATGCCCTGTCACGGGAATCGTTTGCTGCGGTTCCCCGAGCACCCCTGTGCGAAAGCCTGCATATGGCATAGATTGCCAGGCCAACGCGATGGCCACGATTCCGACAACCATGAGAAAATAAGTCAGCTGTTTCCGCAGTCCGGAGACCTTAGGAGCGATATCGGTATAGGGAACGACATCCCCTTTACTGCCCAGTACCTTGAGCCAAATCACTGTCCAGAGTGCTCCTAAGACTATGAGGATCCAGAATATTAACATTCCATCCATCTTAACCCCTTTCGGAAAGTTTACCTTTTATCTTTAACGTGAAAGTTTTTAACTCTATGTCATCAGCAGCCAGTCTAAGCTCTACAAAACAGAAGTCAAGCCCTTTTGTTTTTCTCAGGAATTTGTGTACGGGACAAAACACCATAATCTTTCCAAAAGGAATATGATCGGTTGTAGTCCTGTTTGCCATCTTATAATGAAAGTCTTATAAGGAATCTTTCTCAATTTCGTTCAGCAATTCAGCGACGGGTCTCATTTCAGCTCACTTCCGAATAGCTTTTTCCCAACACGTCCGGGATGTATCTCCTGTTTGGTCTGAAATATATTTCTCATTTCCATTGATTATCATTTTCTCTATTTAGAGAACCATTATTGAAATGATCCTCTTTTCTTTTTGTTTTTCAAGTCTTTTTCGATAGAAATTGAACCTATTTAAACTTAACCATTTTTCTCTATCACTCATTATACATCCTAAACTTCCATGGCAGAAATAATGAGCTATGGTGAACAATATGACATTTCCGCTAAATCATGTCTATTCATGAATTTGCCTAATCTGCAGGTAACAGGGGAATCCCAATCCTCATATTCTCTATTCATACTATTCCCATTTGGCCAAGAGAATCTGTCTTTTATACAGTCTCTCCCTCCTTCCATTCAAAGTATATGTGTGCAAATTGTTGAGAATAACCAGTCGAACTAATCAGAAAGAATAACGAGCCTCAAAGAAAAGACGATCGTTCTCATTTAAGCTCTGGAAATATGCACTTTCACCTGGTTGGTAAAGCATAAGTCCGCCAGTGACAGAAAAAGCGTCCACCACGTCATATTCGAGCGAAGCTCGGTTGATGCCACCGTCTCCACCGCGTTCACCGATCATCATGCCCGCCAAGTTCAGGTGCAGTGTCTGGTTGAGATAATCCTGCATGAAACTGATCGAGGTCGCAAATCTGTCTTCCAGTTCGGAATCCGGTGATGCTTCCAGATGTGTATCAAAATCATTGAGATGCTGCAATCCTAATTCAATGCTTACAGACGTATCGTTCCATCCGGAGTATTCCCCACCAAACAGAATGTCTGTCCGTGAAAAAGTTTTGTCTGTCACAAGAGCAAATTCCATCCCCTGCAACTTTGCAGCTTCGGCTTTCCACAAAAAATTTCCGGCAGGCACACTCAAAGTTGCTCCTGCCATCGTCAGGCGGCTGTGACGCTGTTCAAGTACTGGGACTGCTCCCACACCGGGAACGATGTTTACACTGGTTATTTTATAATGAGCCGAATCATCAAAATACTGTGCCCAATTTAAAGATGCATCCCAACCGCTGAATTTTCCAATGACAGCCAAACCATATTCCGTGTTCCCAGCAGAACTTTCTGGAACGACTTCTTTGATTTTCAGTGGAGATGGATTGAAGTCACTGCCGAAAGGAGCAGTTTTATTAAACTTGATTTTGTGCACTGCCACCGCTTCAAACTTAAAATCACCTACATATAAATCAATTTTTGTCATGGCAATCGGCAAACGAATATCCTCCAAATCCGTCATGCCGAATTCCCTGTTATCTGTGGGGTTCAAAACGTCCACAACGCGTAAACTGTTCGCAACTCCCCAGGCAACAATCTGGTGTCCGATTTTAATATCCAAACTATTGAACGGACTGCCCTCTATATACACTTCACGAAACTCCGCTTCCTGTTCCAAATCATTCAGCACTTCTTTGGAAAAGTTTTTGCGCTCCTTCATACCGTAGGCAAAATCGTAAAATGCTTTTCCAGAAATCCTGATTTTCCAGTTCTCTCCCAATTTTGCGTCCCACGTCAAAGAAAAGTATGGTCGCAGCTTTGTTAACCCGCTCCAATCGGCCTGGGTTTCATCCGTGGGAGTTTCTTTGAGATAATTATAGTTGAGGCTTATTCCTGTGTAACCGAAAAGGCTGCTCCAGCCTTCTTCTTGATCTGCGGATTCCGCTTCTGAGGTGACTTCAACTCCGCTTTCGTCGTCAAATCCAGACAGAACCTCAGCATCCGATTCAGCAAAATCCTCTTCATCAAAGCTGGAAAGTGTGTCATCCAATCCGACTTCTTCAGAAGTTTCCTGTGCCAAAATCACATTCGTGATTCCGCTACCAAACATAAAAATAAAAAAGAAAAGTAGGATGGATAAAGTGAAACTTAGGCGAGGCGTTTCCACCATAATTGTATTTAAAGAGGTGGACGCACTCTTCTTATCCACCCCACAAACGCCTTTATGCCTTTGTACCTTAGTTCCATTTTTACCACTTGCCATTATTATAAACCTTTCTCCAGCCTCCGAATCGTAAACAAATCCCGATTCACTCCATCCTGATTAAAGTGGATATTTTTTTGTTTCAGGATGGTTTTGTGCAAAGTTTTTTTACCGGATTTTGTGGTCACATGCATTTCGGTTGACACCCATATCCCGTCAATTTTCTCTAACTTTCGTACATCCAGATACTTGTTGCGTTTCTTTTTGTATACCCAGCGTACCCCGCGAACCATGACCAAATTATCCTGACGAATGAAAACCACGGATTTGCTGTAGCCGCTTTTTCCTGCTTCATCTTTCGTTTTTGGAACAGCCTTAATTTGCCAGACTTTTTTCCCCTTAACCTTTGTTTCTTTCATCAAAGTATAATCGTATAGGTCTAGGTCAGGAGAAGTCATATCCGAATAATTCAAATCGGACCCCATAAAACTTCCACTCTTGTCGCCTGCCGCAATACGTTTGGTTTTTCGCAGTGCGGGAAGATACAGCCATTGGTCATCATCCTTTCCGGACTCATCGTAATCATAGGTCAGGAATCCCGTGTTTCTTACATCAGCAGGAGATAGAAAAAACATCAAACTCAGAGAGTCTTTGTCTTGCTCCATGCCATAAGCCTTAAGTTTGCGAACACGTTTCTTTCCTTTTCTATCAATCAGAATCATTTCCATTTCGGAGATGGAGCGGTCACCCTCGTCACGGGCAACGACTTTTTCCATGATTTCGCGTCCGCTGAGGGCAAATGCTTTTTCAGGAGGCATAAGGCCTCCAGAAAACAGAATTGTGAAAATGGCAATACTGATTGTATTTTTTATCATAAGATTGAATTTCATGGTGTCTCCTTTTATTTTGAGTTGGAAGTCTGGTTTTTGTAAATCAAAGCCATCATTGCCGGGGCCAGCAGGATATCACCAAGCAGCGCGATGATAATTGTCAGTCCTGTAATCAGTCCAAAAGAAATGAGGTTGTTCATCGATGAAAAAATAAAGATGAAAAAACCTGCGGAAAGAACGATGGTGGTCAGCAGCATAGCCCTTCCTGTAGAGGTTAGTGTTTTTTCCACAGCCACCTGTACATCCTGATGAACCTGTTGATTACGACGGAAGTTGTGCATGAAGTGCACAGTATCGTCGACAGCAAGTCCAATTGCAATGCTGCCTACGAGAATCGACATCGCGTCTAGGGGTAGATCGAGCATTCCCATCACACCCAACCCTGCAAGGATCGGTAGAAAATTCGGGATCATGCTCCAGAGCCCCAGACGTAAATCAGAAAGCAGGAAGATCATCAGCAGAGTGATCACCACTCCTGCGATGAGGTAACTAATCAGCATGGCTTCCATAAGAAAGGTGATTGTTTTGACCATGATCGGAATGAGTCCGGTGACAACATATGACTTTTCCTGCCCAAACAGTTCCTCAATCTTTTTTTCCAGCTTGAGCAGAAGTCCGGTGTATTGGTTGGCATCTACCCAAGTTGTCTTGAGCGTCACACGTGCCTTGGAAAAAGGTGTATCGACAAGATTTTCGAGATCGTCAGTACCGCCGTTTTCGAACAGCAGGAGTTCCTGGGCTATCATTCCCCGGTCCTGAGGCACCCGGTAGTATTCCTCTCGGTCCTCGTTGAGTACCTGGTTGATTTCCTTTACCACGTCGACAACGGATGAGGATTTCCCGACAGTAATCCTGTTGTAGCTTGTCCCTTCGGAAAAACGATTGAACTCATCCAGACGTTTCATGAATTCCGGTTCCTTGACCGCATTTTCCTCACTCCGTTCGACAACCAGTTCAATGGCTGCACTGCCTTTCATGTGATCGTTGATCGCATCGGTGGCACTTCGAAGAGAATTATCATCAGGCAACCAGGCAACTGGATTATGTGAAAAACGAAGCTGCGCGACACCGAACGACGACATTAAAGCAATCAGTAGGCTGATTCCTATCACCGTCCAGGGCTGATTGACAGCAAAATCTCCACAGCCTTTGAGCATCCGATCTGCAAACGAATATCCAGTTTGATGTCCTTCCTTCCTAGCTACCTTTTCTCTATCCTCTGGGGGTTCACCCCCAGGAAACACCGAAAGCAGGGCTGGCAGTAGAACCAGTGTGAAGAAAACGCAGATCAGTACGCCTGCCGCTCCGAATAAACCAAGATCAGAAACTGGCGCCACCTTCACTGGAACAAATGAAAAGAGGCCCCCAGCCGTGGTCAGGCTGGTCATAAGAATCGCCAGCCCCGAATGGCCCATTGCAAAAGAAATCGCCTCCTCTTTGTCTCCGTGGTCGCGCAGATGGCGGTAGTATATGACCAGCAAATGGACTGAATAACCGACTCCAACTGCAAGCAGAAATGAAGGCAGGATCTGAGAAATAATCGTCAGCTTGGTACCTGTGGCAGCCACCAGACCCAAAGTACTCAGCAGTGAAAGAATCACGGTAAGAATGGGAAGCACCAAACCTGAGAGATGACGGAAAAGCAGAACCAGAAGCAGGGCGATCACCACCAGAGATGCCAGCACGAAAACTGGCATGTCAGAGAACATGCCCTTTTTCAGATCATGGACCATCACTGGAGAACCGCCGAGGTCGATGGGGAAATCGTCGTTGCGGTGACGCTCTGCCAAAGACTGTATGGCCTCTACGAACTCACTGTTCTGTTCTTCGGTCAGCAACTGAGGTTTATCATCACCGGAAATAGAGACCTCCTCTTCCTCTGTGAATCCATCTTCCAGCATTTCATCTTGATCCATCCCTTTGCCAACATCGGAAAAAGCATTGGATCGAACCACCACAGTTGTGTATTGCCCGTCCTCTGAAACCAGAAAGTTGCGGTAGTACTTGTTGCTCAGCACACGATCCTTTAAATCCTTGACACCTTTATCATCTTCAGGCCAGTCTTCCATTAGTTCCTCGATGATCAGTTCACCTTCCTCTCCTCGCATGGCGGTCACGTTGATCAGGCTCTGTACTTCATCCAGATGTGGAACCTCTGCCTCAAGATCCTCATGGAAGGCTTTCAGTTTCTCTAGAAATTCACGGTCGAAAACCTTTTTCGGATGGATGAGCGCCAGTACAATTTCGTCACGTCCGAATTGCTCACGGAACTTGTCGTAGGCAATCCTGGTTTGATCGTTTTTGCTGAAAAATGCCTCGGTTGACGTGTCAACCTTTATCGAAGGAAGATTCGAAGCTAAACTTGCAAAAAACAACAGCATTACCAGAATCACCCGTTTTGGATGAGAGTAGATCCAGCGCCCCATTTGTTCAAACCCTGCTTCAATTTTTTGTATCATTTTTTTCATGGTTCTGTTATTTGAGTGGTTGATCAAATAATTTTTGACGTAATAATACTCTAGCCTCCTTGATGGCTATCTTCGGATCCAGACGGTAGTGCAAAAGCAATCCAGTGAGGGAAGCCATCATGAGAGTTGCAAATCCTGGATTGTTGTTATCAAAAATCAATCCCAAGAGCTTTCTACGCTTTCTGAGAACCCCCCTTAATTTACCTGCAACTTTTGGCATTTCTGCACTCATGGCCACAAATTCACTGAGGATCTTGTCAAAATCATCGTAAACAGAAAAAAAACGATCCATCCCTGTGCGCATTAATTCTCCAAGTTGCTTCTGATTCATTTTTACCAGATCTTTTGGGCGACGGCCTTGCTGAAGTTCCACTAACCACTCCGGATGGTCGCGGAATATTACCGGAAGAACTTGCTGTGATTGATGTTGAATCAAGGCCACCATCAACTCTTCCTTGGAACCGAAATAGTGATGCACCAAGCCGTGATTGACCCCGGCATAATCCGCGATGACTTTGATCG
>JAKUUI010000044.1 GCA_022448485.1 SAR324 cluster bacterium
GAAGCCAGAAACATACCTGCTGGAATACGTACTCTCATCTTCTCTGACAAATGTAGATCTGAACAATCCTGACCCACCCCTTCTTCTCCGGCTTTCGCTTTGCGGCAGCCAGCATGCGAGCCTTGAAGTTAGCTCCGTGTGGCTCAATTTTTTCGGTATACTGCATCTGTAGATGTCCTGTACCGGAAGATGTCTACTGGACCACTTGACCTTGAATGTGTGGCAGCACTGGATCGAGCCGGGTTTACCACACGTTGAATATCTTCACACCGGCGCTTTTCTGGAGACGAGTGATAATACCTGCTCATTCTATTTTTAAAACCTTTGCCCCCCGAATATTTCTCGTCTTGAGTTCAACCAACGCCTCATTAGCCTCTTCTAATACGAATTCCTGAATCTCAGGTTTGATACGCATTTCAGCCGCCATTGCAAGAAATTCTCTCACATCTCTCCGACTGATATTGGCTACACTTTTGATTTCCTTTTCCAGCCATAAATGGACGGGGTAGTCCAGGCACAGAAGAGATTCCTTGTCCGCTTCTTCTTTACCAATCGCGTTGATTATTAGTCTCCCGCCGGGTTCAAGATTTTTCAAAGATTCAACTACAGAGATCCATGCCGGTGTGGTGTCTATTACGCAGTCCAGCTTTTCCGGCGAGTCTTCACCAATGTCCCCTGACCAAACCGCGCCAAGTTTTCCGGAAAACTCTCTCTCCTTCTTGCTTCTGGCAAAGACAAAGACTTTTGTGTTCGGATACTGATGTCTCACCATTTTCAGAACGAGGTGACCAGAAGCCCCAAATCCGGTAAGACCCAGATTCTGTCCGTCCTTGAGATTGGTCAATCTCAGGGATCGGTAACCAATAGCACCGGCACACAACAGGGGAGCAGCCTCGGAATCACTAAAAACGTTGGGAATGTGATAGGCGAAGCCTTCTTGTACTGTCATATACTGGGCATATCCGCCATTGGCATCTCTGCCGGAAGCCTTGAAGTACGGACACAGATTTTCAGTACCTGCCAGGCAGAACTTGCATGTCCCACAGGCAGAGTAAATCCAGGCGATACCGACCCGATCTCCGATGCTGAAACTGTTGGCTCCACTACTGACTGCTTCGACCCGGCCGACTACCTGATGACCGGGAACAACCGGCAAATGTGGCGGAGGTGTTCGGCCCTCAATCTCATCCAACTCAGTATGGCAAACACCGCAAGCTGAAATCTTTACCAAAATCTCTTCCACTGTCGGGACAGGATCCGGCAGCTCTGTCAATTCCAGCGGAGCCGGATTCTTTTCGAGACCGCAGAGCTTATTCAATACCATTGCTTTCATTATTTACCTGGTTGCGCAGGGCGGTTTGCAGAGTAAGATAGCCCGTGAGGATGCCGTCTTCGTAGTTGAAAAGCGTGTCGGTAAACAGTTCAGGAAAATCCTGGGGGTTACGGATGTCTTCCGGAGTTGCATCTGGCACAAGTTCACGTGCAACTTTGAGGACTTTGGCCTGCTGATGTTCAACCATTTCCTGAAGCAGTTGTGCTATTGAGGATGCGTCATTCGGCATTTCAGCATTTAGGAAATTTGTTATTCCGGCATTCCGTCTCTGGCCATCAGCCGTAGTTTGGCGCGCAGTTTAAGAATAGTTTTTGTACGGATTTGCGATACTCTTGATTCAATTACTCCTAGGATTTCTCCAATTTCCTTCAGGTTCATTTCTTCTTCATAATACAGAGACAGAACCAGCTGTTCCCGCTCATCAAGTTCAGAAACTGCTTCTGCGAGTTTGTTTTTCATCTGCTGCAATGTAAGTATGGAAAAGGGATCTTTCTCTCCGGGCTTGGAGAGAATTTCCAGTAAGCTGACGCTGTCTTCCTCGTTGGAGTGCCCTTTAAATTCTTCAATGGAGATTAAAGGGGTGGGACTGGCCTTGACAATGAACTCGTGATATTCGTCCATATTTTTTCCCATCTGTTCGGCCATTTCCTGATCGCTGGGTTCCCGTCCGAGCTCAAAAGTTTGCTTCCTCCATGCTGTGCCCCATTCATTGGTTGCGGCACGCACCGACCGCGGTACCCAGTCCATCGAGCGTAGCTCATCAAGAATGGCACCCTTGATACGAAACTCCGCGTATGTTTTAAACTGGACATCTCTTGTGGGATCAAACTTGTCAACAGCATCCAGAAGCCCAATCATACCGACTTGTTCCAGTTCTTCCTGGTCTACCCCAGGAGGAAAACGAGCGGCCATTCTAGTCACCACTCTTTTGACCAGTGGGGCATGTTTTATGAGCTGATCTTCCCTGCTCTGCTGAGTCTTTTCAGTGTAGGGGTTTTGCTTGGTGGGCATGGTTGTTACTCATTCCTCATGTTCCGGAAATGTTCAGCAGCAAATCTACCAAACGTTCGCTTGAGGCCACCTCAATATCTTCTGGAACTTTTTGCCCTACAGTTAAATAGGAGAGCGGTTTTTTGAAACGAATAGCATGGTTGAAGAGTGAACCGTAGGCAGTGCTTTCGTCGAGTTTTGTGAAAATAACGCTGTCAATCGGCATGCAGCCAAATTTCCGCGTGACTTCGTTCATGTCATTGTCTTTGCTTGTAGCACTCAGGACGAGGGCATTGTGTATGCGCCCGCGTTTGTCAAAAATTTCACGCATTTCAAACAATTGCTTATCATTACGCTGAGAACAGCCATCTGTGTCGATAATGATTGAATCATAATCCTTATAGCTGTCGATCACGCGATTCAGATCAGCTTTATCTTTAACAACACTGAAGGCTGCTTTGATCTTTTTGGCGAAAGAGCGAATTTGTCCGGCAGCAGAGTTGTGATTTGTATCAACAGAAATCAGGGCGACTTTTCGTTTGTATTTCAGTATTTGCTCTGAAGCTAACTTTGCTACAGTAGTCGTTTTACCGACTCCAGTCGGCCCCAGCAGGGCAACAATTTTTTGTGAAGATTTAAGGTCCTCAAGGCCTCTGGTTATTTTGATGATTTTCATCAACATCCGGGCTATGAAAATTTTCACGTAGGCGAAACTATCTATATCCTCTGCAGTCATGTTACGCTGTGCTTCGAGGACAAGACGTCGTGAGAACCTTTCTTCCAAACCGCTAAATTTCATTTGCTGATAAAGCAACAGCAAGTTTTCAGGCAGGTCCGGCTCAGCAAGGGTGCTGGAGCGGGAAGCCAAAATGTGTAGCATGTGCCGCATTTCTCCAAGCTCGTGTTTCAATTCACCCATCACATGCTTGTCAAAACCACTAGACTGACTGCTCAAATCTCCTAAAGATAACCGGATTCCATGAAGTTCTTTTTGAATTGGAAGCATCATCTTCCGTGTTTCATCTGTAACAGAAAGCACGGATTTGTTCTTAGGCGTGAGGAAAGTATTTGCAAGAGCTGTTTCAGAAGTTTCAGTAGTACCGCTGTAGGTCTCAAGTGCCTTTGTTGCCGGTACATTGGCTTGTGCAGCGTCTTTTTTCTTATCACTGGCTGCAGCAGTTACTTCCAGCATAGTCTTGCCGAACATTCCAAAAGCGCCAGAGCTTTCTTTGACCTGGCGGGTTGAAACAATCATGGCATCAGGACCCAGATCCCGCTTGATGAATTTCAGTGCCTCTTTGATATTATTGACGCGGTAGCGCTTCAGATTCATAAGATTGTTTACTAATAAATTTTGGTTTTGAGTTTTGAGTTTTCATCACCGAAGATCTGAAACTCAAGTTATATTTTCTTTTCCTAACCATTCAAGTCCACAACTCCAAGAGCTTCAATGCGTACATCCTGAGCTACCTCATTATGCGAAAGTACCACAAGATTAGGAATGAAACGTTCCACAAGTTTTTTAACATGAGGTCGAATCAGCGGTGAACAAAGCAGCAACGGTTGGTAATTGTTGATGCTGAATTGTTCAATCATACCATCGATCCCGTTTATAATCGCCTGTGCCATGTTAGGATTCAAGCCAAGGTATGCGCCCTGTCCTGAATCTTGAATTGCAGTAGCAATTTGATTCTCCAAATCCTGGTTCATTGTAATCAAAGGTAGTAAACCATCCGGAGTTTGATATTGTCGGGTAATCTGCCGCGAAAGGCTCTGCCGGACGTGTTCTGTTAGCAAATCTGGATCTTTGGTTATCGGCGAAACGTCTGCCAGTGTCTCGAGTATTGTATGAAGGTCGCGGATCGAAACAAGTTCTTTGAGCAAATTCTGCAACACTTTTTGCACGACACCCAATGATAGCAGTGATGGGATCAATTCTTCAACAACTTTTGGTTCAGTTTCAGCATGAGAGTCAATAAGTTTTTGAGTTTCCTGACGTCCGATAAATTCATAAGCATGATTTTTCAGGACTTCCGTCAAGTGTGTAGCCAAAACAGTGGGCAGATCAACAACTGTGTAGCCGGCGAATTGCGCACGCTCCTCATCTTCCTCTGAAATCCAGATTGCCGGTAGTCCAAATGCCGGCTCCACTGTATCCACACCTGGAATATCCTCATCTACATCTCCGGTTTTCATGGCCAGGTGATGCCCCATCATCAACTCGTTGCGGGCAATCTCAATACCTTTGATCGTAATTGAATATTCTCCGGGCGAGAGTTCAAGATTGTCTTTTATGTGCAGCGGAGGAACGATGTAACCGTAATCAAGGGCTATTTGCCTACGAATAGCTTTGATCCGTTTAAGCAGTTCACCATCCTGCTCTTCATCCACAAGCGGTATCATGCCGTAACCCAGTTCAAGACCAAGAATGTCGATCGGCAGAAGGGATTCAATGTCTTCCGGTTCTTCACTGATTTCTTTCTGCAGACGTGCCTGCTCTTCCTGGTGCTTTTCATCGTAAATTTGCACGTTTGTGCGTTTACTCACTTTAGCCAGGCTGAAAGTAAGAAATGCGAGGAGCATAAAAGGCACCATAGGCAGGCCCGGGACTAAGGAAAAAGTTACTAGTACCGCCGAGACAACATAGAGCGCCTGCACATTGCTGAATATCTGTGTATGTAAATCAGTAGAAATTTTATTTTCACCGGAAGCTTTGGTAACCGCAATACCGGCTGCAATGGAAATAATCAGTGCAGGTATTTGTGAGACAAGTCCATCACCAATGGTTAATGTTGCGTAAGAATCAAACGCGTCTCCGGCAGACATGTCGAACTGAGTGACTCCTACAAGCAGACCTCCTAAAATGTTGATTGAGGTGATTATCAGACCTGCAATGGTGTCGCCGCGGACAAACTTGCTTGCTCCGTCAAGAGCGCCAAAATAATCTGATTCCCGCTGTATGGTAGAGCGGCGGTTGCGGGCTTCGTCTTCGTCTATCAGTCCTGCATTTAAATCCGCGTCAATCGCCATCTGTTTTCCGGGCATGGCATCCAAGGTAAAACGTGCGGCAACTTCCGCGATACGTCCGGTACCTTTTGTGATGACTACAAAATTAATAATGACCAGAATCAGGAAGATGATGATTCCTACAATCTGATTTCCGCCGACTACAAATTCGCCAAAAGAGTTGATAATCGATCCTGCAGCACCGGGTCCCTGGTGGCCTTCAAGCAAAATCAGCCGTGTGGAGGCCACGTTCAGAGAAAGCCGAAAAATTGTCGCGATCAGCAGTACAGAGGGGAACGAGGAAAACTCAAGAGAACTTTCTGTAAATAATGCTACAAAGAGGATGAGCACTCCGATAGTGATACTTAATGCCAGGAGCAAGTCCAGAACCACAAGTGGTAGAGGTACTACCATTATCAGGAGCATAGACATCACGCCTGCGGCGAGAACGACATCTGACTTTTTGACTAAATTATTGAGAGGTATGCTTGCTGCGGCCACTGGTCATCCATTACCAAGAAGGTCGTTGAAAAAAACTGCGTTTCAAAACAGAAACGCCCGGATGGGCCTGTTGCAAATAATGCTCCAAAAGCACATTTTGAAAATAATTACAGTTATCCTGACAGGATTAGATTTCAGTGAAACTGTACCGCTGAAACTTTACCTCTTCCGGAGGCGGTAAACGAAGGCGAGAATTTCTGCAATTGCTTTGTAAAATCGTTCTGGAATGTCTTCACCTATTTCTACATTTGCATACAAATCACGGGCTAATTCCGGCCGCTCAAGAATGGGGACATTATTTTCCCGGGCAACGGCCCGCATACGTAAGGCCATGTGGTCCGCACCTTTTGCCGTCACTTCCGGGGCAGACATGACATCTCGGTCATAAAGGATGGCCACCGAGAAGTGGGTCGGATTGACAATCAGCGCGTCTGCTTTTGGAACTTGCTGCATCATCCTCGCGTTGGACATCTCGCGCTGGATCTGGCGGATTCTGGCTTTAAGCTGCGGGTCTCCTTCTGTTTGTTTGGTCTCTTCCTTGACCTCCTGTTTGGTCATCATCATTTGCTGTTCATGATGCCAGCGTTGATAAAAATAATCAAAAATGGCAATTGCGACAAGTGCCAGAACTATCTCACCCGCAACTTCAGCTACCGCAGTGAAATTGTATTTGAGAATGGCCTCTGGAGTTGAAACGGAAAGTCCGTTTAGTTCAGTGATTTTATCCATGTAGGTTAAGTAGCCGACAAAACCTACAATGGCCAGCTTTGCCATGCTCTTGAGAAAGTCGGCCAGAGACTGTGAGGAAAAAAGTCGTTTGAGACCGGTCAGCGGACTTATTTTGTTAAATTTTGGAGCAAGTGCCTTAAATGTGATTTGGACTCCGACCTGTAGAACAGAAGCAAAAATTCCGACAAAAATAATGACTGCAGCAAAAGGCGCAAACGCGGGAAGAATTGTGGAAAGTATTTCTCCAGATAATGTATAAATGCTGTCGATGGATAACTCATCAGCTTGTGACATCTCCCGGAAGATTTGAGACATAAGTTGCCTTAAGGCATCAAGAATTAAGGGACTGGTGGCAACAAGGGTGAGTACGATTCCTGCGAGCAAAGCCGCAGATGACAGTTCCCTGCTAAAGGCTACTTGTCCTTCTTCCCTAGACTCCCTACGTTTTTTCTCCGTTGGAGCCTCAGTTTTTTCCTGACCTTGTTGTTCTGCCATTTGCCTTCAAGAAACAGCTGTTGTTAACTTTTGTGTGCAAAACAAAGCGGATGTTCATTGAACTGCTCCGCCGGATGCGCGCTGTTGGTATTTCAAATAATTGCCCTTAGCCGCCTAATAACTTGAGGGCTTCGAAATATTGTGTGTCAAGCATCTCAAACATTTGATGTACGGCCTGTGCAAAAAACGGCATGCCGAATAACAGAAACAAAAAGCCAAGCATTAAGGTCAGTGGAAAACCAACCACAAAAACCTGAATTTGCGGCACTGAGCGAGCCAAAAGACCAACAACGGCATTAGCGAGAAAAAGGGCGACAATCAAAGGTGCACCGATCTGCAAACCGATTACAAAAATACTTGCAGAAAGTTCTGTCAGTTTTTCAATTAAAGGCCGGCTGATACTGGAGCCTCCCGGAGGAAGAACTGAGTAGCTCCGGACTAGGGCTTGAAGCACAATCAGGTGTCCATCCATTGCTAAAAAAATGAGAGTTGCAGTTGTGCTTTCGAATCTTCCTACTAGAGAAATTTGTTCCTGTGACTGCGGATCAAAGACATTGGCCATGCCGAGTCCCATTTGAAAGCCAATGACTGTTCCTGCAAATTCAACCGCTCCAAACAAAAAACGGGCAATTATGCCAAGCACCATTCCAATCAGCAGTTCGCTGGCTATGAGCACAATGTAATGGTCTGGACGATTCGGAAAAACTGTGATTGATGGAATGAAGGGATAGAGAATCAGTGCCAGCATGAGACTCATAACCACCTTCATTTGGGGTGGGGTATTGGAACTGCCGAAGACTGGTGCGGTAGAGATAATTCCACCGACTCGTATCAGAACCAGAATAAAAGCCAGCAAATGGCTGGCGTCATAATTCAGCAGATTGGCCATGCTGTTTCGGGATTAAAAAGCCGCAATATCCTCGGTTTTGTTTGTAGGAGAACTTTTTCAACACACATAAAAAACAATGTGGTCAGGCAGCAGTTTTCGAGATGCCCAGGCAGATTATACTTCGTCAGCATCCACCAAAGATTCTGGGACCGGAGTGAGGTTAAGTAGTTATTCGTCACCTAATACTTGACTGGAGTAGTCTGCACGGGAAAAAGCATTTTGCGCAAGTCGACTGCGTTCTTCATTTGACTGGCAATTGATGCACATTCGAGCCAGAGGAAAGGCCAGCAGCCGTTTCTTGGAAATAGCTTCTCCGCATTCGTCACAGTAGCCGAAGTCATCAGATGCCATGCGCTTAAGGGCAATCTCAATTCCTTCAAGTCTTGCCAGTTCCCGATCTTGAAGTAATAGATCCAACTCCCGCTCCTGTTCTTCCACAGAAGAATCGATGGCGTCACCAATATCGTTATTTATTTCGTTTTTATTTCCTGTTTTTTCCCGAATCTCGGAGAGTAGTGCATCCTTTTCTTCCAATAACAGGCGTTTGATTTCTTCCATTATATCTAATTTATTTGTTATTTTTACGTGTTAAGGACATCCCCATAATGATTATCTGAGTCAAATTTAAGCAAATTCCTTTTGCAAAATCAAATCCAATTAAATCTTTTCTGCAGATAATGCCAAAAAATCTTTATTGATAGAAGAAAAAGTTCGCAAAAATGAGCCTGCCGGATTCCTACCTGTGCGCGAATGACAAGTTTCCACGAAGCATTTTAACTGAGTAAGAAACCTGTTGCAGCATTACGCTTGCGACAGCAGAAAATCATGGCATAATGACAACTTACACGGCTTGGATAAGATAAAAATATAAGGAACAGAAAAAAATATGAGAAGACTGTCAGAAAACTGTAATATCTGCGGAAAGTTGTTGTCACGTTTCCAAGCTTATAAAATGATATGCCGGCACTGCAATGAAGTTGTTTGCCGCCAGTGCATGGTGGATGTGCCAAAAGCAAAAAACCATTGGAATATTTGTCGAAAATGCGAAGGAGCATACAACTAATGCTGCAGATGAAAATTAAGATCAGCAGTCTAATATTTTTCTGCAACCTGCTTTTAGCCGGTTTGTTGCTTGATCGAGTGTCGGTTATTGCCCAGGAAAGCTACCTCAGCCAATTGCTACCTGGTATTGAATTTTCTTTTCAACATTTGAATTTGAAGAGTTCTGAATTCACAGGGAAGAGCCATTTTAACTATGAAATTTTGACAAAAGCAGGAACGAAGTTCATTGTTGAAAAAAACGAAAACACAAAGCCGGATGGGAAAGTATTTACCCGCAAGACGCTCTGGTTTGATGCAGAATCTGGTCTACCAAATTTTTATGAAGAAGAGGATTTCCGAGAGGATTTCCGGATAACCAACAGCTATTCCGGAGAAGTCATGCAGACCAGACTGGAAAAAGATGGACGGGTTCTTGAATTTGAAACAAGCTTGAGCCAGGAAAAGGCAGTCCCCTTCGAAGTGGTAATTTTCTATCTGCGAAAAAATTTGCAGGAAATTCTGCAGACGAAAGATTATTCCTTCACTCTTTTTATACCACTGCTGGCAATTGAGCTGGAAAAAAAAGGTTTTCCGCGCTCTATGAGCATGATCCGCATGATGGTTGAACCACAGGGAGAAATCCAGATGGAAACTCCGCTTGGAGTCCAAACTGCACAAACAATCTTAGTTTTACCGGAGTCCGGATTACTGCGTGCCCTCCTGCCTAGAGAAAAAACTCATTTTGAATTCACTTTTACAGCGGCTGCTCCCCACCATCTTCTGCAGTTTGAAGAAGGAAAAACTAGACACGTTCTGACTCATCTAATACTGACAGAATAATCCTGAACAGAAAATCACTGCTGCCCAGTGTTTTTCAGAATGTTAGTCAGTAATCTGAGGAGATCAAGCTGTTGCTCAATCCGAATATTCTGCCTCTAGTGAGCTTCCTGCGTCAATAAGATGCTGCATTTTACGTCTCCAGACAATTCCCTCGCTGGCCCAGCGGATGACAACCCGGACAAATTCCCGGCCAAAACCGAGCTTGCGTCCAATATTCAGCAGGTAGTCGATTTCGTTTGCACCCAGGACATTGTCAACGGAAATAACTACTGTCAACTCGATGAAAATTTTCACCTCCATTTCACGTGTTGCTCCAGGCAAACGGTCTAATTCAGGAAGCGTTTGGTCTTTCACGGCCTGCATCATGTTATTCACATCTGTTTGTGAGGGTAAAAATGCGAGTGCTTTTTCGAGATATTCCAGTTCTTCTGGAGCAATTGAGCCGTCTGCTGTAATTGCACCGCAGATCGCATTGGCAAGCCATTGCTTCTGGTCATTTTCAAGCAGTTCAGGCTGTAAACCGGATGTTAACTGAAATTCCATTTTTTATCCATTAGCTGACATAAAATGAGGTGTTTAATTCTTTTCTCTGACTAACCTTTTACCCGAGTTTTTCAGAAAGTGCAAGAATTTGGGTTTAAACTTCCTTAATAATCTCACTGAAGAGCAGCCAGAATGAAAATAATTTTGTTCTCAGAATTAAAATAATTGCTGTCAAATGTGTATGCAGTCTTGACAGAGAGAGGGCTTTCATTGATCATCACTAAGAGCTGGTTTATAATTGACTCTGTAGCAGATATATTTTTACTGATAATCCGGTATTGAGAGCAAATACAAAAATAGTGATTCTTCATGCTGGACTGTTTCTTAAGATCTCCAGCAATCGTGAAATGTCATTTCGACCTGAGGAGAAATTCAAAAAAGTTCAGTAATCAGAGATCATTAACTCTGCTAGAAAATACAAAAGCTAACCAATAATATCAATATGATACAAAATATCATGACTAATAAGAGATTATTTTATCCACAAAAAACTCATGAGCAACGCATCGCCTTACGTTCTTGACATCAGCGTGCTGCTTTACACTCCGGAAGCTCTTTATGATTTTCCTGATAAAGAAATTGTCCTCCCGGTCGGCATCATTGAAGAGTTGGATATCCTCAAGTTGGATTTAGGAGAAAAAGGGCGTTCGGCTCAAATTGTCAGCAAGATGTTGGATGAATGTCGACAATATGGTAGTTTAGTAGAAGGCATTGACTTGCCGAATGGTGGGAAATTACGGATTGAACTTACAGATCCGGAATCAGGGGCACTTCCGTACAGCCTGAACTTGAAGAGCATTTCCAATCGGGTTCTGGCTGTCGCTTGGACATTGAGTCAAAAAAACAAAGATCTTGTCTTTGTTTCACAGGATGAAAATTTACGAACGAAGGCCAACACACTCAGTGTTCCAACTGTTTCATATGAAGGGCGCAGGCCGAATGACTCATGCCTGTATTCAGGAATGCGACGGAGTGAGGTGAGCAAAGAAATATTAAGGAATCTAAGTAAACAGCCTTTCATTGCTCCGGAAGAGATGTTTCCTGAACAAAAGGCGATTGAAAAATTTTATCCTGGTGAAGGTCTTCTTTTAAGCAGCCCGGAAGTCCCTGACGAAGGTGTTTTAGCTGTATATAATCCTGGGAAGAAGCAATTTGAACTTGTCCCGAAAGAACAAGGCGTTTGGGGAATCAGACCACGAAATCCAGAGCAACGATTGGCACTGTCATTGCTGCTGAATCCAACGATTTCAGTTGTGACGCTAAGTGGTAAATCTGGAACTGGCAAGACATTACTGGCTCTTGCTGTTGGTTTGCAGCAAATGATGGTAGACAATATTTATTCGCGCATGCTGGTCTCCCGGCCCATTTTCCCGATGGGACGTGACATGGGATATCTGCCGGGAGATACTCAGGAAAAACTGTCTCCATGGATGCATCCGATTTTTGATAACCTGGAATTGCTGATTAATAATTCCACATCAAAAAGTGGTTCAAAACGTAGCAGTTATCATGAATTAATGGATCGTGGACTGCTTGTTGTTGAACCGCTGACGTATATCCGTGGACGTACTATTCCGAATCAATACATGATTGTTGACGAAGCCCAAAACCTGACTCCGCATGAAATGAAAACAATAGTTACACGAGTTGGGGAAGGAACAAAAATTGTTTTAACAGGTGATCCGAATCAAATTGACAATACAGAAGTAAACCTCTCTTCCAATGGGTTGAGCACGCTGGTTGAGCGCTTCAAGGATTCTCCGTTGTCTGGACATGTGCGCTTCACTAGCGGTGAACGCTCTCTGCTGGCGGAATTGGCAGCAACTGTTTTGTGAGGAATCAGAAATTTGAAATCAGGCCGCAACAGCAATAAAAGCTAGAACTTTGATTTACAGCCTCAAATTTCCAAGAAAAAAACGGAAATTAATATTTATGTACATCTGTGAAAATTGGTGTCCTATACCTCGAAACTGAAACTTGTAACCTGAAATCTGAAACCGTCAATGTCTTTAAATTGGAATTTAGAACCTCCTCCTCCTTCGAAACTTGCTGACCGGGAAATCCGTTTAACTGGTTCTCACTTGTCCGGCAAAAGCATTGCTTTGCTTATAACCGGCAGCATAGCTGCTTACCGTATGCCGGATTTAATTCGTGACTTTCGCCGTGAAGGTGCGGATGTAGTTGTTTATGCAACAACTGAAGGATTACGTTATGTTGCCAAAGAGGCGCTGGAGTGGTGCTCACAGAATCCGGTCATTGACTGCTTTAGTTCAGATGCAGAACATCTGAGTGACTCCACACCTTTCGATGCTTTTGTTGTCGCTCCTGCATCGTACAACACTTTGAATAAGGCGGTTTCAGGAATTGCAGATTCTGTGGTTTCTGCAGCCATTGCGGCGGCTCTTGGACGAATGGAGCATCAGGGAACTCCGGTCTTGTTTGCACCTGCGATGCATGGAGCGATGCATAACAGTATCTTGACAGGATCTTTGCAGACTTTGCAGAAAATGGGGGTAACCCTGATTCCGCCGCTTCTAACTCACGGTAAAAATAATCTGGCCTCGCTGGAATTAATTGTGGCGGCAACAATCAGGTCACTAAGTGAATCTACGCTCCGCGGAAAGTCTTTACTCATCACAGGGGGGCCGATTCCTGTTCCAGTGGACAATATCAGAAGCATCACAACACGCTTTACCGGTGTTCTTTCCATACAATTAGCCCGGGAAGCATGGCTGCGCGGAGCAGAAGTTGAACTAATTCTCGGCAAAGGAAGCCGCCATGCACCGGAATATTTAAATACAGAAATTGCAACAACATTTGATGATTACAGAAGAACTCTTAATGAATCTCTGCAGGAGGGATCTTTTGATTGGGGAATTTTTACGGCTGCAGTTGCTGACTATCAGCCGGAGTCCGTTTTTGAAGGAAAACTTTCCAGCAAAAAAGATCAACTGACTTTGAAGCTGGTACCGACTGTTAAGATGATTGACGAAGTGCGTCAGAATTTTCCTGAGCTGAAGATGGTTACTTTCAAATATGAAGAAAATATTTCTCATGAAGAATTAATGTCTATTGCTCAAAACCGCTTGTCCAAAAAGGTGGGCTCTCAACTGGTTGTGGCGAACCGTGTAGAAGATTTCAAAGCTGATGGTACTCAGGTAGCGTGGCTGTTGGAGTCCAAACAGGAACCCCAAAAACATGTCGGCAAGGCAGGAATTGCAAACGCAATCCTTGACCGCATTGAACTTACTGCATGAAACTTTTTCATGTAAGATTCTGCTATCACCATCGTCACTAATAAACAGCGCCTTTTGGTCTCAAGATTCATACCCAAAACCCAAAACCTAAAACCCAACACTCAACACTAAAAAACCTCATGGTTGACAGCTGGGTGAACAGGGTAGTGCATCCAACAATGGATGACCTCGCAAGTTATGTTCCAAGCCAAATTTCTGCCAACAGCATTACACTTGTTGGTTTCGGAATTGGACTCTTAGCAGTTCCTCTGCTCTGGATAAAACTATATTCTACGGCCCTAGCCCTGATTTTGGTCAATCGTTTTTTCGATGGGCTGGACGGCGCAGTTGCTCGCAGGAACGGCGTCACCAATTTAGGCGGATACCTCGACATCAGCTGCGATTTTATTTTTTATTCTGCAGTGGTTTTGGGTTTTGCCTTGGCGGAACCTGAGAAAAATAGTTTAGCTGCAACTTATTTAATTTTTGCCTTCGTAGGTACCGGATCCAGTTTTCTGGCCTTCGCAGTGATTGCAGAAAAACATGGCATTTCCTCTGAAGCACATGGACAGAAGGCTTTTTATTATCTTGGAGGTTTGGTAGAAGGGACAGAAACGGTCTTATTTTATGTTACCATTTGTTTGTTTCCGGAACAATTTACAACTCTGGCAGTGATGTTCGGAAGCCTCTGCTGGCTCACAGTCGTTGGCCGTTTTGGCTCGGCTTTCTCTTTACTGCGGAATTAATTCAAGAAAGAAGCTCAGCATGCCTTTATGGTTTGACAAACAGCTTCCGGGGAACATCGGCTAAAGTTTCTGCACCGGTTTCGGTGATGACAATGCTTTCCGTTGTTTCCAGCCCCCAATCATCAAACCAGAGGGCCGGCATGAAGTGAAAAGTCATGTTCGGTTCCAACACCGTTTTGTCTCCTCTACGAAAACTGACGGTACGCTCACCCCAATCTGGAGGGTAGCTCAAACCGATGGCATAGCCGCAGCGGCTGGTTTTTTCAAAACCATGCTTAGCGATGATTTTACGCCAGGCGGCTTCTATATCTTCAGCCATATTGCCGGGTTTTGCTGCCTCCAGTCCTGCTTCAATGCCTTCCAAAACGGCTTTTTCCACATCATAATATTTTTGCGGAGGTGTTCCCAAATAAACTGTGCGCGAAAGCGGACAATGGTAGCGTCGGTAGCATCCGGCAATTTCAAAAAAAGTACCGGTATTATCGGCAATTGGCTGATCGTCCCAGGTCAAATGTGGAGCTGAAGCATCCGCACCGGTGGGAGTCATCGGCACAATAGCCGGGTAATCTCCACCCGCGCCTTTCGCACCGGAAATGGCGGAATGATAAATTTCTGCTACCAGATCATTTTTTCGTATTCCGGGTTCCATGACTTCGAAAATGCGTGCGTGCATTTTTTCCACAATCCAGGCCGCCTTGCGCATGTAATCTAATTCCTGCGGAGATTTCACTGTACGCTGCCAGTTGACCAGACCGGTTGCATCTTTAAAATTGGCTTTAGGCAAGTTTTTCTGTAAAGACTCCAGACACGCCGCAGAAAAATAATAGTTGTCTTTTTCAACCCCTACTGTTTTTTCTGCCCAGCTTTTCTCCTTAAAGGTACTACTCAAAAAATCCATTGGGTGTTTCAAGGGATTCTGCACGTAGTCATCAGGATAGCCGAGAATCTTTCCATGATGCATAAACACGGTGCGTTTTGCTCCATTGGTATCCATTTCTCGTCCGTACCAAAACGGCTCACCCTCCAAAGTTAGCACCACACACTGATGAACATAAAACGACCAGCCGTCATAACCAGTAAGCCACGCCATATTGGAAGGATCGGTTACAATCAACACCTCAATATTTTTTTCTTCCATGCTCTGACGCACTTTCCCGATGCGGACCTGGTATTCTTCTTTTTCGAATGCGGGCATATTTTCCTTTGGCTATCAGTTATCCACAATCAGGTACGAGCTCTTAGTTTTTTGATAAATGATGTTAACATTTTCTTAATTTGGGCGATCTCTTCCTGCAATCCTGTTGTTTTGAAGTCCCAGATACTTCAGGTTTTATATCTATTCCCACAAATAGGGGCGAAGGTAGCGAACGAACTGAGAACGAGGTTTAGACTGTTCTCTTCCAATTGTAAGGTGATCAGTGTGTTCATACAGCCAAAATGTAATGCTCATAAAGTGTCCTTAAAGAAGTCGATAAAAGATCTTCTTTCAGCAAATAACAAATCACATTTTCACTGGAATGGATGATTTCGTTTCCTGGAATTTCTTTGTTTTCTGGTGCTGGTTTGTCAAAGACAACTGAAATCGTGGCCCAGTTGTCCTCCGTCCGGAGTGCGCCGAATTTATTCTGCAGTTCCTTTATTCTGCTTTCCTGATAAACATCTTTTTTCAGCACAAATCTGCATTCGTCAACGCGGATCATTTCCGGAACTATTTTTTGTGCATCTGTTTTGGCTTCAAATTCTATCAGGGTCATTTCGTCCCGATGCGCCAGCGCGACCTGATCGCTTTGGTCAGCAGGTGCATTGTGGAAAATGGTGGTTCCTGAAGCAGCGCTGAATGTGTTGCGTGCAACAATCGAAGTTTGAGTTTTTAACGATGCCTGGACCGCCCGCGGGTGCAGGACTTTGCTGCCTTCATTTGCCATAGAGAGAACTTGCCTGGCACTTACTGTGTCCATAATGGAGGCCTCCGGAATTTGGCGGGGGTCACAATTTGCGATTCCGTCAACATCTGAATATATTTCTACCCGTTCAGCATTCAAAGCTGAACCCAGTGTAACTGCACTCGTATCACTGCCGCCGCGACCCAGAGTTCGTACATCTCCTGCGGAAGTTGCTCCCTGAAAACCAGCCACGACCGCAATTTTTCCTGCGTTCAATGTGGCCCTGATTCGAACGGGATTGATTTCCAGGATTTCCGCATTTCCGGGATTGTCGTCGGTTAAGATGCCTGCTTGCCGGCCTGTGAAGGCTTCTGCCGGCAAGCCGTTTTGACTGAGCAAATGCGTAAAATATGCAGAACTCAGCGTCTCGCCAAGACTCATCACTGAGTCCAGTTCCGCCGGATTGACCGGCTCACCAACATCTTTCAGTAAAGAAATCAGCGTGTCGGTCGCATAAGGTTCACCTTTGCGTCCCATAGCAGAAACTACCACAACTACCTGTTTTCCGGATTCAGCATGCTTGCGGATATGTTTGATTGCACTGACGCGTGATTCCTCGTTTCTGACACTTGTTCCTCCGAATTTCATCACGATGATTGAATCAGCAGAGCCGTTATTTTCTTTCATTTTATTTATTTGTTGTTTGTTGATATCTATTGAA